>DATJTB010000090.1:0-20497 GCA_035503795.1 Methylocella sp.
CCAAGAGGAGGTCAATCTCTGTGCGCTTGAGTCGCGGTGTTTTATATTTGTATTCGGCAGCTGGCGGTGCCGCCGTGACTGGGGAGGCTTGATCTGCCGCCTTTGCAAGGGAAGCCGCGAGAATGACCGCCACTGCGGTGCAAGTGAAGAGTTTACGCATAGGGATTTTAACCTTTTGCCGGATTGGCTCATGGAGAGAGGCGACGCTGTCAGCCTCGGCCGCAGTTCATCAGCTCGAAAGATGAGCATTGAAAAATTCGATGGTGCGCTGCCAGGCGAGCTGAGCGGCAGCCGCGTCATAGCGGGGGGTTGTATCGTTGTTGAACCCATGCTGAACACCGGGATAGATAAAGGCCTGGTAGTTGATGCCATTGGCCCTTAGCGCCGCCTCATAGGCAGGCCATCCAGCATCGATACGATCATCGGCTCCGGCGTAATGGATCAACAGGGCCGCCTTTATTTTCGCCGTCTCTTCCGCTGTCGGCTGGGCCCCGTAAAAGGGTACGGCAGCAGTTAGATCGGGAAGCCTGGTTGCCAGGAAATTGGCAATGCCTCCGCCGTAACAGAACCCAACTGCGCCGACCTTCCCATTTCCCTCTGGCAAGCTCTTCAACACACCAACTGCTGCAATGAAGTCATTGTGAGTCTTGGCTTGATCGAGCTTGGTGAAGAGATCGCGCGCCTTGTCCTCATCTCCTGGATAGCCGCCCAGCGGAGAGAGGGCATCTGGGGCCAAAGCAATAAACTGATCGACCGCCAGCCGTCGGCTAATATCTTCGATATGTGGGTTGAGGCCGCGATTCTCATGTATGACAAGAACGGTCGGAAGCTTGCCTTCCGCGTGGGCCGGCTTCGCAAGATAGGCTCGCACTTTGCCGTAGCCCTCCGGTGAAGAAAATTCGACATAACTTACCTTGATGCGCGAATCATCCGGGGCGACCTGCGCGGCTTCGGCAAATTTGGGCTGCAGCGCCTCGAGCAAGGCTGTTGCCGCCACGCTCTCCGCCACAACTTTCGCTGCTCCATCCAAAAATCCCCGCCGGCTAATCACGCCATGAACGTAAAGATCGAAGAGCTTCAGCACTTTCGGATCGAAGTCTTGGGCTGTCTTGCGTGTCACTTCGTTCCCTCCTTCCGGGCCATGAGAAAACTCGCGCTGGTTTCTCTTCCATTCACGTCTTTGACTCGCAATGAATTCTAAGACGTTCGTAGAACAAAATATTTTTTCAGAGCCCGTTTCAAGTTGTCTTCCTCGAATTGTGTTCGGATTCCTCTGACGCATCTTTTCCCGCCCCAGACTGCGCAAGGCGAAGCGTTCGGTTTGGATTAAGAACATCTCTCACTGAGAAACCCGTGGCGAATAAGGATGAAAGATCCAATGGGCAGCCCACGAGGAGGCCCACCTGCTGATGCGTCTGTCTTTATATCAGCGCCTATAAGTAGTCAATTGACAATGTCGATGAAAATTGTAGGAATATAGCCAAAGGCGTTCGCCGCCTACAGACCTGTCCGAAGAAGAGAAATTGAACTGTCAATTAGACAGCTTTGCTGAGCAAAGCCATCGAATCGTCAAGTCCAGCCATATTCAGGAAATATCTCGAAGTTGGGGTTAGGCAATGAAGAAAACTTTGAAAAACGTCGCCCTTGCCGCTGCGATAGGCCTATCAGCCGCAGCGTCGGCTACCGCGGATGATAAGCCGTCCGACAAGTTGGTCGATAAGGCCGGAGATGCGGATGCAAAGCCGCAAAACCAAACCCCCCGTCTGCCTTACGGATGGCTGCCCTTGGTGGAGCCCGCCACTCCTGAAGTGGCTCAGAAAGATTGGGTGCGTACGCCAATCGACGCTTTTATCTTGGCAAAGCTTGAAGACAAAGGCCTGAAGCCATCACCCGATGTCGACCGCAGCGCTTTCATCCGGCGCGCGACCTTGGATGCCTGGGGCCTCATTCCGACGCCAGAGGAAGTTGAGGCCTTTGTGAGCGACACAGGGCCGGATGCTTATGAAAAATTGGTCGATCGTCTGCTGGCCTCGCCGCATTACGGCGAGCGTCAGGCCCGCCAATGGCTCGATCTCGCCCGTTACGCCGATAGCGCCGGGTTTCAGACGGATCAGACACGCCCGGATATGTGGCGATACCGGGATTATGTGATCAATGCCTTTAATGAGAATAAGCCTTATTCCCGTTTCATTCAGGAGCAACTCGCCGGTGACGAATTGGCGCCTGGAAATCAGGAAATATTGGTCGCGACAGGCTTCTTGGCAGGCTACCCGGACAACTATAACTCGCGCGACCTCGTTCAGAGAAAGTACCAAATCACCACGGACATCACCGATACGGTGGGCCAAGCAATCCTCGGCACGACTGTTGGCTGTGCCAGATGCCACAACCACAAGACGGATAAGTTTTCCCAGAAGGACTATTACTCGCTGCAGGCCTTTTTCGCCAATACGAGCGAAGTCGACGGGATTCCTGCCGCGAAAGGGGACGTCGAGAGCGAGTATGATCGGCAGTGGGCGAAATGGGACGAAGCCACCAAGGATATTCGTTTCCAGCAAGCCGTGTTGATTGCTCCTGTCAAAGACAAGGCTCTGAAATATCACAAAGAGCGTTACCTGACGGATAGCAGGGCATCCATTTTCAAGCCGCAGAGCGAGTGGACGGCCTTTGATCGCTGGATTAACCATCGCCTCGATAATGTCACGACCGAGAGGGATTTTGCCGGCTATCTCCAGGACGCTGGCGATCATAAGGAAAACCCGGAATATACGCCCGAAGCCGCAGAACGGTGGCAAGAATACAAGAAGCTCTCGGAGGAATTGAAGAAGTTCGACAAATTGAAGCCGGCCAAGGGGTCGAACACTTACACGACCATGTCGGAACTTGGCCATCCCGACTCACCCCCAACCTACATTTTATCCGGCGGCAATCATGAGAAGCCACTCGACGAAGTGCAGCCGGCCTTTCCTGTTGTTTTGACCGATGAAAAACCAGTTATCGAGCCGACAGCCACTTCATCCGGCCGCCGTACCGCGCTCGCCAATTGGCTGGTCAGCCCGAAAAATCCGCTGACAGCCCGAGTCTATGTGAACCGGATCTGGAACAATTATTTCGCCAAGGGCATCGTGAGCACGGTAAGCGATTTCGGCAAAGCCGGGGACAAGCCGACCCATCCCGAATTGCTCGATTATCTTGCGAGCGAATTCATCAAGAGCGAATTTGACATCAAGAAGCTGCACCGGCAGATCCTGCTCTCGAGCGTCTATCGCCAATCCTCGGCCTTTCGCGACGATGCCCATGCAGCCGATCCCGATAACAAGCTGCTCGCCGTGTTCCCGCGCAAGCGCATGGAGGCCGAAGAGATTCGCGATTCCCTCCTTGTCGCAGCCGGAAAGCTGAATGACAAGGTTGGCGGACCGAGCGTTTTCCCACCAGTCCCCGCCAATCTCGATGCCGGAGCGCTATGGCCGGTTTCGAAGGATACCCAGGATCATTACCGGCGCTCGATCTATGTCTTCACGCGGCGCAGCATTCCCTATCCACTGCTCCAGCCCTTCGACATGGCTTCCTCGCAGCAAGTCCACAGCAAGCGCGATGTAACCACCACACCGCTGCAGGCGCTGACCTTGCTCAACAATGATTTCGTGTTTAGCCTGTCGCAAGCCTTGGCCGGCCGGGTGATCCGCGAAGCTGGCAACGATCAGCTGGCTCAATTGAACCGGCTCTATCAAATCCTATTCGCCCGCAACCCGGACGAGACGGAGAAGACCATTCTCCTGGCCTTTCTCATCACCCATGAGAAAACCATCTTTGAGAAAGCGAACGACGGAAAATTCTCGGTCGCCATCCCGATTGGCCTGAAGGGCACCCAAACCTTCAACCCCATCGAAGCTGCGGTGTTTGTCGACCTCGTTCATGCGGTCGTGAACTCCAATGACTTCACTTACCGCTTCTGATTCAAGTCAACGGCTCAGTTATCAAGGAACAAGAGGAAACTCCGCTATGAGTATACAATCACGCCGGGAATGGCTATTCAATGCCTTCTATGGGCTCGGTGGGCTGACGTTGGCAGCCAAAATGCCGGGGGGTGGCGTATTTGCCACTCCGGCTCTTGCCGACGCGCTGGTCGATCCGCTGGCGCCAAAGCCGCCGCATTTCACGCCAAAGGTCAAATCCGTCATTTGGTTGCACATGGATGGCGCGCCGAGCACGCTTGACCTTTACGATTACAAACCCGAGCTTATCAAGCTCGCGGGACAAGAAGTCCCGCCTTCCTTCCTGCAGGGACTCAAGACGAGCACGCAGGGTGGTGTTGGCAAGCTTTTCGTCTCCAATCGGACCTGGAAACAATACGGCGAGAGCGGCGCCTGGTTCTCCGATCTTCTCCCGAACCTCGCCCAACACGCTGATAAGATCGCCTTCATCAAATCCAGCACGACCATCGGCGCCACGCACGACATCTCGATTCTCAAGCTGAATACGGGCGATACGAGCCCAGGGCGCCCATCGCTTGGCGCCTGGATTACCTACGCGCTCGGCTCGGCCAATCCGGATCTGCCAGCCTATGTCGTACTCTACAGCGGTAAGAAGGAGCCGCAGGGCGGTTCGGTGAACTGGAGTTCGGGCTTTCTTCCTGCCATCTATCAAGGCACCGCTTTCCGCCCTGGCAATTCGCCGATCCTTAACCTCGCCCATCCAGAGCTGATTTCGACGGCGGAACAGCGCGACGATCTTGATCTGCTCAAACGGCTGAACGATCACAGCGCGTCCTTCCATCCGGAAGATACGGAGCTCCAGGCGCGTCTGCGCTCATATGAGCTCGCCTACCGTATGGAATCCACGGCCCCTGAAGCCGTCGATCTGAGCAAGGAGGCGGATGCAACCAAGAAGCTTTATGGCCTCGACGAAGACATCACCCGCGACTATGGCACTAATCTCCTACGGGCCCGCCGTCTGGTCGAACGCCAAGTCCGGTTCATTCAAGTCGTCTCCGGACCAATCGGTGAAGGCGATGTCCAGAATTGGGACGCGCACCGCGAACTTGAGAAGAATCATGGCCCACACGCGGCGGCGGTCGATAAACCGATCGCCGGCCTCCTGGCCGATCTGAAACAACGCGGTCTCTTGGATACAACACTCGTCGTGTGGACCTCGGAATTTGGCCGCACATCCTATGGTCAGAGCGGGAATGGACGTGATCACAATCCTTGGGGATATACACAATGGCTCGCCGGAGGCGGCGTCAAGGCCGGCACAGCTTTCGGTGAAACCGATGAAATCGGGCTGCAATCCGTCGGTAAAAAGGTCGATACCTATGATCTTCACGCGACGGTGCTCCAACTCCTGGGGCTTGATCATCTGAAAACCATTTATCTAAGAGCCGGTCGGGCCGAACGTCCAACGGTCGTCTATGGCGAGGTTGTAAAAGACCTTCTCGCATAAACGGTGACTTCCAGCCGAGTATCAGAGCATTCAAAAACGCCCGGAAGGAAATTCCTTCCGGGCGTTGAACATAGCCATCAACTCCCACAACCGACAGAACGGATTGGTGCGTCTTTCATATTGCGTAGCACTGGAATTAATTATCTTTGCTGCGCCTGGTGATCGTCTCAGGCCCTGCCTGCCTAACGGAAACACTCATGATTCGAAAATACGTCCTTCCTGTTGCGCTATTATGTGCGGCTGCCCTCAGTGGTGCTGTTAATGCCCAACATCGTGACCTCGACCTGCACGATTACGATGACGATTTGATGCGCGATCTCGACAAAACGATCAAATATTTTGAGCCGGATATCATGGCCGGGAATGCCCAAGGCGCGACAGAAGACGCCGAAATCCTCCAGGATGGATTCAGGTATACAGAAAAATATTTCACTAAGAAAGGCGATGCTGACGACGCCGTGAAGATTTCGAAACAAGGGCTGGACTTGATCGGCGGAGCGATCAAGTCCCTTGCGGATAATGACTTTGATGCCGCGGCTTCGGCGGCAAGAGATACGGCGAAGCTGTGCCGCGCTTGTCACGATGTTTATAAGCCCCTTAAGAAATAAGGGGCTGACCGAGTTTTGCCAGTATCGCAGACATCTGGTTGAATGGCTCGCCACGCCAATCAAGTCAAAGACGTGTCGCGTCGAGCCGGCAAGGCGCTTCAGAAAACTCCATCGTCGATAGGTGCTGGCGCATGGGTCACAACCCAGGTGAGTGCTCCAGCAATGGCAATGGTCACCAGTATGGCAAGCCAACAACGGGACGAGGCAATGCCGTCGGGTTCCGCCACAAGGTGTTGCGGTTTGCGGCCGGTGACCATCGCGCGCAGCAAATGCCCATGGCCAAACAAATAATGTGCTATAACCGCTAGGACGTGGATCGCAACCGCCCCGGTGATCCAGTAAAAGAGGTGGCGATGCAATGATGTCAACGTTAGGCTGACTTCCTTTGTTACATATCCATAGAGTGGGCCTGCATTGAAAATTTCGTCATTGCCGAACAGCCCGGAAAACGCCTGCATACCTAAAGCAATCAATAACGTCACCACCATCCAGGCGCCTAATGGATTATGGCCAGCATGGCGCATCTTATGGCCACGTAATATCCCAATCAAATAGCCTAGGGTCACCGCGGGGCCGCAAATAAAATTCCAAAATTGCGCGTGACGAGTGCCCACAAAACCCCATACAATACGAAACGTCACCAATACGATAACGGCGTAGCCACACCATACGTGATATTTGAAATAGCTAACCCCCATTTTGTTGGTGACAAACGCGCCAACGAAGGCCGCCACCAGAGCCCAGTGAAAGACGCGAACCGGCAAATCCCAAACTTGCCGCTCAACCGCTGCCGTTTGACTAATCTCGTCGACGGTCGTCATGATATAGTCTCTTCATAAGGAGTTTTTACTGATCTATTGAATGGCTGCACGCGATGGAGATCCTTCCGATTGGCTGGCCGCTCCTTGCCAGGTTTTCTTTAGAGACGCCTCGAACACCAATCGCTGATTGCACATATCACCACCGCGCGCCGGCCGGCTTATTTTGCTCTGTAGGTGTCGTGACATTCTTTGCAATCTTGAGCCACCGCAGTGGCGGCGGTTTTGAAGGCCTCCGTCGCCGCTTTGTCCGTATCATTTAAGAGTTGCAAGGCAATGAGGTGCGTTTGAAATTCCTTGACCTTTTTGTCGAAATCCGCGCGATTGGTCCAAACATCCGGTTTGGCCTTGGTTTCGGGTTCGCCGATGTTGGAGATGTCGGGAAAGGCATCGTCTATTAGTCCCGAAAGAAACACAAGGCGGGTGATGCTCTTTTGCACTGTAGTTGCCTCATAGGGGCTGCCTTTCAATACAGCGCCGAGCGGCTTGAAGTTGTTTCCGATGAGCTTATAGACGGCTCGGCGGTCGTCCACAGCTTGCCTGGCCGGCGACAACCCACCCGCGGCAGGTGGCGGGGCCGCGGGCGCCGTTTGGGATTTGGCGGATAGAGCAAATGTCGCGCCCAAGATCACAACACTGCCGACGATCATCAACCGGCGGGCAATTATCGATGTCCGAGTCATAATCTCAATTCTCCGGATAGGTTTTGGAGTACGCGTTGCACTTTGATGCATGTCTTATGTGCATAAGAACCAGCAGAATTTGGCTGGGATCAGCACGTGTGCGTGCTGATCCCAGTCCAAGTGGTAGGAGAAACGACCAACTTATTGTGTCATAGTCCAGGAGGCCGGGCGGCAGGATCCGAAACCAATGCGACCTTGGTGTAGCCTGCTGAATTGATGAGACTCATCACCTCGATGACCTTGCCATAAGCAATGTTCTTGTCGCCCCGCACATGGATGCGGCGCTCCTTGCCATCGGCACTCTCATCGAGGACGAGAATAAGCTCATCGGCCGCCACTTCGCGTTTGTCGACGAAATATTTGCCATCGGCATCGATGCTGACTGAGATCGGCTGCTTTTGGTCAACAAGAGGTTTGGCCGTGGCCTTTGGCAAATCGACTGGGATGCCAGCGGTCATTAAAGGTGCCGCGACCATGAAGACGATGAGGAGAACCAGCATGACGTCGACGAGCGGCGTCACATTGATGTCGCTCACCGGCGGCGTATCCAAGGCATCGTCGTTTTGATTACGCAGCGCGAAGGCCATTGCGATCTCCCTTTTTGGCGAGCTGGCGCGACAATTCGATCTCGAATACACCGATGAACGAGTGCAGACGCTTTCCGTAACGGCTGATTTCATTGCCGATGCGGTTGTAGAAGACGACGGCTGGTATGGCGGCAAAAAGGCCAAGCGCCGTGGCGAATAAGGCTTCGGCAATACCCGGTGCAACGACCGCAAGGCTCGTATTATTGTTGGCAGCTATGCCCTGGAACGAGGTCATAATGCCCCAGACGGTACCGAACAAACCAACGAAGGGCGCCACGGAACCAATCGTTGCCAGACCCGGCAGATTGCTCTGTAGGTTGCTGAGCGCATCGGAGCTTGTAAGCTGGCCAACCCGATGAACGCGGTCTTGCAGACTCTCCCGTTGGGCTTCGGAATGAACCAGATCGACCGAGCGATTGTTCTCATCGACAAGGGCTTTATAGACCGTGACGAATGGATCCTTCTGTGAGGCCTTGGCGAAGCTTTCAGCCACGGTGGTAACGGGCAGCCCCGATTGGATGCTGGCAATGAGCTTGGTCGCCCGCTTCTGCAACACGCTGAGCCGGATGATCTTTTCTAAAATGATGGCCCATCCCCAAGCCGAGGCAAGGATCAGGATAATCACCACCGCCTTAACGACCGTGTCGGCCTGGGTGAACAATTCGACTGGCGACAAGATATGCGCTACTGCGGGTGCAGCGGCATCGATGGTATCCGCCATATGATCAACTCCTTAACTCTTGAGGATGGGTTGGCTGGGGTGGAGGAACGGCTTATTTGAAAACAATAGCGCCGGAGAGAGCCACAGGCTGCGTCATGCCCGTTGCAGGGAAGGGTGCAGCGCGGACCAAAGCCTGTGTGGCAGCCGAGTCAAAGACCGCATTGCCGGAAGGCGATATGCTCTTCGAAATCACCGCGCCGGAAGGTGAGATCACGAGCCGATAGCCGACGCGAATCAGTTGGTGCGGTGGACCGCCATGTGGAGCCACGGCAGCGTGAGCAATTCGGGAATGAATCTGATTGGCGTAGCTCGAAGCAATAGCATTCGGCGGAACTTTCGTCGGACCGCTCCTCACCGCTTCCGCCGGAGCATGTGCTACTGGCGGCTTTTCGGGCTTCGCGACCACCTTTGGCTTCGGTTTCGGTGGGGGCAGAGGTGGTTTGGGAGCAACCGGCTCTTCCGCGACAGGCGGCGGGGGCTCTTCCTCCGGTGGTGGTAGAGGCGGTGGTGGAGGTGGAGGCTCTTCTTCAGCCACGGGTGGCAGCATGACGAGTTCGATCGCCTGGTCCTCAACTGGTCCCTGAGGACGCGCCGCATAAAGCAGGCCGGCGGCCAGAAGTGCGGCGTAAAGAGCAGCGCCGCCGCCGCGAGTCCAAGGGGAGGGCTTTGGATGAATGGGCAAAAGAAGTATCTGCGCACCCTCAGGCGACGTCGATAATTGCGGATCTAAATCATCCAAACCTACGCTTGCGGATGCGAGAGCTGAGCTCATTTCGGCGCCTCTTTAGGAATGGAACGATAATTTTGGTGCCATAGTTGATCACCCATCTATTAAGTCTATAAATATAGTAGGTTGGTGGTCAACAGATTTTTGCGGGCCCGCAGATCAAAATCAAAAATTGTGTGCAATTCGCGGACAAGTGACAGAATTTGAGTGATTGACTTTCAGCCAGGAAATCAGGCTGGAGAGCTGTCTAGACCTCTAGCTAGACCGCCACGCAAATTAAATCCCGCGCGGGTTTGTTGATGCCGTTCTCGAACTGTCCATTCGGGCATATCAAGTTGCAAGCGGGGCAGGGGATATCACCCGGCGTGCCCAGCCGAAAAAAATCCCTGCCGACGAAATCATCTGTGCTCTCGATCATTCAGCTTGCCATCAAGTGCCGTCGCCAGCCGTTCTGCTATCGCAATGATAGGTTGACCGGATGAGAATATTCTAGGCTTCGCGCGACTTGCTGCTCCACGTTCCTGATCGCTCCGATCCTATATCGAATGAACAGCCACGGCACGCGAGATAAACTTCGTCTTCGCTAAGATACGGATAAAAGAACTCTTCTCGATTTCTCTCCTCTTTAGAATTTTTTGGCGCTCTTCGTGGATGGCTTGACGAAGATTGATGGATTGGTTTTAATTTATGTCCATACATTCTATGGAATATAAATGAAATTCTCTTCCGAGAAGTTCCCTCCCCCAGCAACCACACCGCAAGCCGCCTTGCCATTGCAAGCATTCGGTTCGAGCATCGCGGAGCGTTTGCGGAGCTTAATGCTTCGTCAAGGACGCTCTTTTGAAAAACTGGCCGAATATTCAGGGCTTGACAAGAAGAAACTCAGTGCGGTCGCCGCGGGAGAAATCGTTCCGCCGATCCATCTTCTTTGGAAGATCGCTAACGCGCTCGGTGTTCCAATAGGCAGTCTCATTGCCGCAGGGCAGCGACGTGGCATGTTTGTGCTACGGAAAGCCAATGAGACCGTCATATCCTCAAGCGATGGAGGCTTCAGATCACGGGCTTTGTTTCCTTATGATTGCAGCCGGCTTGTGGAATTCTACGAACTGACAATCGCCCCGCATCATAGTTTTTTTTCGGAAGCCCATGCCCCCTGTACACTCGAATCCCTTGTCGTCACCCGAGGCCACATTGAAATCACGGTAGGCAAAGAGCCGCCCGAACGACTCGAAGAGGGTGACGCAATCGTTTTCGAGGGTGATGTGCCGCACAGTTATCGTAATCTTGGACCAAGCGAGAGTCGTCTTTATCTTGTAATGTCCTATCTTAAACTCACCGATGGGTGAAACACACAATCTGGATGAACCTCTCCAAGTTTGACTACCTTCGCTTTTTCGCATTCTGCCGGTGAGAATTGACTTCCTGATCCGCGTTGGCACCGAGCGATTGTGACATTTTTGCCAGACTGTCATGTAAATAGATCGGTTTTGCAGATTATAAATTGACTTGATTGATAGAAAAAATAGACATTAAGAAATGCTCATAAATCTGATCGGATTGATCAGAGTTTGTGACGAATTCTGTTTTTTCCGTGGAATGCCGTCATGAAAAAAAAGGTTGTATCCCGGTTGCGTCTAGGCCTTCCCTTTTGCCTCACGCTCACCGCCCCGACAGTGGCTCTGGCGCAGGCCATCGAAGGCCATGTCGAGGATGTGGTCGTCTCCTCGGAGCCCGAACAGCCGACCGAACCGCCGAATGCGGCGGCCATCTCACAAAGCCAAATCGAACAGGTGCAATCCTCGCCCGTTACCGCAACGATCGTCACGCAGGAACAATTGCAAGCCATTCAGGCCAATGATCTGCAAGCCGCGGAAAAACTGGAGCCAGCCCTCAACATCAAATTCGGCAATGTGCGCAATATTGCGATCAATATCCGCGGCTTTGGCGCCGCCTCATCAAACGCGACCGACGCAATATTTGGCGGTTCAACGGTCTATCTCAATGGGGTCTATCAGCCTTTCGTTGGACAAGCCATTTTCGAGATCCCGGACTTGGCCGGGATCGAGGTTCTGAAAGGCCCGCAGGCTACGGCCGGCGGCCAGGACAACACAGGCGGCGTCGTCAAGATCACGACCGAGCTGCCGAGTTTCGTGACGCAGGAGAAAGGTGAATTTCAATATGGCAGCTACAATCAATTCCTCTTCCGGGGAAGCGCGACAGGCGCCATCGCCGATAGCGACTGGGCTGCGTTCCGCCTTTCCATATTCGGCCAGGACCAAGAAGGTTATTTGGATAGCACCACGAGCGACGAACAATATATGGGTACTCATGACAAAGGTGCGCTGCTTCAATTCCTTCTGAAGCCGAACCAGGATCTGACAGCGCTTCTCGCCCTCAATTATTCGACCGTCACCCAGGCCCAGAACCCCGCCGGCTTTGCCGGCGTTGTTGACTATTATACGAATGGTGAACCCGTTAAGAATAATTTCTACGCCCGTTCAGCCCGAATCGACTGGCCGGTTCCCTGGGGCGGGACTTTGCTCTCAACCTACACCACGAGCGGCTTTGGATGGCAAAACACGGCGCAAGACAATTACCAGGCTTCGGCAAAAATCGACTATAATCTCAACGGCTTCACGATTAATTCCGTCACCGCCGCCACGGAGTGGGAATTCCATCCGCATAACGGCTACACAACGACGCCAGGGGTCCCTTACGACGTCGGCACTGGTAACCAAATCGATGCAAAAGCGGTGGAGGAGGATTTCAAGGTGTCCGCGCCAAAGGGCGGCCCTCTCGATGTGTCAGCCGGCACATTTCTCTTTTGGGATCTTCTCGTCGATCGTGAAAAAAACCCTTATGGACCACTGGCCGGAGCTTACTATGGCAGCACATCCCAACCGGCGATCGTCAATAATACAGCTTACAACTATTTGATGGGCCAAGCCTTCGATAACCCGTCCACGAAACAGATTGCGCCTTATGCTCAGAGCGTGTGGCACGCCACATCAGATTTTGATATCACGACAGGCGTGCGCTATTCCTACAATTACAAGGACAGCTATTTCAATCAATGGTTCGGCAATGCCATGCCTATTCCTGCGGGCCTCACCCCGACCGAGATCAATCAGATCTACACAGACCGCAACGGCCTGGTCGGGGCTCCGCGGACCTGGTATGCGGAAACCCATCAAGGCATCGTTTCGGCTTTGGGGACGGCCACTTATAAGTTCACCCCGGATGTCTTTGGCTATGTTACCGTTTCCCAGGGTGGCCGCGCGGGTGGCCCCAATCCCGCGACCGGTAACCTGCCAGTTACCGTACCGACAACCGTGTTGCCCGAACGCCTCGACAATTATGAAGTGGGAGTCAAAAGCAGCTGGTTCGATCAACGCCTGTTGGTCAACCTCGATGCTTACACCATGTATGATCACAATTACATTACCTATGAATCCTATGTGCAAGGGACCACGGCCGTCAGTTATTTGGCCAATGCACAGCTGGCCGATTCCCGAGGTGTTGAGCTCGATGTCCGTGCTAAGCCGATCGATGGTCTGCAATCCTATTTCTCGCTCGTCTATGATGATGCCTATTTTGGATCCTTCACCAATTCCGTATGTCCCTTCGAGGTGACCGGCCAGACGAGCTGCGATCTCACTGGCAAACCCTTGGCCCTCATCCCGAAATTTACTGTGGTCGGTGGTGCCGAATATAGCCATCATCTGGGAAACATCGTTTCCGAGATCGTCGACAAACCCGTCATCGGGTATTTCGGTGCGGACTATACCTGGCAGAGCTCCTTTTATTCGGGGACGGATGATTCCATCTATAGCAAGATCAACCCTTATGGCATCCTCGATCTTCATGCAGGCCTCAAGTTTGAGGATGGGAGCTGGGATTTGGTCGGCTGGGCGCATAATGCGCTGAACAAGCACTACTTCATCAGTGTTGCCGCAAGCGCGCCGGCGGGTGAGATCACAGGCTCGGTTGGTCAGCCCCTCATGGTTGGCTTCACCCTCCGAGCCAAGCTCTGATGGCAACGGCCCACACATCCCGGAGTAGGGACATGTTCAAACGGCTTCTCTTGTCTTCAACGGTGATCCTGGCGGTTGATTCATTCGCCGCTGCCGCCGATCTCACCCCAACCCCGCCACCCACTCCGTTCACATGGGCGGGTCTCTACCTTGGTGGTCAAGTTGGCTTTGCCTGGGAGAATGACTACACCACGACGTTTAATACGGGTCCAGTCGGTGTCACCCCGGTCGTGACCGGTGTGTTTCCAAGCACCGCGAACGCAGATGGCGTGGTCGGTGGCGCGCATCTTGGCTATAATTGGAAGGTCAACCAATTTGTCCTCGGCCTTGAAGGCGAAATCGACGGAGTCGATTTGACCCAAACGATCTCGCCTGTATACTATGTTTCGCTCAATACAAATCTCTACCTTCAAGGCGCGCTGCTAGGCCGGATCGGCTATGCCTTCGAGCGGGTCCTCGTCTATGCAACTGGCGGCGGCGTCGAGGGCCTGTTAAAAAACAGCTACACGGTCCTCGGCACGCTCAGCACTCTGCCGGAAGCCCACAGTGGCTGGACGGTGGGTGGCGGGGTCGAATATGCGGTGGATGATCACTGGTCGGCGCGGATCGAATACCGCCATTCGGACTTCGGCACGATCAATGAGACCCAGATTGTCGATTTCGTCCAAGCAAGTCACCATGTGGAGGAAAATCAAGTCAAACTTGGTTTCAGCTACCGGATCCCACCTGCCCCCTCTGCGCCAGCTGGCACTGGTGCAGCACAGGCCGCAGCGCCTGCCGTTGTTCCCAAAAATTGAAAGCCGTCGCGCTTTGAGTCATTTCCCGATCGATCGAAGCGGTCAATGACTCAAAGTGCGGGTATCGAACTCCCAACCTCTTGTTCCAAATCTCCGGGCGCCAAGTTGTGACGGGTCAAAAGACATTGGCCTTCATCAATCCCACTCTTTGAAGAGCGGTTGCCGTCTTGGAGCTTGTCTAATTTCCAGCCCCGATCAGACCAAAATGTTTCACGTGAAACATTTTGGTAAGGTTTTTGACCGCGATCGGTCAAAAGTCGGGGCCACGTCTTGCCTCCTTGCGCTCCACACCCCGCCTTTGCCTATTCCGCGGCGGCTCTTACCTCCGCGGGCTCGACTACCTCCTCGGTCGGTAGCGGTCGGCGGCGGTGGCGCAGGCGCTCGAAGCCGAGCCGAGAATGATATAGACAGTGATAATCGCCGCCAGGATCAGATAAATTATTCTTTCATCGGAACGATGGCGAGCTTCGCGCCAAGCAAGAGATCCAGCACATTATCATTCAAAATATCATAAAGAGCGCCAATGCTGGTGGCTTTTTCCAACCGTTTCATCCGCAGCTTTTCCCACACATCCGCGCAGGCTGTCCCAAAGCTTTCCGCATCCTTTATGTCATAAGGACCTTCGTAAAGAATCTGATCATCACTTATGATTTGCAGCTTGACCTTCATAACTCTGCTCCAAATTATGCGGCCTTCTGGGGGCTAAGCATAGCTCTTTGGGAAGATCGGAGCCGAATTCACGGCGGTCAAGGGCTGATGCGTGAAATGGATGGGTGACTTGGACGCGCCGATCAATGAAAAACCTGACGGGGGAAACCGCGCGCCGGTTCTCGCCGATAAAGTCGCCTTTCTCACCCAGCCCTCGGCTTATGGCCAGCACCCCATTGAGGTTTCTCGACGAGAAACCCATATGTCTTGGATTTTTTTGGCTGGTGATCGGGTCATCAAGCTGAAGAAACCGGTTCGCTTCTCCTATCTTGATTTCTCGACTCTGGCACGTCGGGAAAGCGCTTGCCGTTCCGAGCTGATCTTGAACCGCCGCTTGGCGGGTGAGGTCTATCTCAGCGTTCAGCCCTTGGTGTGGACAAATCGCGGCCTTGCGATCGGAAGGCCCGGAGTCCCAGTCGACTGGCTTGTGGTCATGCGCCGCCTCGACGAGGCAAATACGCTTGAACAGCTTCTCCTCGCCCATCGCATTCATCCAAGGGATCTTGGCCATCTCGTTGACACTCTCACCAGATTTTACCGGCATGCGGCGCATGTTCACGTGAGCGCTGGATTTCATTTGGCCCTATGGCGTCGGATGCTGGCCGACAATCGACGTGTGCTTCTTGACCTTCAGCTTGCACCTTCCTCAATCGGGCTTGTGCGATGGATAGATAAAGCCCAGCGTTACTTCTTGGATAGAAAAGCTGAGTTATTGGCGTCGCGCGTTTACGCCCACAAAATCGTCGATGGCCATGGTGATCTGCGTCCAGAACATATTTTTATTGGCCATCCCATCCGAATCATCGATTGCCTCGAATTCAATGCCACGCTCCGGGCCGTCGACCCGCTTGATGAAGTGGCTTTTCTTTGCCTTGAGTGCGAGCGGCTCGGCGCAGCCTGGGCAAGTGCCTATCTGCACCGCCGGTTTTTGCAAAGCTGCCAAGAACCCGTGGAATGCGAAGCGCTTTTTTGTTTTTACCATTGTTATCGCGCAACCCTTCGAGCACGGCTCTCGCTCGCTCACCTCCTAGAGCCAAACCCACGCACGCCGGAAAAATGGCCGCTGCTTGCACAAAAATATTTGCAACTTGCCGCCGCGGATGCCGCTCGTCTGGATAGGATGATTAAAAAACCATCAGGTCGGTAAGCGATTGGCCGGTGTGCAGACGGCGGATCGCCTCCGCCAGAAGCGGAGCCACAGGAAGTGTGATGACTTTCTCACTTCTGTGCAATGCAAGCCGGAAGGGCGGCACGGCGTCTGTAACGACGAATTGCTCGATAGCTGGATCCGCAATGACCTCACTGGCGCCTTGCGTGAACAGGCCATGGGTTGCCAGCGCCATGACGTGCCGGGCACCAGCCTGGCGAGCCGCCTTGGCTGCCCGGAGCAAGGTGCCGCCGGTGCTCACTAAATCGTCGATGATCAACGCCGTCGACCCGGCCACATCGCCAACGAAAAGATCGCCCGAGACAACGCCACCGCTTCGATGCTTATCCGCAAAACCCTTGCCGACAGGCTGATCGAGGGAGGCTTCCAATGCCTCGCGGAAAAGCTCGGCACGCTTCACGCCGCCTGGATCCGGAGAGATCACGCAAAGCCGTTTGTCACTAAGGCTCTTGACATAGTCTACGAACAAAGGCGCCGCGGTGAGAGCCACGGTGCGGCATCGAAAGGCATTTTCAAAAGCCGCGGGGTTATGAACGTCGAGGGTTACAATGACGTCGGCACCAACGGCTTCAAATAAACCAGCGACGTAGCGGGTGATCACCGGATCGTTTGGCTTCGTTCGGCGATCTTTCCGCGCGTAACAGAGATAAGGCACAATTGCGGTCACGCGGGCGGCACCAGCGTCCTTGACCGCACCGATGAAAAAAAGAAGCCGGCAGAGCTTGTCATTGGCACTTTCAGAAGGGCCCCCATGCAAGCTCTGCACAATATAGACGTCCTTCCCCCCGACGACGTCAAGCGGCCGGATTTTGTGCTCGCCATCCTCGAACTGGCGCTCTTCATGTTTGGCAAGGTCATGATCGAGCATTCGCGCCACTGCCGCTCCAAGTTCTTCAGTCGCCTTGGGCGCAAAGATTTGCAGCTGAGCTTCGGAAGGATCAGGCAAGACCGAAAACCACGGGGGGCATATTTGTGACACGTGTGGCCCTTCTTAAACTTGGCGAGCCCCCACAGCTTTAGGCGCGCTGATGAGTATTTAATGCAATTTGCCACCGAAGGAAGCCAAAGGAAACCAACCCTATCTCACCCGCTGTAAATCCCTGAACGAATATTTATGCTGAGCATCCGGTATGTGTTGATTCAGATCAACGTAATAACGGCGATAAAAAGATATCGATCTCGCCAGTGCAATCGTGAATGTCAGGAACTGTACAAAGGATGTTTAAGTTCTTGATCACATTGCGATGTGGCACTGAGCCATAAATAGCTAACTTATGGAGATCGAGTGATGGCCGAAGCAACCAAACTTCCAATCAAGACTGAAAAAGGTGTCCCTGGAGTTGCGCCCTCTCATTGGGCTCCGTTTGAGACCATTCACCGCGAAATCGATCGGATCTTCGACAGATTTAATCTTGCGCCGCGGGATTTTTCTTTTGGCCGGCGCAGCTTTGATCTCGAGGTTCCTTGGCCGCGCTTGGCCGCGCTGGACATGGCTCCGGCGGTTGATGTCGTAGAAAGGGACAAAGAATTTGAGCTCACCGCCGAACTCCCTGGAATGGATGAAAAGAATATCGAGCTCAAACTGTCAAATGGCATGCTGACAATCAAGGGAGAGAAAAAGGAAGAAAAAGAGGAGCGCGAGAAAGATTATTATGTCTCGGAGCGGCGGTATGGCTCCTTTATGCGTTCGTTCCCGGTGCCTGAGGGGGTTGATACTGGAAAGATTGAGGCTACCTTCTCTAAAGGTGTCTTGAGCGTCAAGCTGCCGAAGACGGCTGAAGCGCAAAAAAGCGAGAAGACCATCAGCATCAAAGCTGCTTGACGCGCTTTCCACGCTGTTGATTGCTTTTTGGCACGGCGGTAAACAGCTTTATGCAGCTGCCGCGCCATCGATGTTTCTTGCCACGCCCAGACTGTATGATGGCTTTTCGAGTTGATTAGTCGTCCAGGCTGTCGCCGATCTTTGTTTCCATGCGGATAAATCTTATCTTCTGCTTTTTATGATCCGAAATCGAAGATGTTTTGCAAGCTGATCAAAGATGCTTTCGCCATTTAGCAGCATCGCCTTAAGCGGAGATTTGATTCCAGAAACACTTCCCCTTGTTAGGGTAAGTTGGCCCGGAGTGGATTTGGCGCGTTGGCGGGAATATGTCCAATTCCTATCCGTTCATTCGGAGGCAAAACGATCGGGAGTGGATGGCTTGCGCGATTCCTCCGGCTGCTACTGCGGTGTCTTCGCTTATCAGATAGATCGGGATTTGTTGTTGGGTCCGGTGCTTGCGGTCCGGTTGTTTACTGCAGTCGATGTCGCAAATTCACCACGCACACTTAAAGCCTTGCTGGATAATGTGGAAACTCGAGCCTGTGAACTGGGCTGTGGAGCCGTTCAGATTTATCTACACGCGGGGCAAACCAAACTCGCGTCGAGGTTACGTGCTCTGAGTTTCATAGAGGAATATTCGCAGTTTTATAAGAGATTGGACGACCAGACGAGACGAAACTGAGATCAGCCTTGACGCATAAGAGGTCATGGCAGTTTAGCGTCTTTCAGCCACGATCTTCTCATCCCGGCCGTCGACAGGGACGTATTTATCCGAATGTCTCCAACGTGACGGTTGTTGCTCCGGCTCCTGCCTCATAGCGGAAGATTGAGCCGGTGATCGCGCATTTGATCTGTCGCAAAGACTGAGTGTCACGCGCAGCTTAAATGATAAAATCTTGGAAACCTGAGGGAGAGGCCGCTCTCAACAGGAAAAAAGGTTCGAGATTTGGATCGTGAGATCATACCGCCGAGGCGGATGATCTGAGACAAGGAGTGAACCATGCAAATACCGCTCGATATTAGTTTTCAGAATTCCGAGCCGTCAGAAGCCGTTCGAGCCGAAGTCGAAAAACAAGCAAAGCGACTGGAAAAGTTTCATGACCGGATCACAGGCTGCAATGTGACAGTCATTGCCCCACAGACTCGTCACAAGAAAGGCGATCTCTTTAAGATCGACATCCGCATTGCGATGCCAGATCATAAGAATGTCATTGTCACCAAGACGCATGGAGATTCACCGGAGCATGAGCATATTGCGGTTGCGATCAAGGATGCTTTCAGCGCGGCTCAACGGCAGATCGAGGATGCGGTCCGTGAAATGCGCGGAGCTGTCAAGCAGCATGAGTCAGAGAGTCATGGGCGCGTCTCGAAGTTCGAGGCGGGTGACGATTATGGCTTCATTGAGACCGCTGATGGCCGCGAAGTCTATTTTCATCGAAACAGCGTTCTTGATGATGCGTTCGACCGTTTGGCGGTCGGCTCAGAAGTCCGTTTCGTCGAAGAAATCGGGGAAAAGGGTCCGCAAGCCAGCACGGTTCGGTTTATTGGCAAACATCATCTGCTTTAGAGAAATGCGCTGGCGTTTGCGCGGCAAAGAGGCCGGCCGGATGGCCAACATTTTGATGGAGGAGGTGTCCCAGCCCGCCAAAAAAGGGTTTTTGGTGAGCGACCGCCCGGCCCGCCTGTTCGAGCGACGCGTCACACTCGGCGCGGTGCGCGAGCTGACCAGAGCATGGGCCGTGGGTCGCGTTCCTCCCAAAACCGCGCTTGACACCGAGCTTTTGGACCTGCCCGAAGACCTGCGCTGGCGGGGGCGGGTCGAGGCGGTGATATTTGCCTCGTCGGAGGTGGTCAGCCGCGAAGGTCCTGGCCCGTCTCGTCAGGCGCGATTACGTTCTCGACCGACTGATCTCCGACATTCAGTCGGAATTGTGCGCGGCCGATTGCCGATCCGATTACCTGCGCGCGCTGGAAGCCTGGGTATCAGCCGCGCCCTTTGCCCTACTCGCGGCCTGTCTCGGCATCGAGCTTTCCCATAAGGAAAACTCTCTCATTTTTCGTGATCCTCTCTCATTACTTATTTTTTGCACCATGTGATTTTTAACGGGTTGAGAATCGGTGCATCAGTGATCGACGCCAAGCTCGAGCGGCACGGTGGCAATGCCAACGTCAGCTTGCTGCGCCGCGAAGGTGATGCGAAGTCATGCTGGTCGGCACAACAGTGTTTGTCACGCCCGTTCTCGAAGGTTTCACTTCAACGTGAAGAGCAGGAACTATTAAAATCCGCGCGCTATTAAAACTGGTGTAAGCCAATCCGATGACTTTGAGGAGGGTGAAGAGGAATCCATGTGATGATGGTCTTCAAGCTCTCGCTTCTTACTA
>DATJTB010000091.1:0-8091 GCA_035503795.1 Methylocella sp.
TCAAGCGTGGAATCCTTGTCCTTGTCGAGCTGGTCGAAAACGGCGGAAGCGGCTGTCTTGACTTCGGCAAGGTCGAGGGTGCCGTCATGATCCGCGTCGAGTGCATTGATCAGGGAGGTCGCCAAAGCCGTTTTCGGCTGCAAGCTGAAGAAGGCCAGAGACAGACCGAAAGTGCAGGCGGCGTACCCGGCGAGTAGAAAACGGCGGGTGATCATATGAACCTCTCCATCTGGTTTTGAAAAGCCGTCAGGGTTCCGCTCGTGTCAACTATCCTGATTCGACCAGGAAAAGTAAACTCCAATAAGATGCGCACCAGCGAGGTCTGCCCATGACTGAACCAAGCTCGCCCCAAGGCGTGCCAGAAGAAACCGCTCACCCGATCCGGGAAATCACATTCCGGTTCGATGAGCGTGGCTTGAAGGATATGATCCACAACGCAACCGTCCACGATACCGACCTTTTGTGTATCGCGGCCTGGTGCATGACGGTCATCCGCGACGCCGCGACGAACAAGGCCGATCATGATCGCGCGGCGCGCATTTTGGCGGACATCACAGGCAAGCCCGTTCAGAAAGCCGGACAAGGATAGAAAACGCGATTCTTCCAACCCGAGAAGCTCATTGAGCTGTCATCTTTCTGACATAATCTCTCCATGTCAAAATCATCGTGATCCAGTCAAAGGTTTGGACCGCCATTTCAGTTGGGTCTGGATTTTCCCAGCCAGGATTTTGTCAAAAGATGATCGAGCGAAAAAACGCCCGGGCCACGGGTGATGACGATCAGAAAGCAGGTCGCCCAAAGGCCGTGCTCCGGCCAGGCGTCCGGATAGACGAAGATTTCGATGACCGACGTCATGACAAGGAGAGCCAAGGCGGAAAGCCGGCTCGCAAGACCGAGCACGAGCAGAAACGGAAACAGATGCTCGTTCATGGCGGCGATTTTCGCGGCGATCTCCGGATCGATGAAGGGCAGCCGATATTCGTCGCGAAAGAGGTCGACCGCGCTGTCGGAAAGGTGAAAGCCCTCGAACTTGATCTCGCCCGAGCCCGAGAATAGAGCGCTCCAATAGGCGTTGAAGGTGTCACCCACGGTGGGCGCGACCTTGGTCTCGCCCGAGCGCCAGAACACGGCGGCCGGAAAAATCCGGGCGAAGAGCGAGAGCAGCGATTGCGGGAATTTGTCGAGCCAGCCCGTGACGGCGAGCAAAGAGGAACGGATCATGTGTGTGGCTCCGGATCGTGGAGGGGCCTGTAGTTGATGGCAATCCCTGAGAAGAGCGCGGCGAGGTTGACGGGAAGATCGAAGCTTTCATCGGCGGCGGAGGCGGTCTCGGCGGCGCGTCCGAGCGGTTCTCCAGCCGCCAGGCCTTGCAGGAAGCGCTTGGCCCCAGGCGGCAAGGTGCGCACGGAAACCTCCCATTGCGGGCGGATGACGAGCGCGTCTTCGCCTTGCCAATCGGTGATCGTCGCGAGCTCGCGCTCGCTGCTGTTCATGGCCCAGATCGTGATGATGGGGTAATCCGATGCAACGATTTGCAAGGAGGGATGCAGGACGAAACAGATGTGGGGCAGGCGTTCGAGCGGGATCGCCTTGAGCACGTCAGGCGCAAGCGGGCTGGCGTCGGCTGCGTGATAGGCGCGGGTGCGGGCGACTTCGAGGCGCGCCACATCGGCAAGATAAGGCACCTCTCCGGCTGGCTCGAAATGCGCCAGGAAGTCGGGGAACGCATCGCCATAACACATCATCAGGGGCGAGTGCGGCGGCTCTTCAAGTGCAAAGCGCCTGGCCGCCGCCTTGAAGAAATCCTCCCCGACAATGTTCCGCGTGGCTGGAAAGCGGGCCTCGAGGGCCCCGATCAGGCTAGCGCGGACATTGTTGCGGTAGACGGCGAAGCGTCGTTCCAAGGATTGGCCTTGTTGCGCGAAGAGGCCGGCCGGCAGCAAAGCGTCGGGGTTGCGCAAGGCGGCCGCAAAAGCCCCCGCGTCAAAGCCGCGCCTCGCGAATGGATGAGGATCTTGCCGCATGATCAGGCTCCGCTCAGGCCGCCGCAGACGCGCCGCGCCTTGCGGCGGGCCTTTGATCGAGCTTGGCTTGCGCGGCGCAAACCTCGGCGCGCAGCACCGGCCATTCGGGCACTTCATTGTCCCACTCGATCAAGGTCGGCAAAGGGCCGGTACGAGCGATCACGCTGTCGTAGAGGTCGAAGACTGTCGCTTTCACGGCCGAGTCATGCGCATCGATGAGCAGCCGGGCGCCTTGCTCGTCCCGCGTTTCGAAATGGCCGGCGAGATGAATCTCGCCGGCGAGTTCGAGCGGAAAGTTCTTCAGATAGGCGCTCGGATCGAAACCGTGATTTTGTCCCGCGACGAAGACATTGTTGATGTCGAGCAGAAGACCGCAGCCGGTCGCCTTGGCGATCTCCCACAAGAAATCCGTCTCGGGGATGTCGGATCGATCGAACTGGACATAAGTCGCGGGGTTTTCGATGAGAATGCGGCGGCCGAGCAGCTGCTGCGTTGCAACGACATGATCGATCACCGTGGAGAGGGTCGATCGTGTGTAAGGCAGGGGCAGGAGATCGTTGAAATAGATTCCGGCATGCGAGGACCAGGCGAGATGCTCGGAAAAGCTCTCCGGCCGGTAGAGGTCGCACAGCCGTTTCAGGCGGGCGAGATGGGCGCGGTCGAGTTCCGTCTCGGCGGCGATGTTCAGGCCGACGCCATGCAGGGAGAGCGCATGGTGCTCGCGCAAGAACCGCAGATGGGCATGCGGCAGGCCGCCCTCGCCCATATAGTTTTCGGCATGAACCTCGAAAAAGGCGACCGGCTGCGGGCCTGCCGAAATGGCGGCGAAATGTTCCGGCTTGAAACCGGCGCCGGCACGCGCGGGAAGGTCTGTGAGGCGCATGGCTTGCTCCTTACATCAAAGGCAACCGGCTTGGCCTAAATGATACGGAGCCCTTGTCACGCTCGCGAAAGCGAGCATCCAGATCTGCGTTGAACTATCTTGGATTCTCGCTATTCGCGAGTATATCAAAAGCGGAATTGATGCGAAAAATCGGCTTCCACTTTTTGTATCCGGCTCTAAGGGGCACACGAAAACCGCGTGCCCCGCGCCTCATCTTATGATTTGACCGGCGTCAGCGAGCCCATACCGGTCGGCGTCTTGATCGTCTCGCAAGTGCCCTTGGGGACATATTTCCAGGCTGTACCTTCGTAGTCGGCCTTCGATTGGCCGGCGCAGCTGTTCACGCCCTTCGACGCGCAATCATTTTGCCCCTTGAGCGCCACGCCATAGCATTTCTCCTTGGCGGTCTTTTCCTCGGCGAGCGCCGGAACGGAAAGAAGAGCGAGCGCGGCGGCAAGCGTGGCAGCCGTGATCTCGGTTTTTCTGGTCATGTTCGATTTCCTTTATTAGGTTGAAAGCCGATGGCTGGCGTGGGAAATCTTCTTTCGCCTCCCTCCGCCTATAGAGGCGAGACGCCGTTTCTACACCCTCTTCTACGCTTTCGCGAGCACGGCCGTTACGCGCATCCATGCCTGTCGGCAATGACAAAAACGTGATAGCGATGACAAAGGCGCCAAGACCATGCCGGCTCCGCTTGGAACTGTCTGTTGAAAAGGTAACATTCATCGTCATCGCGAGGAGCCGCAGTCAGCGAAGCCATCCATCCGGCGTCGGGGCTTTTGAGCGCATGGCTCTGGATCCCAGGGCCGTTTTGTGGCTGCGCATCGCTGACAGCGAGATTGTCAGATGTGCAACATCATTGCGGGAAGGCGAGGCCATAGGGCGGCCCGCTCGATGAACGAAATGGAATTCTTGTGCAACGATCTGAACGGGAACAACACTGGGGCAAGCTGATGCGCGCAAGCAATGCGGGCGATGCGGCGGCCTATGAGCGCCTGCTGACGGAACTCACGCCGGCGCTGCGTGCCGCGGCGCGCCGCGGTCTCAACGCGGCCGGCTTGGCCGATACGGATGCCGAGGATGTCGTCCAGGAAACGCTGCTTGCCATTCATCTCAAGCGGCAGACATTCGACGGGAATGCTCCGTTCGGTCCCTGGCTGGCGGCCATCGCCCGGCATAAAATGATTGATGCGTGGCGCCGGCATGGCCGTCGAACCAAGCTGCCGATCGACGATTTCGCCGAGGTTCTGGCCGATGGCTCCGCCGAGCCAGATCTCATCACCGCCGATGTCAGCCGGCACGTCGAAAGCCTGCCGCCCAGTCAGCGCGCGGCGGTGCGCGCGATCGCCATCGATGGCGCGACGATCGCCGAGGCGGCGGCCCGCCTCTCGATGACGAGCGGCGCCGTGCGCGTTGCCTTGCATCGCGGGCTTGCCGGGCTTGCCCGCAAATTCAGGACAGACACGCTATGAAGACGAGTGATCTCATCCGTGCCCTGGCCGCCGATTGTGCGCCGTGGCCAAAGCCGCTTCGGCAAATTTTCAACGCCGCCCTGCTGCCCGCCATACTAATGGCCTTTGGTCTTTATCTCGTCGTGCTTGGACCAAGGCCGGATTTGGCGGCGCATCTCGCCGATCCGCGCTTTGCCTTCAAATTTCTCCTGGCCTTGCTGCTGTTGGGGTTGGTCGGGGATCTGGTGCTGCGGATCGGCCAGCCAGGCGTTCCAACGCGCGCCTCGGCACTCCGGCTCTGGCTCGTTCCCCTCTTGCTCGGCGGCGCAATCTTGGTCGAGCTATTTGTCTTGCCGCCCCATCTCTGGCTGCCGAGATTGATCGGCAGCAATGCGCTTTTGTGCCTCGTCAGCATTCCCTCCCTAAGCCTTGGCCCGCTCATTGCGATTTTTTTCAGCCTGCGGCGAGGCGCGCCGGAGCGTCCGGCCTCGGCGGGCGCCGCGGCCGGCCTTTTTGCCGCGGCGATCGGAGCTGTTCTTTACGCCACCCACTGCCCGGATGACTCGCCGCTCTTCGTCGCCGCCTGGTACACGCTCGCCATCGCCCTCGTGGCCGGGATTGGCGCCCTCGCCGGTGGGCGGCTGCTGCGCTGGTGAACTTGAGCATTTTCCGCGAAGTGGGCACCACTTCGCGTCGCGAAATCATTGCGGGCGGTTTTGAATTCGCTTGAAACCGCCGACAGGAACACCCGGAATTCTGGTGGATTGGCCACTCTCATCCCCCTCAGGACCAAGTGCCCAATGTGATCATGGATTGGGGCGCCTGTCGCGGAAAAATTGCCAGCGCTGGCATGTTCCGTCCCCTTATGTCATTCCCGCGCAACAGGCTGTTAAAAAACTGTTTTGTTCCCGTGAACGTCTCGGATTCATAGCGATCCGCGAGGTGAATAGAAGCGGAACCAGCACAAGTTTTCTCATAGCCTGGCACGCGGGAATCCAGGGAGCCGTGAGCGCGTGTCGGGATCCTCTCTTGCGCGAGGCCGGATTGTGCCACCCCTTGAGCCAGACGGCTGATCTGGTCTCCAGCTTTAGCGGCGCTATCAGCAACGGTGATCCCTTGTGGAGGATCGCACGCCTTCGAGCTGTCAGCTTTTTCCGGCCATGTGCGTCCTAGGGTCTGGACCTAATATGGCGTCGTCATTGCAAGCGAAGCGAAGCAATGACGGTTGCGGAACGTACTATAATTAGGTCCTGACCCTAGGGGCTAGCGCGATCCGACGCGAGACACCGACCCTCTCTCACCGCAAAAACCTGGTTTGCAGCGATGGCGGAAGATCTGGCTGAGAGCAGGGCAAGGATTTCCGCGGCGCCCCACCGCCGAATTTCGCCCCGCCTGGCCAATGGCCGCAAGCTCTTCATCACGGTTCATCGCACGATCGGCCTCTTTTTGGGTGCGATTTACGTCCTCATCGGGATCTCGGGAAGCATCCTTGCCTTCGGCCAGTCGATCGATGAAGCGCTGAATGCCTCGATCATGCGCGTCGAGGCGCCCGGGGTGGCGGCAGCCTACCGGCCGCTCGACGAGATTCTTGCCGCGGCCAAGGCGGCCGCGCCGCCGGGAAGCATGCCGGAGCGGCTCAAGATGCCGCGTCATGCCGGGCTCGCCGTCGCGATCACCATTTTGGTGCCGACCGACGATCTGGACATGGACAGCATCGAGCTCTTCGTCGATCCCTACAAGGCGGAGATCACCGGCCAACGCCTGCTGCTCCACCAAGATGATGTGTTTGCGCAGCCCTTCATCAACATCGTGAGGGACTTCCATTGGACATTGCTGCTTGGCCCGCAACGGGCCTATCTCCTCGGGATCGTCGCGATCCTTATGTCCTTCTCGCTCTTGATCGGCGTCTATCTGTGGTGGCCGCGAAATGGCAATTGGCGGCACGCCTTGACCATAAAATGGAATGCGACGCCTGAGCGACTCACTTATGATGTGCATAAGACCCTTGGGCTTTATCTCGGCTTTCTTCTGATCGTCTCGCTCGCAACCGGCATCGCGATGATCTACAAGCCGCAGACGCGCGCCATTGTTGGACAGTTTTCGGTCCTGCGCCCGGAGGCGCAAAATCAGCGGTCAACCGCCATTGCCGGCCAGAGGCCACTCGGACTTGATGCAGCTGCTGCCATAGCCGACAAGGTGTTTCCCGATGGAAGGCTGCACTGGGTCCTCCTTCCGGGCGGGTCAGAGGGCGTTTATGTCATCGGCAAGCAGGCGGAGGATGAGCCCAACCAAGCCAGCACGAACAGAAATGTCACCATCGATCAATTCAGCGGAAATATCCTGCATGTGCAGGACCGCCGGAATTTCACGGCCGGCGAGACGTTTCTCGAATGGCTTTATCCGCTTCATTGCGGTGAGGCTTTTGGCAACATCGGCCGCGCGCTCGTTCTGATGATCGGCATCGTCCCGCTGCTGCTTTATGTCACCGGCTTCTTGCGCTGGCGGCAGAAACGCCGCCTCTCGAGGTGTGGCCGACCCTGACAAGGCGAAGATGCGCGGCTCGAAGCGCTCCATAGCCGGGAGTCACGTGGCTCTGGTGAGCTCTCCGCATGGCTTGATGGTGATCGAGAAGGTTTGCGGACGCTGTCCAAAAGCAAGCCAATAGGCAAGCGCAAGGAGGAGGGCAGAGGCGAAGAGTTTGACCAAACCGGTTCTGCTGAATGACGGCTTGTAGGAATCCATATGCTGCATGGCAGATCTGATGGTCTCACCCAAGGGGGCCTCCTCTTTAGGTTATGCAAGGCTGGAATTCGTCTCGAAGCGCAAGCTGTCCGATTCAGCTATATGAGAGACTTTTCCGCTCGAAGCGCTCAAAAGCACGAAGAGCCGCGGGGAAAATCTTCCGGCTTTCATGCGCTGTCAAGAAGTCCCAACGCCGCGCCAACCACGGCCGTCGTCACGGTTCAACCGAGATCGGCATCTCGATGACATCATCCTGCGTCTTGGCGTCGCCGAACGCCACTTTGAGGAGATATTTGCCTGCCTCCGCTATGGACGTCTCCAATGTCAGCACCCCGTGTGGGTGCAGGTTGGGTGGCAGGAGCTTCACCAATGCGAGATGGCCGTCCCGATCGTAACGCGAAAGGGAAAGCTGGACGGACTGGTCTCGCGCATCGTCTTCCATCAGGTCGACCGTGAAAATGACTTTTCCGGGGCCGGGAATGTGATCGCAAAATTGCTTGTAGCGCATCGCTTTCTCTCTCGGATCGGCATCGTCGTCCAAGGCGGTGGGCAGGTAGAATGTCGTGAGATGCACCGAGTAGAAGTCGCTGACCTTGAGACAAGGTGGCCGATATCCTTCCGACGCGAAATCGCGTAACTGACTGAGCCCCTGCCATTGGAGATAGGTGAACACGATCGCCGCGACGACAATGCCTGGGGCGTGCCAACTCGAAAAAAGGCTCCTGAGCTCGACGGCCATCTTCATGGGTTTCTCCTCCCTATTTCGTAAAGCTCTTTTAGATCACGATGATTTTGGATCGAATCGATCCAAAATCATGAAACGTGATCGATTCTCGTCATTTGGAGCGGGACGCGAGCGCAAAACCGCTTCACACTTTTGCGCATCCCGCTCTAGATCACGATGATTTTGGATCGAAGCGATCCAAAATCATGAAACGTGATCGATTCTCGTCATTTGGAGCGGGACGCGAGCGCAAAACCGCTTCACACT
>DATJTB010000092.1:0-19375 GCA_035503795.1 Methylocella sp.
TCCGTTCGAGCGGAAAGCGCGCTAGCAGGAAGCCGTAAGGAACCAATATATGCGGTTGGTGAACCGGTCAGCGGAGATAACTTTTGTTGGGTCTAGCGTTCGGCTCATACGCTAGCGAGAACAAACATGGACGAGATCGAAGAAATAGTTGACCGTCTGACCGAGGCCCTTCGCGACGCCGATAGCGGCGTGCGTAGCCGTGCCGCAGCCGCGCTTGGAGATATCGGGCCGGCCGCCGCTCCCTTCCTGACGGAAGCCCTCCGCGACGCCGAAAGTTCCGTGCGTTGGCATGCAGCCGACGCGGTTGGCAAAATCGGGCCGGCCGCCGCCGAGGCCGTTCCAATTCTAACCGAGGCCCTTCTCGATCCCGATAGCGCCGTGCGCAGGAGTGCCGCCGATGCACTCGGCAAGATCGGGAGGGCTGCCGTTCCTTTCCTCACGGATACCCTCCAGGACCCCGATAGCTCTGTGCGCGCGAGCGCCGCCGACGGGCTTCAAAGAATTGGGCCGGCCGCGGTTGAGGCCGTTCCCTTCCTGACCCGTGCCCTCCGCGACGCCGACAGCAATGTGCGCAAGGGCGCAGCCGACGCGCTTGGGAGTATCGGAACGGCCGCCGTTCCTTTTCTCACTGATGCCCTCCGCGACCCCGACAGCTCCGTGCGCTGGCACGCCGCCAACGCGCTTGGCAAGACCGGGCCGGCCGCTATCCCTTTCCTCGCCGAGGCCCTCCACGACCCAGACAGCTCCGTGCGCTGGCACGCCGCCGACGCACTTGGCAAGATCGGGCCGGCCGCTGCAGCCGCCGGGCCCATGCTCACCCAGGCTCTCTGCGACGCTGACAGCAATGTTCGAAGGCGCGCTGCCTATGCCCTTTGGAAGATCGGATCCGCCGCCGCCACCGCCGTGCCCATGCTCACCGAGGCTCTTTGCGATTCTGACAGCAATGTCAGCTGGCACGCCGCCGAGGTGCTTGGCAAGATCGGGCCGGCCGCTATCCCTTGCCTCGCCGAGGTCCTCCGCGGGGCCGACAACTCCGCGCGCTGGCACGCCGCCGACGCACTTGGCAAGATCGGGCCGGCCGCTATCCCTTGCCTCGCCGAAGCCCTCCGCGGGGCCGACAGCTCCGTGCGCTGGCACGCCGCCGACGCACTTGGCAAGATCGGGCCGGCTGCTATCCCTTTCCTCGCCGAGGCCCTCCGCGGGGCCGACAGCTCCGTGCGCTGGCACGCCGCCGACGCCCTTGGAAAGATCGGGCCAGCCTCTGTTGCCTTCCTTGCGGACGCCCTTCGGGACCCCGACAGCTCTGTTCGCTGGCACGCCGCCGAAGCGCTTGAAAAGATCGGGCCGGCCGCCGCCGAGGCAGTTCCTATGCTCACCGAGGCCCTCCGCGATCCCGATAGCTCTGTTCGCTGGCACGTCGCCGAAGCGCTTGAAAAGATCGGGCCCGCTGCAGCCGAGGGCCGTTCTGTTCACTAGAACGTACCCTCGCTCTTTCACCGCCGCGGGATTTTGTCGTGCTGACCACTGAACTCGATTGGCAGGCGATCGAGCACATCCCTTCTCTGATCCCGCCCAGAATTCATCGACGGAAGGAACAGTTTGCCCATCATTCCCAATTCAGGTCACAAAGAGCTGCACCCTTGCGCGGCGTTCAGACTGCGCTGTCAAGCCCAGGGGCCGAATGAAACGGGCTGAAAAGACAGCTCATTTCGCCCATCCTACTTTCGAAAGAGGAACCGTTGTCTTGGGTCTAGTAAGAATTTCGCGCCCAATCGGACAAAAATGTTTCACGTGAAACATTTTGGTAAGATTTCCGGCTCCGAGGCCTTCAGCCGATCTCTTCGAGCGTCATCAGGAGATCGCGCGCGTCGACCTGCTGGCCGCGCGATACAAGAATCTCGGCGATCTTGCCGTCACGGGCGGCATGCAGCACGGTCTCCATTTTCATCGCCTCCAATGTGGCGACGACATCGCCGGCCTTGACCTGCTGGCCGGGACGCACAGCGATGATCGAGACCGAGCCCGGCATCGGGGCGGCGACATGCGAGTCATTGCCATCCTCGGCCTTGCGCCGCGCGACGATCTTCACGCCCGCCGCGCGGTTTTGCACCTTGATCATGCGCGGCTGGCCGTTGAGTTCGAAGAACACCTTGACCTGCCCATCCTCATCCGTCTCGGAGATCGTCGTCAAGACGACGACCAGGGTCTTGCCGGGCTCGATCTCGATGGCGATCTCGCTGCCGGGCGTCATGCCGTAGAAGAACACCGGCGTCGGCAGGACGCAGACCGGGCCGTAATGACGGATCATGCCGGCATATTCGGTGAAAACTTTCGGATACATGAGATAGGAGGCGAGCTCATCGTCGCCGAGCGGCCGCCCGCAGGCCTTCTCGGCCTCGATGCGGGTGGCTATGAGGTCGGCCGGCGCAAGAAGAGAGCCCGGCCGCGCGGTGATCGGTTCCTCCCCCTTCAACACCTTCGCCTGGAGAGCCTTCGGCCAGCCGCCCGATGGCTGGCCGAGGTCGCCCTTCAGCATCTCGACGACGGAAGCCGGAAAGGCGATCTCCCGCTCTGGGTCGAGCACGTCCTCGGCGGTCAAATCCTGGCTCACCATCATCAGGGCCATGTCGCCGACGACTTTTGAAGAGGGGGTCACCTTGATGATGTCGCCGAAAAGGTCATTGGCGGCCCGATAGGCTGCGGCGATCTTGTCCCAGCGCTTGTCGAGGCCGAGCGCGCGCGCCTGCTCCTTCAGATTGGTGAACTGGCCGCCGGGCATCTCATGCAGATAGACCTCGGCGGTGCCGGTTTTGAGGTCGCTCTCGAAGGCCACATATTGCAGGCGGGCCGTCTCCCAATAGGAGCTGAGCTGCCGGATGACCGGAGAGCTGAGGCCGGTGTCGCGCGCCTCATGGCGCAGCGCCTTGACGATCGAGCCGAGGCAAGGCTGCGAGGTCGTGCCGGACATGGTGTCGATGGCGGCGTCCGCCGCATCGACACCCGCTTCCGCCGCGGCGAGCACGGTCGCGGCCGAGATCCCCGACGTATCATGGGTGTGCAAATGAAGCGGCAGGCCACAGGCCTCACGCAGCGCCTTGACCAATACGCGCGCGCCGGAAGGTCGCAAGAGGCCCGCCATGTCCTTGATCGCGAGAATATGGCAGCCGGCCCGCTCCAATTCCTTGGCGAGACCGACATAATAGTTGAGGGAATATTTGGCGCGGTTGGGATCGAGCAGATCGCCCGTGTAGCAGATCGCCCCCTCGGCCAGTTTTCCGGTCTCGCAGATCGCATCGATTGCAACCCGCATGTTCTCGACCCAGTTGAGGCAGTCGAAAACGCGGAAAAGATCAACCCCTCGAGCGGCCCGCGCGACGAAATATTTCACCACATTGTCGGGATAGTTGGTGTAGCCGACCCCATTGGCGCCGCGCAGCAGCATCTGGGTCAGGATGTTCGGGGCACGCTCGCGGATCAGGCCTAAGCGCTCCCAGGGATCTTCGGAGAGGAAGCGCATCGCCACATCGAAGGTCGCGCCGCCCCAGCATTCAAGCGACAGCAATTGCGGCAGCCCACGCGCATAGGCCTCCGCCACCGTCGCTATGTCCTTCGTGCGCATGCGGGTCGCAAGCAGCGATTGATGGGCGTCGCGCATCGTCGTGTCGGTGATGAGGAGGCGCGTTTCGCCGCGCATCCATTCGGCGAATTTTCGCGGCCCCAGTCTCTCGAGCAGCTCGCGCGATCCCTCGCGGATCGGCAGGGCCGCAAGCTGCGGCGCGACCGGCTCGCGGGCGGCGGCCAAAGGCTTCGCCCGGTCGCGCACTTCGGGGTGGCCGTTCACCGTCACATCGGCGATGAAAGTCAAAAGCTTGGTCGCGCGATCCTTGCGTTTCTTGAATTCGAAGAGCGAGGGCGTCTCGTCGATGAAGCGGGTCGTATAGTCGCTTGCCAGAAAGCGCGGATGAGTGACGATATTGTGCAGGAAGGCGAGATTGGTGGAGACGCCGCGGATGCGATATTCGAGCAGGGCGCGGCTCATTCTTAGGATCGCCTCTTCCGGCGTCGGCGCCCAGGCGATGATTTTCTCGAGCAGTGGGTCGTAGTAGCGGGTGACGACCGCGCCGGAATAGGCGGTGCCGCCGTCAACCCTTATGCCGAAGCCCATGGCGCCGCGATAGGCGGTGATGCGGCCATAGTCGGGGATGAAATTGTTTTCTGGATTTTCCGTCGTGATCCGGCATTGCAGCGCGTGGCCGGAGAGATGGATGTGCGCCTGCTGCGGGATGCCGGTTTCGTCAGCCTGGCCGATCCTCTTGCCCTCGGCGATCCGGATTTGCGCCTTGACGATATCAAGACCGGTGACGACCTCGGTCACCGTATGCTCGACCTGGATGCGCGGATTGACTTCGATGAAATAGAAGGCGCCCGTCGTCACATCGAGCAGAAACTCGACGGTACCGGCGCCGATATAATGCGCCGAGCGGCCGAGTTTGAGGGCCGCCTCGCAAAGGCTCAATCGGGCGGTCTCATCGAGATAAGGAGCTGGGGCGCGCTCCACCACTTTCTGGTGGCGGCGCTGGATCGAGCAGTCGCGCTCGAAGAGATGTACCAGCGTCCCATGATGATCACCGAGAATCTGGACTTCGGCGTGGCGGGCCTCGCGCACCAATTTTTCGAGGAAGACTTCATCTTTGCCGAACGCGGCCTTGGCTTCTCGTCTGGCGCTTTTGACGTTTTCGATCAGCGTTTCCTCGCGCTCGATCGGCCGCATGCCACGGCCGCCGCCGCCCCAAGAGGCCTTGAGCATGAGAGGATAGCCGATATCGGCGGCGAGGCGCCTGATCTCCCGCGGGTCGTTCGGAAGCGGCTGCGTCGCCGGCATGACCGGCACACCGCTTTCGATCGCGAGCTGGCGGGCCGCGACCTTATTGCCGAGATCGCGCATGGTTTGCGGGGAGGGGCCGATGAACAGAATATCCGCCGCCGCGCAAGCCTCGGCGAATTCCGGGCTCTCGGACAGGAAGCCGTAACCCGGATGGATCGCGTCGGCCTTGGCTTGCCGGGCGACGCGGATCACGTCTTCGATCGATAGATAGGCCTCGATGGCACCTTTGCCTCCGCCGATTGGATAGGCCTCATCGGCTTTGAAGCGATGGAGGGAAAGCTTGTCTTCCTCGGCGAAGATCGCGATCGTGGTAATGCCGAGCTCGGTGGCCGCACGAAACACGCGGATGGCGATTTCCGAGCGATTGGCGACGAGTAAGCGGCGAATTTTGCCCATGGACCCTCTCCAAGGCCAGAAGAACGGGCACGCAGCCTTCGATAGCGATCTGTGCGTCTAAGATCACGATGATTTTGGGTGGAATCGGCCCAAAATCATGAAACGTGATCGATTCTAAAAACTTGAGACGAGGGATTTCAGCGAAAAACCGGTACCCACTTTTTCGCATCCCGCGCTCGAGCGAATTCCGCAAAAGTTGACAGAGTTTTGCGACGAGAATTCGCTCCAACCTATTGATCTTGCGCGATTTCTTATCGCCCGAACGATTCCGTTCGAGCGGAAAGCGCGCTAGGGCGGGATTTAACGAAAAACGGTAGCCGCTTTTCGTATTCCCCTTGATGTGCGTGCAATTCATGCACCAGCTTGGGATTGTGGCTTTCCGTCAAATGGAAGCCTCGCCGAAGGCTTACCCGCGCAAGAGCCTCGTGCAGGGTCCATGATTCATCTCGCCTGCGTGAATGGGAGGGTCGCGGAGCGGCAACGGCCCGACAGCGGCCATCATGGACGCCGAGGCCGCCCAAAAGGAGGGCTCTTGTTCTGCCAGGATCTGGAGCGGCGCTTGCTGCGTTCCGCAGAGGCCTTTGAGGATCGAGGTCGTGACACGACGAGCGCAACGCCTGACTTCGAGCGCTTTGCGCCAACCGTCACCGGCTCATCCGCCTCGCTGTCATCATGCGCCGGCGTTTGGGATAATACTTCTTGGATCAGAGCTCACGGATTGCGGTATCGAAGTCATTCGTATTCTGTGTCGCCACTACGAGGCACGATACAATATGACAACATACAACATGACAACATACAATATGCAACATGCAACATAAGATGTGAAAAGTTGCGTTGCATCGAATTGGGATGGATCAATCATCAACTGACTTTAGGCTTACGCATGGCAGACGATCCTGCCTTGACGCGCCGCCGCTGCGGATGAAATTTACGGTGACCGCCTGGCGCGCGGCGGGTGCTTTGGCTCCAGTGCGTGCGACGATGCGCCCCCCGATTTCGATTACGACGTGGCTGTGTTCTTTGGATCTCCATGACAGCTCCGAGATGAAAGACGATTGTCGTGACCCGAACGGGATTCCGCTGTTCTGCGAGCTGTCCTTGCGCGGATCTCGGCCCAAGCTTTCTCTCTGAGAATGTTGACCCGATGCCCTAGGGCGCCGCCATGCAGAACGACGAACGGCGGCCGCTCATGCGTGAGATCGGTATGACTCTTTTCACAAGTGTTTCCCGGACATCAATCATGAACTTCTGGGCTTCGGTGCCGTACTCAGAGACAGCTTCGCGCACAAACAGGGCATTGAGATTGACCATTTCCGGAACAGTTCCGCAATTTTGAACACGGGAAAGATAATCGGCCTGTGAATGCAGCTGTTGAGCGGTAAACTTCCTCTGTCCGATTGATGTATGAGTTTTTTACTCCTCAATTTAGACTTTTGAATTATTCAGACTATTGAATACAGACTTTTGGTCACCTTCAGATACTCCTACGCTGTCTGAACTCAGGGCCGCCGGCGCATGTTGGCGCCCGCGGCCCCTTTTCCCACCGACTCGAATATAAATTGGTGCTGAACAGGTATAGGTTGACCGAAAGCATGGGTGATGTCTGTGGGATAGGCCTCGTAAAGCTTAATTAATTGTTGTTGCAGCTTAAGCTTTCGGTTGTTTGCCAGCCTTCCACGGCTCCACCGTTCCTGCAACATTAACATCGAGCTTAGGCGAGACAACATTGAGTAGGCGAGACAACATCATCGAGCTTTGAAAAGTTTGCGACTGCGCGGACGGGATGAGGACCGGCAGACCTTCGGAGGACGATCGGCTATCCCTTAACATTCACAGCAACGCAAGAGGTGCGCGGCCCGGCGGCTGGCACCCGGCGGTTCTTGGACCGATTGCGAAAGGCCAGCCCCGCGCTTATGTTGGAACTCGGGTATCTGATCGGGAAAGCCGCCCTATGGCTACTGACAGTAATAGCGGCGCCAGCGCTCACTCTGACGACAAATCCAACGGGGACGGCAAGAAACCCGTCGTTGTTGGCATCGGCGCGTCGGCGGGCGGCATCCGCGCCTTGCAGAGTTTTTTCGAATCGCTTCCCGAAAACCCAGGCGCTGCCTTTGTGGTTGGGGTCCACCTTGATCCGCAAAGCCACAGCGAGCTCTCCAACATCCTGGGCGCGAAAACAAAAATGCCGGTCGTGCAGGTTGGGGCAGCTCAGGAGCTGCAAGCCAATCATGTTTATGTGATTGCTCCTGGCCGCCGCCTGTGCATCACCGACCAAGACATTTCATCGGCGGAGTTCGCCGAGCCGCGTGGCCAGCGGGCGCCGATCGATCTCTTCTTTCGCTCTCTGGCGGAAAGGCACGGTGACGGGTTCGCGGTCGTCCTGACGGGCGCTGGATCAGACGGTGCGGTTGGGGTGAAAGAGGTCAAGGAGGTGGGCGGCATCATTCTCGTCCAGGACCCGGCCTCTGCCGAATATCCATCGATGCCGCGCGCCGCGATCGCGACGGGCACTGCCGATTTTATCTTGCCGGTGCCTGAACTTGCAACGACTCTGGTGGAGTTGATTCGCAACAAGGACAATCGTTCGGTTGTCGATGTGCAAAGCTTCGACGAGGAATTGGTGCACCGGATCCTGGCTCATGTGCACACCCGGACCGGACATGACTTTTCTCAATATAAGCGTTCGACCATTTTACGGCGGATCTTCCGGCGCATGCAGATTAACAAAACGGATCGACTCGAAGGCTATTTCGCCTTGCTGCATGACCATGCGGAAGAGGCTCAGGCGCTCTTGGGCGACCTTTTGATCTCGGTGACGACGTTCTTTCGCGACAAGGATGTGTTCGAAGCGGTCAAAACCCACCTCGTACCTGACCTCTTTACTTCCAAGCACTCAAACGACCAGATTCGCATTTGGGTGCCGGGTTGCGCGACCGGCGAGGAGGCCTATACGATCGCAATCTTGCTGGTCGACGAGGCGGCGCGGCATGATTTTCGGCCGTCCATTCAGATTTTTGCCTCCGATCTCGATGCCAGAGCGCTGGCTTTCGCCCGCGAGGGGACTTTTCCATCTGCGATTGAGGCTGATGTCTCGGAGGACCAGCTGCGCCGCTACTTCACGCACGACGGGGACCTCTATCGGGTTCGCCGTGAGCTGCGGGACATTATCGTATTCGCCAGTCACAGCGTCCTTAAGGACCCGCCATTCTCGCACATTGATTTCATCTCCTGCCGCAATCTTCTGATCTACCTCGACCGCGATGTCCAGGCCCAGGTTTGCAGCACCTTCCACTACGCGCTCAATCCGGGCGGCTATTTGCTCCTCGGTTCTTCCGAGTCTGCCGACAGCCCGCCGGGGCTGTTTCGAGTGGTTGACCGGAAGAACCGCATCTATCAATCGACAGCAGAGCTCGGGGACAAGCCTCGACTGCTGCCTCGACTCCTCTGCGGTCCCGCCGTCCTGCCCGACCAACACCCCCATTCCGGGGGAGGGTTCGCCACGGGCAGATCCATCATCAGCGAAGCCGCTTTGCATCGGCAAGCCCTCGAAAGGATCGCACCGCCGAGCATCTTGGTCGACCGGATGCACCGGGTGATCCATTTGTCCGATCACGCTGGCCGCTATCTTCAACCTTCTGGGGGCGTGCTGAGTGGCGACGCCATAGACCTTGTGCGGCCGGAGTTGAGATTGGAGTTGCGGTCGGCCTTGCATCGCGCTTTCGAACGACGCCAAGCGACTTTGACTTTGCCGATCCCCGTTCAATTCAATGGAAAGCCGCATCGTGTCCTCCTCCAGGTGAGGCCGGTCGTCCAAGATGAGGAGACTGATCCTCGCAATGCGGTGCTGCTTTTCCTGGAAGGCGAAGAAATCGAGCAAAGCTCGGTATCCCCCGAGCAGACGGAGGGAAATGATGAGACGACCAGGCTGCGCGAGGAATTGCATCTGACCCAGGCCCGGTTGCGAACAACGCTCGAGGAGTCGGAGGCGGCCAATGAGGAATTGCGAGCCGCCAACGAGGAATTGCAATCGATCAATGAGGAACACCGCTCAACCGCCGAAGAGTTGGAGACCATCAAGGAAGAGCTGCAATCGACCAACGAGGAGCTGCAGACCGTCAACAGCGAGCTGAAATCGAAGCTCGAGTCGATCTCTCGCGCTCACGGCGATCTGCAAAATCTGATGGCCGCGACCGATTTTGGCACATTGTTTCTCGATTCCAGTCTACGCATCAAACGATTCACCGACCCGGTGACCTTGCTTTTCAGAATTACACCAAATGATGAAGGCCGGTCGGTGATGGATTTTACTCATCAGCTTGATTATGCCGATCTCGGCAAGGATGCGCAGACCGTCCTTACCCAGCTCGTCCCGCGGAGGCGTGAAATTCATAGCCAAAGTAACCGGTGGTTTGATATTCGGATGTGGCCCTACCGAACGGTCGATGACAAGATCGATGGCGTCGTCATCACTTTCGTGGATATCACTGAGCACCGGCAAGTCGAGGAAACACTGCGAGAAAGGGAGCGCCAGCTCCGCCAGCAAAAGCGCCTCGTTGAACTCTCTCATGATCCGATCTTTGTTTGGGATTTTGATGGCGGCATTCTTGAATGGAATCGCGGCTGCCAGGAACTCTACGGTTATACCCGCGATGAAGCCATTGGCCAAAGGAAAGAGCAGCTTTTGGCCACAGCGGGAGGCGGCTTTTCATTTGCCGACGTGAAAGCCAGGCTCATTGAGAAGGGCAGCTGGAGCGGGGAGCTAATTCAGCGCACAAAAAGCGGAGATTTGCTGACGGTTGAAAGCCGACTCCAACTCGAATCCTTCGAAGGCCGACGGCTCGTGCTTGAGAGTGCCCGCGATATCACCGAGCGCAAAGCCTGGGAGCAACATCAGAGTCTCTTGCTAAGAGAACTGAGCCACCGGGTCAAGAATACGATGGCGGTTGTTCAATCGATCATCCATCAGACCTTGCGCAGTCAATCTTCAGGCAGGGATCTTGAGACCTCGATCGACGGCCGTTTATTGGCACTCGCGAGCGCCCATGATCTGCTCGCGGAATCGAATTGGCGTGGTGCCGATCTTGCGGCCTTAGCGAGGCACCAGCTTGCGCCTTATGGTTTGGATTCGAGTCGCTTCAGTTTCGAGGGGCCGTCCGTTTCGCTGCCCCCCGAAATCGCGGCGAATTTCAGCCTGGTGCTGCATGAACTTGCGACCAACGCGGCAAAATACGGTTCGCTCTCAATCGTGAGTGGCAAAATCCATCTCAGTTGGGAATTCAAAGGGCAGCCTCCACAGCGCACGCTCATGTTTAGATGGCAGGAAAAGGAGGGTCCGCCGGTGACGCGACCAGAAGCGGTTGGATTTGGAAGCACTTTGATCGAAAATGCGATTCCAAATGCCACCGTAAGAAGAGAGTTTCGTCCCGACGGCTTGCTTTGGACAGTCGAGCTACCGCTGCTGGATGGCGACCATGGAACAACTGCGGCCTCCCCTGGGGTCAGGACGACCTAATCATCGCGCCGTCATTCCGGGGGTATGACTGCGGGCAACAAGCTTACTCGAAAATATCTGCGGGCCGTTTTCATGATGAACGCTCAAGGGGAGGGGACACGACACCGGAACACTCGAAGCGTTGCCGCATGGCCTGATAGCATTCGCAACAAAGCTGTTCGAGTCTCGGCCGGTCAAGAATTCTCACTCGGCCCCGACGATAGCTGATCAAATCATCTTTTTGCAGGGTTTGCGCGGCAAGAGTGACCGATTTACGATTCACGCCCAATGTATGGGCCAAGAAATCGTGAGTCACAAAAAAGGCCTGGCATTCGGTGCGATCATCCATTGTCAGGAGCCAACGGCAAATTCTCTCCAGGACGGAGTGCATGGCAAAGCACGCGGCGGCCTGTTGAAACTCTATGGCCAACGCTTCTGCATAATGAATAAATAGCGAACGAACTTGCGCGTCGTTCTCAAACAAGTATCGCAGGATATGGAACGGCAAGCGATACACAGTTCCGCCTAAGAGCACCATGCATTGGTTGAACGAGGTATGTGTATACATAGCCTCGAAAAGCCCGAAAGCGCCTTCTCTTCCGATTTTTGCGGTCTCGATCGCTGATCCGTCATGGAGAACCATCAGGACAGATAAAACCGCGCCTGCTGGGAAATAAGCATAGCGGAGATCCTGAGCCGCCCAGCACAAGATGCTTCCTGCCTTCACTTCAATCGGCTCGAGAAAAGCGGTGATTTGCTCGCGGCTGGCGGGATGATTCAAAGCCGCAAGTAAATGATTGCCCTCCAATCGCGGTGGGCCCGTTTTGCATCGGTCTATGTAATTGAGCACCAAATTTTTTCCGTCGAGCCTGGCTACGCTCTACTATTTATTTAAGCATATTATCCAGGCAATAACCACGTTAAATATCTTGCAAGTTTGTGGTCCATCACAAAGACGGAATGGCCAAACCGGGCTAACTCAAAAGTTTCTTAGAAAGTGCGGTCTCAAGACATTGCGCGAGCGACTGTCATCCGCGAAGGCGACTTTGAAGCGGATGGCATTGCAATTCTCTCGAAAAGGATGGTCCCCCACTGCCGAGAACTCATTGTAACGGCTTGATTTGGAAGCTCTTCCTAAGGGGACAGCGTGCTAACTGGCGCCGTATATGGCTTCGGCATCTGCTTTAGTTATGTCGGCGTGCCGTTTTCATGATGAACGCTCAGGGGGAGGGGACGCCACACCAGAACACTCAAAGCGTTGCCGCGTGGCCTGGTAGCATTCGCAACAAAGCTGTTCGAGTCTTGGCCGGTCAAGAATTCTCACTCGGCCCCGACGATAGCTGAGCAAGCCATCTTTTTGCATCGCCTGAGCAGCAAGAGTTACCGATTTACGATTTACGCCTAATGTATGGGCCAAAAAATCATGAGTCACAGCAAAAGCCTGGTATTCGGCGCGATCATCCATGGTCAGGAGCCAACGGCAAATTCTCTCTGGGACGGAGTGCATGGCAAAGCACGCGGCGGCCTGTTGAAACTCTAGGGTCAACGCTTCTGCATAATGAATCAATAGCAAACGAACTTGCGTGTCGTTCTCAAACAGGGAATGCAGGACACGGAACGGCAAGCGATACACAGTCCCTCCTAAAAGCACCATGCATTGGTTGAACGAGGTATGTGTGTACATAGGCTCGAAAAGGCCAAACACGCCTTCTCTTCCGATTTTCGCGGTCTCGATCGCCGATCCGTCCTGGAGAACCGTCAGGACAGATAAAACCGCACCCGCTGGGAAATAAGCGTAGTGTAGATCTTGCGCCGCCCAGCACAAGATATTTCCCGCCTTCACTTCAATTGGCTCGAGAGCATCGGCGATCCGCTCGCGGCTGACGCGATGCAAAACCGCAAGTAGATGATTGCGTTCGAACAGTGGGGGCCCCGTTTTCAACTTGTCTAAGTAATTCAGCAATGTAAGTTTTCCAAGATCTATGCGCCTGCTTCAAAAAGCTCTCATCCAGAGGAGCAGGCGAGGTCTGTCCTATGAAGGATGTGCCTCAGGAGTCGCAGGGCGCCTGCCCCTTCGAAAGGGGTCCCCCGAGCCCTCTTCGGGGTGGCTTCGGTTAGTGCATGACTTTTTGAAATAGGCAATGAACTAAGCTTGTTTGATATTTAATCATAAAGTCGAGCTAAAGACCAAGTAAATATTTTGGTATTTTTGTTGTCCATCACACAGACGGCATAGCCAAATTGGGCTACTCAAATGTGCAAAACTCGACATATAATTAATGTGTGTTTTTAGACATGCACTACGAACTGTCATTTTTCGACGAATCCGGGATTGCCCGGGAAATCTGCGAAGCAGATTTTGAGTCGGATGGCACTGCAATTCTCTGGATGCGGACCGTCGGGGCTGCGCGATCGCTGCGACCAAACTGGTCCATCATGGAATTGCGGCACGAGAAGCGCGCCATCGTACGTGTTCCTGCGGATGTCCTGAGGCAGGCTTGGGTGTCACAATGGCACCACTGGCGAGACTTATAGGAGTCTTTCGAGATCTCGCCAGAGTGCCCTTTCAGGTAATCCATCGACTGACTGAAGCAATGGGGAAAGCGAATGAAAGTATGCCCCCATGAACCTTGACGAAAATATCCCCACCGGGAGAGTTATCGCGATGCTTCGCAGGTGGATAGCGGAGCTTGAGGATCTCGAAGCAAAAGGTGCGGCGACACCTGATACAGGCAGGATGCTTGTCGATCTCTACCAGCTGTTGGATAAGCTCGATGTGATGATGCTGAAGCGCGCCCGCGACACATTGCAGTGATGCGCTCCCAGTGACGAAGCTTTGACCGGTCGGCCTTCGGCGGCCCGAGCGGCAAGCGCACCCGCCTCTCATGGCCGCGAGTCAACCGCTCTACACCGTTTTCTCGCGACGCAAGGCGCGGAGCCCCTCTGGCCTTCGATTGCAACCGAGAGGCTGGCCTTGGCCGCCGGCGTCTCATTCCAACTCCCTGGCCGACTTCGGTTTTTACCTCTCCTGAGCCGTCGCCATCGGTCTGATCCAGATGATCGTCCATTGAAAGTGACGACCCTGTCCCCATTTTTATGTGGAAGTTCATAAGAGCGTTAGAGCGAATTCCGCAAAAGTTGACAGAGTTTTGCGACGAGAATTCGCTCGCCGGCACGGCGCCGCGATCCGCAGCGCATGGTTTCTTGGCGCGCAAGACCCGTAAGTGCGACAGAACGCCGATGCCGCCCCGGCCGAGTTTCGCGATTCGGTCATAGACAACTTCCCAGTCATCGATCCGAATGATTTTCGGGTCCGGCATAAACGATCTATCCATTGACATTGCCGCGCCTAATTTTTTAATCCGGTCGCCTGTTTCTTCGCGAGGGGGGTTCAATGACGAAACGTATTCGCAAAGCCGTTTTCCCGGTTGCCGGTCTTGGCACCCGCTTTCTGCCCGCCACCAAATCGCTCCCCAAGGAAATGCTCACCATCGTCGACCGGCCGGTTCTCCAGCATGTCGTCGACGAGGCGCGCGAGGCCGGAATCGAGCATTTCATCTTCATCACGGGCCGCAACAAGACGGTCATCGAGGACCATTTCGACATCGCCTATGAGCTGGAGGAAACATTGCAGAAGCGCGGCAAGGTGAAGGAGCTCGAAGCGCTCACAGCCGACCGGCCGAGGGCGGGAACGACGAGCTTCACTCGCCAGCAGGTGCCGCTCGGCCTTGGCCATGCGGTCTGGTGCGCGCGCGACATCGTCGGCGACGAGCCTTTCGCCGTGCTGCTCCCCGACATGGTGACCGTGGGCGGCGCACAAGGAGGAGGCCGCTGCCTCGCGCAATGCGTCGCGGCCTATGAGAAGCACGGCGGCAATATCGTCGCCGTCGAGGAAGTTCCTCCAGAGGAAACCCATCAATATGGGGTCGTGTCGGTCGGCAAGGATTTCGGTCGCACCTTCGAGATTACCGGCATGGTGGAAAAGCCGCCGAAGGGCGCCGCCCCCTCCAATCTCATCATCTCGGGCCGCTATATCTTGAACCCGGAAATCTTCTCCATTCTCGAAAAGGGAGAGAAGGGCGCGGGTGGCGAGATCCAATTGACCGACGGCATGAAGGGGCTTGCCAAAAGCCAGGCGTTTCACGGCGTGCGCTTCGATGGCCGGACCTATGACTGCGGCGCCAAGCTCGGCTTTCTCGCCGCCAATATCGCTTTCGGTCTTGCTGATCCAAGCCTCGCGCCGCAGCTGAAGGAAGAGCTCAAAAAACTGCTCGCCCCGGTTTGAGGCAATGATCACGGCAAAAGCTGCGCTTTGCTGGTCTTGCCCGCCTGCTGTTTCTGGCTTTCAGCACAATCGGCCGCGCTTGCAAGATCACAATGATCTTGGATCGATCCGATCGAAGATCACGAAAAGAGATCGGTGCTCGTGATTTTGAGCGGGGTTGGTGCGAGATAGAGCTGTCCTCATTTTCGCTTCCCGCTCATGCGGCTTGGTCGCCAGACTTTCGTGCGGCGTCCCGCCTGCATGATGCCAGAGCGGACAACGCGGCTGTGGCGCGGCAAAAGGATAGGATCTCTTGATCTCGATTTCGATCTGCGCGATCTCACCCAGCTCAAGGACGCTTTGCGCGAGCTTTCGCAGAAAGCCTATTGCCGGCAGGTCCCGGGCCAGGACCGGGTTTACCTTTTCAAGATGAATTTGTGCCCCCATGCGCTTTCCCCTACTTGATGCTCAATGGATATTTGTTCGATTCACGCTCCCCGTTCCCCGGTGCGGGAAGCTCAACTCCTCATACTCATCAGCGGCGGTCCAGCGGCCGAGCTCACGTCCGTCGCCGTCAATCAGCCGCAACGCCTCCGGCACGACTTGTTTCGTCACGCCATCGACGATAACGGGTTCGGGCGACACATGTTCAGAGCGGTAGAAGCAGCGAAGTCCAGCATGAGCGAGGCCGCGCAAATAGGCAACATCCGGCTCTGGAGGCCAGAACGGAAACCGATCAAGCACGATCGGCCGCGGTCCATGTGCCGGCCAGATATACTCAATGAAGAGGAGTCCGCTGGAACTTTGCATGGCGTTCCTCCTATGACATTTCTTGATTTTGACCTTATTGATAAAAATCAAGAAACGTCGTCGCTGCTTGATGGGCTGGGAGGGGATGCGGGCGCAAGGTCACAGTACATCTCGCGCATCCCGCCTCACCAGCCGCAAACGAGCTAATCCCCGAAACGCGCGGGTCAATGGGCGAAATGAATAAAATTGCCATGCGGCGCATGAGGGATGCCGTACAGCCAATTCTTCGCCGCTTTTTTTTCGAGAAATGGAAGAGTCAAGGCGTCGGCGCGACAGCGACAAATGAAACAGAACCGTCAAAATCTCTCGATTGCGCGCAACGCAACAAGCTTGCGTCCATGTGGCATGGCTCAGATGATGATGCTGGATCTCCTGACTTGTTTCCCAGTTCTGCCGCTCTGAGCTCATTCCGGTATGAAAACCATGCCACATATGTCTCTTTCAGCTGATGGCAGGCCACGGTGTCCGTGGCCGGGGGCCGATCCGCTCTATCTGGCTTATCACGACGAGGAATGGGGTGTGCCGGAACATGATGACCGGGCGCTCTTCGAAAAGCTCATTCTGGACGGCTTCCAGGCCGGGCTCTCTTGGATCACGGTCCTGCGCAAGCGGGAGGCTTTCCGCTTGGCCTTCGATCAGTTCGATCCGGAAAAGATCGCCCGCTACCAGCCCAACAAAATCGAATCCCTGATGCAAAATGCCGGCATCATCCGCAACCGCGCGAAAATCGAAAACAGCGTGGCTTCCGCGAAGGCCTATCTCAAGATCCAGGAGAAGGAGGGCTTTGGCAATTACCTCTGGGGATTTTTCGATGGCCGCAGCATCGAGAACCAATATACCGCTATCAGCCAAATCCCGGCGCAGACGCCGCTCTCGGTCAAGATCGCCAAGGATTTGAAGAGCCGCGGGTTCAATTTCTGCGGGCCGACCGTCGTCTATGCCTTCTGCCAGGCAAACGGCATGGTGAATGATCATCTTGTGAGCTGCTGGCGGCACGCCGCCTGTTCGGCCCATGCTCGTTCCCGTGCCTAGCTGGCTTTTCTCATGCGCAACACCGGCCGTGACCGCACCAGAGCCTGGGTCAGGCTGCCATCCGGCAAGCGGCTTGATCTCTTGAACCCGACACCTTTCGACTGGGAGGATCAGGATCTGGCCTTGGGTCTTGCCCGGACCTACCGCTGGGGTGGGCATTCGGCCTGGCCCTTGCCGCTTTCCGTCGCCCAGCATTCGCTTTTCGTGCTGGCTTTGCACCGTGGCCAAAATCCCGCGGGCTCGAATGCGCGAGTCGAGCTGCGTGAATTGCTGCATGACGCGGATGAGGGGCTCCTCGGCTTTGATTGCATTTCGGTGATCAAGCCTTTTCTCGGCGAGGCCTATCGCACTTTGACCGAACGACTGACATGCGCCATTGCCCTGCGCTATGGCCTGCCCGCGTGGACGGCAACCGAGCGCAAGATGCACAAGAAGGCTGACCGGATGGCTGCTGCGAGCGAGGCTGTCCATGTCGTGGGCTGGACGCCGGAGGAAGTGCGCCGCACCTTGCGAATTCCTTTCACAGTCTTGGCGCGGGACCCGCTCACCGAGATTTTTGGCGGCAAACCCTGGGAGCCATGGCCGCCAACGTTGGCGGCCGAGCGCTTTCTCGCCGAACTTGTGTCCTTATCCCCGCAAAAGGCATGATCTCCCCTTTCAAGCTTCGTAAAATTGTTATCGAAAAAGGGCAAATGCTGGCGCGGGTATAATTAACGGTCACATATAGGCTTTCAGGCGCGGATCGTGGTGCCTCGAATCGGCCTTAACTGAAAAGCGAATCGAACTGGAGGCGTGGTTGATTCCGCTTATTCATGTCTGTCCCTTATCGCGGCTTGCGGAAACCGTGCGCACCTCGGGGGCTAGAAGCCTGATCACCCTGATCAATGAGGGGACGCCGGTTGAGCGGCCGGCCGGGATTGCGGCCGAAAACCATCTCTTCATGACATTGTCCGACATTCTTGAGGAAGCCCCGGGCCTTATCGTGCCGAGCCAGACTCATGTCGAAAAGCTGCTCTCTTTCGTGCAAGGATGGGATCAGCAAGCCCCTTTGCTGATTCATTGCTACGCGGGCGTCAGCCGCTCTACGGCCGCCGCCTTCATCGCCGCATGCGCCCTGCGTCCGGGGCGCGATGAAGCGGAACTGGCGCAAGTGGTGCGGATGCGATCGCCCACGGCGACCCCCAATGCCCGACTCGTCGCCCTCGCCGACGCGGTGCTGGGGCGCAAGGGCCGAATGGCGGCGGCGATTACCGCCATCGGCCGCGGCCGCAGTTGTTTCGAGGGTGCGCCCTTCGCCATCGAACTGCCATGAAGCAGACTTGTTTTAGCGCGGGATGAGAAAAAGTGTGAAGCGGTTTGCGCTCGCATCCCGCTCTCGATGACGAGAATCGATCAAGAAATTGGAGCGAATTCTCGTCGCAAAAGTCTGTCAACTTTTGCGGAATTCGCTCCAGGAGGTAATTGAGGGGAGCTTTTTTTATTCAAGGGCCCCTACGGAAAATCAAAGAACGACGACCCGCGTGCCGACGCCCACTCTCTGATAGAGGTCGATGACATCGGCGTTCATCATCCGGATGCAGCCGGAAGAGACCGCTTGGCCAATTGTATCGGGCTCATTGGTGCCGTGGATGCGAAACAGCGTGTCCTTGTCGCCCTTGTAGAGATAGAGGGCGCGCGCCCCGAGCGGATTATCGATGCCGCCTTCCATCTCTTCCGGCAGGTCCGGGCGGCGCTGCAGCATATCCTTTGGCGGTATCCAGCGGGGCCACTCCGACTTGCGGCCAACCCTCGCGGTGCCCTTCCATTCAAAGCCCTGGCGGCCAACTCCTATGCCATAGCGAATGGCGCTCCCGTCCGCCTGGACGAGATAGAGATGCCGCGAACCCGTATCAATGACGATTGTCCCAGGTGGCTCGCGGGTCGGGTTTTGCACCTGCGCAGCCGTTCTTTCATTGAAATTGACACCGAGATCATAATCATCCGCGGTGCCACCGCGCCGTGAAGATCCATAGGCGTCTTCATCGGGCGCATAGCCGTAAGTCTGGCTGCGGCGAGGTGGGTAGGCCGGCGCATAAGAATAAGGAGAATAATAAGGATCGGGATAGGCTGGATAAGCCGGATAGGTGTAATAACCGCGCCACTGCGCCTCTGCAGGTGAGGCGGGCAGGAAGAAGGCGATCGCGACGACGCATGCGATGCCGAATATTCCCGGAAAATTCAAGGGTCTGACGATCATTTTTTGAGGACCTGGGTTTGGCTTTCCTCGATCAAAGCGCTGGAGGATTCGGATAAAACAAATTGCTGCATTGGAAATTCGGCAGAATAAAGCACTTCCAATAAAAATTAGAGTATTTTCCAGCGAAGTCGGCACCCCTGCGCGTCGCGAAAATGCGATAAGACAAAATGCTCTAAACCGGCGGCGCAAGTAGCCAAACCGGTTCCCGTTGCTTACCCTTCGTTTGAAGTTCTGTGAGACTTCTCTCCCGCCTGCCTT
>DATJTB010000093.1:0-13223 GCA_035503795.1 Methylocella sp.
GGAGACGACCGGGATGTTGATCTGAGGGAATATGTCAGTCGGCATGCTGAAGATCGTGGTAATGCCGAGAAAAAGGATGAGACTAGCCAGCACATAGAAGGTGTGCGGAAACTTCAGCGCAAACCGAACGATCCACATTTCAGCCTCAGGTAGCCGTCAAATCGACCAAAGATAACGACAGTGCTGCGCTAAGGTTCCGCCGCTTGTAAATCGGTGTCGAAAGCTGGCTGACCCAGATTTGACGGAATCTGCTGGCGGTTTGGTGCCCCAAGAAGGCGCGCAGGAATCACGCGCAGGAATCATTTGCGCGGCCCGCTTGGCGAGCCGCGCATAGTATTGCCGCAAGCTTAGTCTTTCCGCCTCGACCAGCGCGCCCCGAGTCTCTCAATCGCCTTGTGCATCAGCTTGGCATCAGTCGGATGGGTCACGACTTTCGGTTGAACCGGCTCTCGACAGTGACACGGTCATGTCTCTTGGCTTCAACGCGCCCGTCGCATGGCCACACCCGCAAGGTCTGGGCGAGCAAGACATCGAGCTTCTCGCCGGGCCGAAGGAGGAATAGCCGAAGATCGAGGCCTTGGCACAAAAGGAAAGAAGCAAAATCTATATCGACTCGCCGGGCAATTTAATGGTTGACCACCACGGCCCTGGCCCGTAGTTCCTTCAGGCGGCGGGCCTCGTCGGCCTCGATTCGGGCGTCGAGAATTTTTTGCGCGATTGCCGTTCTCGCCGCGCTGTCATCCTTCGGAATATCCTTCGAGCAAACGGCGAGCATCTCGATTCCTTCGGTCGAGCGTTGCGGCGGTGTCAGATGGCCGGTCGGCGTCTTGTCGAGCATGTCGCGAACGCCTTCATTGAGTTCGATCGCGGTCTTCACCAACGGATCGCGTACCGTCACATCCGTGATGGCCCGCGCCGCCGGAATGCCGCTGTCGCAATCGTTGAACTTGCTGCGCAGTTCCTCGGCCTCATGGGCGCGCTCGGTCAGTGTCGCCTGTGTGGCTCCATGAGGGATGGCGAAGATAACTTCGCGCAGTCGATATTCTGTGCCGGAAGCGGCTTTGCCACCCTGCTTAGCGAGCTCGGTGCGCACCTGCTCCTCGCTCGCTTCGACGCCCTTGTTCATGGCCCGCACCAGGAATTCAAAACTGAGATCAGAACGGAAATGCGCCTTGATGTGATCCGCGCTGACTCCGGCCTTGTTCAGAGCGGCCAGCAGCGCTTCCGGCTGCATCTTCATTTCCTTAGCGGTGCGGACGATCCCCTGGGAAAGGTCATTGTCCTTGAGCTCGACACCAAACTTGCCCGACTCCTGGGATTCGAGGCGATCGGTGAAAAGGCTTTCGATGGCTGCCTCGCGCGTCGAAGGCTTGCGCAGCACGCGCAGCATCTTCATCCGTTCATCTATGTCGATTGTGGTGATGGGATCGCCATTGATGCTGGCCACGATCGCTTGTGCCAATGCCGGGTGGGTTACAGCAGGCTGGAAGAGTCCGATCACGGCGATCGCCAGGAAGCTCATCGAGCGGAGCGATGCGATGCGCCTATGGAGAGTCCGTCTCGCATCGTTTTCAGTCACCATGATCCAATTGTCTCCTCTCCTCTTCCCCGCCACCCTCGCGCTCCTGGCAAGCCGATTCATGAGATTTTGTGCCTCGATAGAAAAATCCCACAGCTTCACGAGAAGACAAGGTCAATATTTCACGCTGTCGAGCGTGGATGTGTTGAGGAATGACTCGTTGACCCGCGCTTCTCCCAGAGTGCGAAATTGCAGCTGCAGGAGGATGGTCTGATTGCGGACGAGCGAGCCGCTGCCGTAGTCTTGATAGATCGAGCTGTAGTTGACCGAGAAGCTCGAGCATTCGTCCTGGTAGCCGCCGCCGACGCCCATGGCCGCGATCGCGAAGGGGCCGGGATAAGTGTAGCCGGTCACATCGGGCGGATAGAGATGGCGGCTCATATCGAAAGTGACGTTGCCCCTGACGAAATAATTATCACTGAGCTTATAGTTCGAGGAGATAGCAAGTCCCTCACGGCGAACGTCATAGCCGATGACCGGCTGCGCCTGATAATCGGCAAATTGCACGGAGGTGGTGAGTGCCCCGAAATCAAATTTGGTCGAAAGATCGATGCGGCGCGGGGCCAGTGTATCGACATCGAAGCGGCCCTTAGCGATGAAGGAAACAATCGGATTGGGTGCGAACGTCAAGCCGCTGACATAATCGGAGCGCCGCGTGTCGAGCCCTGAACTCAAGCCGACATTGGCGGCGTCGGGTGTCGCATAGGAATTTGTTCCGGCGACTTGAAAGGACTGGCCGCCGATCAGGTTGATATAGCCGCCACCGTCGAAGTTCATCGTGAGCTGACCGCCGTAATTCGCCCGGGTACCGGTCTCATAGCGGTCATAGCCGGAGTATTTGCTCCAATCGAACAGATTGGAGCTGTCGAAAACGAGACTCTGTGCGTCCAGATTCACATTGGAAGTCGTGCCAATCTGGTTCGGGCGCACGATGATCTGGCCAATTGGCTCGAAGGCGAGCGTGCCGAAGCCGGTCTTGGCAATGAAGGGAAAGCGGTAGTCGAGCCCGACGCCAGGAACGAAATTACCGTAGAAATCGGAATTAACAAAATTGGTTTGCGAGGCGTTGGAATAAGAGGAGAAACCATATGCCGAAGAGAAACTGTAGACGTTCGAAGTGTTGAGATCGAGCCCTTCGCCATTGAGACGAGCAAAGGCGAAGGGCGTGAAAACCTCGCCAATGGGGTCGATATATTTTCGCTGCCACGAGGCCTCTACTGTGGCGCGGGTATAATCGCCGCCAATGCCGCGCAAGAGGCAATCGCCGGTGGCTTGGCCGGGCTGGTAATTGGTGCAGATGTCGTAAAGACCATAAGCGCTGTCGAGCACGCGCGGGCCGACCGCCTGGAAGCTCGCGGAACTCGCGGAGAGGCTCGTAAAATTAAAATCAAGCTCCACCTGCCCACCGATGCCGGCAGATTTCGCGGGGTCGATGTCGAAGGTCCTGTTATAGTCGAGAAGAGGATGGGCGATCGGCTGCTGGGCCTGGATATCATGGCTCGATAAGCCTTCGAAGGAAAAACCGCGGAGATCGAAATAGCCGCGATCGCCCTGGCCGGTGAGATAGGCTGTTGATGTCGTCTCACTGAAATAATTGGACGAAAGGGTCTGGCTTGGTACATGAAAGTCGTTCAGATACCATTTGTCCGAAAGCAGGGTGAACTCCCAGCCGAATTTCCATTGGTCGGCGATGTAGAACAGGCCCTTGCTTTCGAAGGAACCACGCAAGGACTCGTTGGCCGAGCCGTAGGGTGAGACCGGAAAAACCGCAGGGTTCTGCTCGGCGATCCCGGTCGCCCGGATATAATATTCCCCATCGTCCAGCCGCTGGCGCCAATCGAGCTTGCCGAAGAAGCCTTGCTGGGAAAAATAGGTCGGGGTGAAAGTCACGTCATAGTTTGGCGCCAGTGCCCAGAAGATCGGTATACCGACACCCGCCCCCAGCTCCGAATTATAAACGAGGTAAGGGGATAGAATGCCGGATTTGCGGGTGACGCTTGGATCGGGCGACGAAAAAACCGGAAAATAGGCGACCGGGATTCCCAGCAATTCGAGCGAGGAATCCTCATAATAGATCATTTTCTCATCGTTCTTGTGGATGATGCGCTTTGCCCGCACCCGCCACAGGGGCGGTCTTTCGGGATTATCCTTGCAGGCCTCGCAGACCGTATAGGTGCCCTTGTCGAAAACCGTGGTGTCGCCTTCAATGCGTTCGGCACGCGGCGCGCTGAAATGGGGCGTGTAGGTGCCCTTCACGAAGGTCGCGCCGTCGAAATAGTAATAGGTTTTGGGGGGCATATCGGCGCGCAGGCTCTCGATGAAACCTTCGCGGAAATCATCGGTGAGGTCGAAGCGGTCGGCATGGTACACGGTCCCGTCTTGATCGGTCATTTTAGCATGACCTTCGGCATAGACGCGGCCCGTTTTGCGATTATAGACGACACGGTCGGCTTCGAGGATCCGGCCCTTGTAATAGACTCGGGCGTTGCCTTCGGCGGAGATGATGTCTTTTTCGGTGTCATAGCGCAGTTCGGCCGCCTCGACGAACATCTTGCCATTCTGACTCGTTGCGGTGGCCGGCTTTTGGGCGCCAACGGTTTTGGACTCTTCAGCTACAGCCGGACCCAGCGAACTCACCATGAAGAGGAGAATGGGCAATGGCCAAAGCCAGGACAAGCCAAAGGTGGGCTGGGTGTGAGAAGGCTGCGGCTGCCGGAGCGGGTGGGTCACGGGTGCAGCGGCTCTCGCGACCGCAAGGATCACGCCGAGCGTTCGTTTGATCCAGGTTCTGGGGCCAATACGCTGCCCCATCAACCATCCTCCTGGTTCAGCAAGGCGAGCGTGCCGAGAAGGCTCGCGACCACAGCCGGAGCCCAACCGGCGATCAGCGGGCTGAGCAAGCCGACCCCACCAAGATCGCCAAGAAATTTGGTCGCCCCATATAAGAGAAATCCCGCGCCGAGGCCTTCGATAATCATCTTTTCTATGCCACCAAAGCGGAAAAATCTTAAAGAAAAGACTGCCGCAATCAGGACCATGGCGATGAAAAGAAGCGGTCTCGCCAAAAGAGCATGAAATTGCAACTCGTAGGCGGTCCCGTCGAGACCTCCGGCCACGGCCATGGCTTGCCTTTCCGGCAAATTCCAGAAAGGGACGGAGTCCGGCGCCACTGTCCCTTCCATCAGTTCCTCAGGCGTCGCGCTGGCAGCGAGCAGAAAGGTGCGGGAGGCAAAACTCTCCTCGCCGGGTGCCAGGATCAAAGCATGATCGAATTGCCACACACCAGGCCAAAGGTGGCCGCTTGGTGCCGCGATCCGTTGTTCGAACGTTCCCGAGCCGTCGTAGACATAAACCGTGGCGTCGCTGAGCCGCGTGCCGTCGAGCGACAACTGGCCGGCTTTGATGAAAGCCTCGCCATCTAGGCTTTGCTGCCGGACCCACACGCTTGGATCATCGATTGCCTTTCCATTTCGGCCGAAAAGCTGCGTCTCAATCACGTTTGCGCGCTGCTTCAGCTTCGCGGAAAGCGGATTGAACAAAGTGACAGAACCAACCCCGGCGACCGTGGCGATCACGAGCGGTGGCAGCAAAAAACCCCAGACGGAGACCCCGACCGCCCTGGCTATGAGCAACTCGAGGGAACGGGTCAGGTTTATGAAGGTCGCCATCGTGCCAAACAGCACGCAAAAAGGCATGATCTGCTCTGAAACGGATGGAATGCGCAGAGCGGAGAAATAGGCGATATACCAAGCGGAGACGCCCGCGAGATCACTCGCGCGCCGAGAAAGCTCAACAAAGTCTACTATATAGACCATGCCGCAGATGATCAGGAATACAAGACCGATCATCGTCAGGAAGCGGAAAGACAAGTAAATGGCCAGCGTCCAGCCGATCATTTCCGGCACCACACACACACTTGAACCAAAGAACGCAGAATCAAAACGCCAGCCGATTTTCATTGGAGCGAGACCGGAGCCGGACCGAACAAGGAGCTAGCGGTTTTCGCTCGAGTCAGCTTTCATGACGGGCATCAATCCCATTTAGGACTTTTGGCCATTCAATCCAAATCATAAACGGGACCTCGAGCGTTTCCCGCTTCCATTCATCGGGGAGCGCTCTATCTATTTGATTTGTCGCATTTTCTCAACGCGAACCGATATCGCTGAAAAATGCTCTGGAGTCAGCGTTCAATTGACAGGGTTTCCTTCAACGGCTTGGCTTTGTGTTGAATACCGGTCGGCCGATGACTCGACTGGTTTTCATCTTCTTGAGTTTCCTCCTGTCTGCCAGAAACCAAACAATTCGGCGTGGCAGATTTGGGGCGGGCTCGATGTGCCCATGGTAAGGTTGCCAGAGCACTTTCTATAGTTAAAACAAATTAATTGACATAATAGCTCACCTAAGAAATGATTATATGTTTATAGCTCTTTGTTTTCCTGTTGTTCTTGGTTTTGGTAATGATCTTGCTTTAGACTAGCGATAAGATCGTCACCATTGGAGCCATCCGCTTATGCCGGAAATCACATGACCGATAGAATGAAAATCGATTTCGTCGCCCAAGCAACCCTCCCCGCCTTGGCCCAAGCAGATGCAAAGGAACTGTCTGGCAAAGCCGAAAAAAATCGAACGGTGGTCATCTTTGCCGGCAAGGATCTCAGCTTTGGTCCGATAACGCATCAATTGCTTGGCGAGCCTGGAGAAGCCCTGATCAAGAGAGCTGCCAATGCCGTCAAGTTCAAGGGCAAGGCTTCGAGCGCGCTTGACCTTGTCCTGCCGGCCGGGATTGCCGCCGAACGACTGTTCGTGATCGGCACAAGCCGTGAGGCGGGAAACAAGGAAGGTAAGGAGGGTGCGGGCGCCCTCGAGCCAGAAAATTACACGATCCTCGGCGGCTTTGTGATGGGCAAGCTTGGTCCCGCCGTGCAAGCGACGGTCATCTTCGATTTATCCGATCCGCCCGCCGATCCGGCGCAGGCGGCTGCTGAATTCGCCGCTGGATTGCGGCTCCGCGATTACCGCTTCGACGAATATAAGACAAAAAAGAAAGACGACACCGAAGGCAAAGGCGCAAGCCACATCACGATTGCCGTGGACAAGCCGGCCGCTGTCCGCCCGTTCGCCAGGGCCGAGGAAGCGGTGACGGCCGGGGTGCTGGCGGCCCGCTCGCTGGTCAATGAACCGGCCAACATCCTCTATCCAGTGGCCTTTGCCGAGCGCGCTTTGGCGCTCAAGAAATTTGGCGTCGAGGTCACCGTTCTCGATCAGGCGGCCTTGGAAGTGATCGGCATGGGCGCCCTTTTGGGCGTCGGCCAGGGCTCCGCCCGCGAGAGCCAGGTCGTCCTCATGCATTGGCACGGCGGCAAGGGCGGCAAGACAGCCAAGACGAAAGCTAAGCCGATCGCATTCGTGGGCAAGGGTGTTTGCTTCGATACCGGCGGGATTTCGATTAAGCCGGCAGCCGGGATGGAAGACATGAAGGGCGACATGGCGGGCGCGGCCTGCGTCGTCGGACTGATGCAGGCGCTGGCCGAACGGAAGGCCCAGGCGGATGTCATCGGTGCCATCGGCCTCGTCGAGAACATGCCGGGGCCGGAGGCGCAAAGGCCGGGAGATATCGTGAAATCCCTGTCGGGCCAGACGATCGAAGTGATTAACACCGATGCGGAAGGTCGCCTCGTCCTCGCCGACCTCCTGTGGTATGTGCAGGATAAATTCAAGCCTGCCTTTATCGTCGATTTGGCGACCTTGACGGGCGCTATCCTCGTCGCGCTCGGCCAGGAGCATGCCGGCCTCTTCACCAATAATGATGAATTGGGTGAGCGGCTGGTTGCTGCCGGCAAGGCGACCGGTGAAAAGCTCTGGCGCCTGCCGCTCGGTCCGGCCTACGACAAGCTGATCGACTCGAAAGTTGCCGATGTGAAGAACACCGGCGGCCGGCATGCCGGGTCGATCACGGCCGCGCAATTTCTCCAGCGCTTCGTCAACAAAACGCCTTGGGCGCATCTCGACATTGCTGGAACCGGCATGGGCTCGACGACAAGCGAGATCAATCAAAGCTGGGCGTCCGGTTTCGGCGTTCGCCTGCTCAATCGCTTGGTGGCCGATTATTATGAAGGATGACGAGCGAGCTCTGGCCCTGCCTCAATTGGCAAGGCCGGGTTCGTCAACCGCCGGTTTCGATACCCAAGGTTCGGTACGGCTGGGTCTAAAAATCCAATTCCACCAACGCCGATGCCGCCAAAGAAACCAATCGTACCATTTCGGCTCGCGGCTCTTCAGCGTATAGAGCCTGTTGCCGGATTTGTCGAACCAGGGCGAACTCCAGATTTCAAAATTCTTTCCGCTAGCCGTCGGGCTTTGTCCGATTTTGAGGGCAGCTTCGACCTTCGCTTCATCCAATCCTGTGGCGCTTGCGAGTCCAGAGACGTTGCGCAGATCATAGGATGGATTGATCAACTCGCCGAAAACGAGCTGTGCGTCTCCTTTGTCGAGAGGCGGTTCAATAACTCCCGGTTCCCAGCCTTCGATCTGGTCCCGCCGGACAAGATCGGCAAGAATATAAGCGCGGACAAAATCGAGGACCCGGTTGCGGATCAGCCCGAAGGGGCTAGGAAGTGGCTTCACGGCGAGCCAAAGCAGGAGCCATAAAACGCCCGTGACATATTGACCAAGCAACCTTGGCGCCACGCCATCGAACCGCTCAGCGATGCGCTCTTGCAGAGCGTCGAAACCTGCCTGTGAAATTTGCGGCCAGGCGGGCAGCAAGACCTCTGCCCGCGCGCTACCAAATAGTGGAATGAGGCAATAAGTCTCGGGTTGGTTGGGGAGCGTTTCGAGGGCTTTGTATGGCCCCATGTCGGTGACCTTGCCGGCCCAGCTCTTGATGATAGGGTTGTCGGCGGGAAAGGCCAGCGTTGTCTGCAAGAATCTCTGACAGTTGCGGCGGCCAAGCTGGTAGTCGTGGTCGCGAAAGCTGCGCGCGACAAAACCGCCGAAACCGCCGAGAAGGCCGCTCGCAATGCCGAAACGCTGCTCCTTCCCATCACTCGCGACGCGGCTTGGTCCGATCAAATAACGGCTGCCATGTTTTGGGTCGGCTGCACGGATGATTTCGTCCGGTTTGAAGCGGGCCTGATCGATCAAGGCTGGCATGAGTGCGGAAAAGATGGACAGAACATCGGGCGACGGCTTGCCTTGCGGAGCGATCGGCTTCAGCTCCGGAAAAGGCGAGATCATGATGACGGCGCGATCCGCCTCGCTGAGGGCTGATGGGATGTGATCTTCAAGAAGGGGTTCGGCCGAAGACACCAAACCTTCCTGACGGGGAAGCCGTCTCTTCAACGAGAAATGTGCATATTCGAAAGGATCGTTGTCGATGATTCCCCCATCCGCGGTGGTGAACCAGAATGGATCTTCGCGGAGCACCGTTGGCAGCCAGGCCGGTGCCTGCGCAACGTCGCCATGGAAGGCGGCAATCGGGAGTCGCCGTCCATCATACTCGTTATATTCGGGATTGGTCCCGAGCATGGCGCCGATCAGGCGGGGCGACAGGCCGACCGGAAAAGCTGCGGAAGCGAGCGTGCACACGGCATAATCTTTCCAATCCAAATGCGGTGGAGCAGCTTTTGGGGTCAGTGCCGCTGCCTCGATGACGCGCTTTTGATCGTGGTCGGCGAAAGGGCTTTGCGCCCTTGCGCCCGACCACCGGCCGAGGCCCTCCACAGCGTAATGAACGCGGTCACCGTGGGAAATCATGTGGTATTGATTTTCGCGGCCGCTGTGGTTCGGATCGGCTCCAAAGGGCACCGAGTAGGGAACGCCACGCAGGTTTGACAAGGTGAGATAGATGTGCAGGGTTTCGGAAACATAGGCTTTGCGCTGCTCCCCCGAAACGACTTGATCAATGCCAATCGCGGCTTTTGCGATCCCATCAAGGAGCCTGGTGTTCAGGAGCGATACGACCGGCTGTGGATGTTCGTCATTCGGTGGGATCCCGTGAGTGCGGGAGAAATCGTCAGCCGGATTGGGAGGCGCGTCGAGATCGCTCGTTTGCAGAAAGTCGGCCTGTTCGTCCCCTTCAGCGACAAGCCCCGGCTTTACGACCCAAGCCTCATAGAGCCCGGGCAGATAGCATTTGATGCCCGTCAAAGGCCTGTTACTGCCAATTGGGTCCGCATAAATCGGATGATTTGGGTCGAAATCTTGCGGTTTCTGTTCAGCATCCGCGAGAGTGACGGCACCGATCGCCGCAGTGATCGCGCCCGCCGAGGCGCCGGACAAAACCTTGATCCCAACCCTGTGATCGGGAACATTATTGTCCTTGCGGACCCTTTCCCACTCATCGAGCGCCTGTATCAGGAAATCGAAAACGCCGGCCGTATAGGCCCCTGCCGAGATGGCGCCCGACATGGCAAGACCGATTTCAAACTCGGCTTCATCTGCCATTATCATCCCCCCAGATTGTAATAAGCAGTAAAAGAGTAGCAGCTCCTGACGTGGACGCCAAGCATGGGTGCCCTTTGACTCCAACCACAAGGTCAAGATGGACGGCACAGACAAGAATATTCGGGTTTTCTACAAGGTCCGAGGCGACGCTTCGTCGATCGAAGAGCGGGCGAAAGGGATCGCGATCGAGCAGAGCGTGGAGACGCCCCTCGCCGCCATTCGTGACCCCGGCATTCTGGCGGATATTGTCGGAAAGGTGGTGTCGATCACGGATCGCCGGGATGGCTGGTTCAATGTTGAAATCGAGCTTTGCGCCGAGACGGTCGGCGAGGATCCCGGCCAGCTCCTCAATATGCTGTTCGGCAATGCCTCGCTTTATGAGGATGTGATCCTTGAGGAGGCCATACTTCCGGCTTCGCTTCTGCGGGTGTTCGAGGGGCCTCGGCATGGGATCAACGGCTTTTTCCGCCGGCTGGGAGGAGACCGAAGGGCGCTCACCTGCTCGGCGCTCAAGCCGCAGGGCTTGCATCCTGAAGCGCTGGCCAAGCTCGCCTATCATCTGGCGCTTGGAGGGCTCGATTATGTCAAGGACGATCATGGGATCGCCAATCAGAGCTACAGCCCCTTTGCCCAAAGAGTGCCGGCTTGTGCCGCCGCGGTTCGCAAGGCGGCAGCGTCAAGCGGAAGCGTGACGCGCTATGTGCCGAACCTTTCGGGACATCAGCGCCAAATCGAAGACCAGATCGCAATCGCGCGGGCGGAAGGCCTCGATACGGTGATGATCGCGCCGATGCTGGCTGGTGTGTCGGCCTTTTGGGCCCTGAGGCAGGCAAATCCGGATTTCATGTTCATCGCCCACCCGGCGATGACGGGCGCAGTCCGCGTCACGCCCTGTCTCTTTGCCAAGCTTTTTCGGCTGTTTGGCGCCGATGCGGTTATTTTTCCCAATCCTGGTGGCCGCTTCACCTATAGTGAGGAATGCTGCGGCAAGATCGTTGAGGCCTTGCGCGGGCCAGTCGATGGGCTATTGGCGAGCCTTCCGGTTCCGGCCGGCGGCATGAGCCTTGCGCGGGTGCCTGAACTCCTAGCCTATTATGGCCAGGAAGCCATGTTGCTGATCGGCGGAGCACTTCTCTCCGTGCCGCCCGAGAGGATCGCCGAGGAAACGGCGGTCTTCGTGCGGGCGGTCGCCGATTATCGCCATGGATGATTATCGCTATGTAAGTGAGGTGGTCATGCCGGATACGCCCATTGTATCATCCCTGCGCCGGGCCGAGCCTGGGTTTGCCTGGGAAAGGGTCGCGCGTCTTCCTTACAAGGAAGGGGACGCGGCGCCCTTCAAGGCGATTTCCCGGCAGACTTTGTTTTCCGATCCACGGCTCAAGGGCGAATTGCGCTATTTCGAGATCGAACCCGGCGGCTTCTCGACCCTCGAGCGGCACGAACACATGCACGCGGTGGTCATTTTGCGGGGCGAAGGCCATTGCCTCATCGGCGATTTGGTTTATGCCTTGCGGCCGTGCGATCTCATCACGATCGACCCTTGGACGTGGCATCAGTTCCGCGCGGGACAAGGTGAGGTCTTGGGATTTTTGTGCCTGGTCGACCGCGACCGGGACAAGCCGCAATTGCCGAGCGCCGCCGATCTCGCCGGCTTGCGGGCAAGGCCCGAGGTCGCGCGGTTCCTTGATGGGTCTTTGTAGAAAGCGCCGGGCAGGGAGAGGACTGGGCATGCGGACCTTTGTTGCCGTTCTGATCGGCGTAGCACTTTCGTGCCCCATCTCCGAGGCTTTTCCCAAAGCGGAGGATGTTCCGCGTTTCGACATCTCGCGTACCTGCGCCGAAGCTGGAGCTTTTGCCGGCAGCGACAAAGATCTGGCTTACAGGGGCTGCCTCAAGGATGAGAATGACGCAAAGGCCGAACTCAAGCGCAAATGGTCTCATTTCAAGGCGCAGGATCGCCGGGATTGCGTCGCGCAAGGCGCGAACCCGATGCCGAGCTATGTGGAAATCCTGACCTGCCTTGAAATGAGCCAGGAAGCCAGCGAGCTTTATAACCCCAACGGAACCGCGCGGGCCAGGACCAAGCCGCAAGGAGCAATTCCAGCTCTGTCCGCCCCGCTATCCGGTGAACCGCTGCCACCGGCTCCGCCCTCCGACTGGACCGCCCCCAGCGGGCCGCCCAGTGAGCCGCTGCCGCCCTTACCGGAAACACCGCGCGAACCCACTCCCGGCCCAGCGGGCGATTTGGCAGCCCCCGATTTGGGCGGCCCCGGAAACTAGTTCGTCAAAACGGCGATTTTGTGCGCAAGCGCACCTCCGTCCTTGAGAGTACGGCTGGAGCTCTATCAACTCTGACTTCGTCGCGACGCTTTCCGCGAAAGCGGATTCGGGCGCTCGGTAGAGGCGCGGCTTTGTTCTTGCGTAAACCCGCTGCGCGTCAAGTGGTCAGGGCCGCAGCCACGACGGGCTGGCGGCGATCCAGCCTGCTTGCGTCCAAGCGGTCATGGCTCAGCCTGCCTTGCGCGACAGCGTGAGCGACAGGTCCAGCTCCACGCGGTCGTGCATCACCTTGGGCGTGATGCGACCCCGGTCGCCGCGTTCGAGACGGACTAGGCCGTAGGCTTCCATGGTCCGTAGCGTGCGCGATAGGTTCGACTTGGCCTTGCCGGTGATGCTGCCAATTCATCCAGCGAGCCGGGCGCCTTCTCGGCGATGACGCGCAGCATCTCGCGGTTGCCGGCCGACAGAACCTTGGCGAACGACTCCGTCCATGTGAACCAGACCTTCGGTTCGTCGGCCACGACACGACGCTCGCCACGCGCCACGGCCATCGTGCGCGCCTTCATCTCCTCATAGCTCGCGATGCCGACCTTCAGCGTCGTCATGGGATCACCCCTCTCTCGCGCAACACCTCTTCCACGGTCGCCCAGAAGTCGGCGAGCAGGGTGAGCGAGTAGTCGATGCCATGAGGCTTCTCCGGCGACACCGGCGCCCGCGTCACACGAACCGGATCCAGTGGCCGCCCTGCGGGTCCACCACGAGAACCTGCCCGTCGAGGTCGAGAGGCACATCGAGGGTCGGGTCACGCGGCTCCGTCACGTTATATAGTTATAATACTGACATAACATAAACAAGGGATGGCTTTGGGCGGCTGTAGGAGAGACGGCGCTTTCGGCCCACCCGAGTCGCCCACATA
>DATJTB010000094.1:0-5939 GCA_035503795.1 Methylocella sp.
TCCACTCAAAGATGAGGCAAGAGCTCTGGCTCGGTGCGAGGATCGTCTCTCGCAGCCCCGGCTTGCCGGATGGAGGCTCAGATGACCTTGATCGATCATGAATTCGTGCAAGCTCCGGCCTTGTCCGGTCTCGTTGAACTGGCGCGGGATAAGCTGAAAAGTCGACGCAATCTGCGTGAACTTGATTGCGCCGCAACGCCGCGTCACACTTTTGCTGATCCCGCTCTTGTTGTCGGCTCCCGCCTTGCGGTGATGGATGAAACGCTGGCCGATCATCAAGCGCGCGAACATCTGCTCGATGAAACCTTTGGCACGGCTCGCTTCGAAAAGACGGTTGAGCGCCTGCGGGCGGGCCGCCGGCCGGCAGCTCATCTCGCGCTTGTCGCCAAGGAGGATGATGAGCTTGTCGGTACCTTGCGCCTCTGGACGGTCAGTGCTGGCGATGCGCCGGCCTTGCTGCTCGGGCCTTTGGCGGTCGCCAAGACACATCGCTCGCAAGGACTCGGACGCGGGCTCATGAAGGAGGCCCTTGCGCGCGCCGAGGCGGCGGGACATCCGGCGATCCTGCTTGTCGGCGATCCGCCTTATTACGCGCACTTTGGTTTCAGCCGGCAGCACACGCGCCATCTCATCCTGCCGGGACCGGTCGATGAGGCGCGTTTTCTGGGGCTTGAATTGGAAGCCGGCGCATTGCGTGAAGCAAAAGGTCTTGTGAGGCCGGTACCGGCCTTCAGCTTTCTGCGGCCGCAGGAGAGTTTGCCTCGCGCGGCGTAGCGAAGAATCCGCACGGCAATTTCTTACAACGGCCTCAATTGCTTGCCCCATCAAGCAAAGCGGAAAAAATCACTCAAACTTTGAACGTCGCTCTTTGGCCTTTCGGAGAAAATCAATGGCGCACTGGCCTGTTCATGGCACGATCACTGGTCCAATTGTGATGATCGGCTTTGGCTCGATCGGAAAGGGCACGCTGCCGCTCATCGAGCGGCATTTCGACTTTGATCGCACCCGCTTCACCGTCATCGATCCGGTCGACAAGGACCGCCATCTCGTCGACGAGCGCGGCTTCGCCTTTATCCAGCAAGCGGTCCGGCAAGATGATTTCGTCGATCTCCTGAAGCCTCTGCTCACCAAGGGCGGCGGTCAGCCTTTTGTCGTCAATCTCTCCGTCGAGGTTTCCTCGGCCGCGATCATGCGGCTTTGTCATGAACTGGGCGCGCTTTGTATCGACACGGTCGCCGAACCGTGGCCCGGTTTCTATACCGACACGCGGCTGACCGTCTCGCAGCGCTCGAACTACGCGCTGCGCGAGGAAATCCTCGATCTGCGCCGGGCGCTCGGCGCTGGCCCGACGGCCATTTCCTGCTGCGGCGCCAATCCGGGCATGGTGTCCTGGTTCGTCAAGCAGGCGCTTTTGAATGTCGCTGCCGATTGCGGCGTCAAGGCGGGAGATCCGAAAACCCGCGAAGATTGGGCGAGGCTCGCGCAGCGCCTCGGGGTGAAGGGGATCCATATCGCCGAATGCGATACGCAGCGGGCCGCAAGCCCCAAGCCGCGCGGCGTCTTCGTCAATACCTGGTCGGTCGAGGGCTTCATTTCGGAAGGGCTGCAACCCGCCGAGCTCGGCTGGGGGACGCATGAGAAGCATCTGCCGACGGAGGGCAAGCATCATGCCTTCGGGCCGGATTGCGCGATCTATCTGCTGCGCCCCGGCGCCGGCACTCGCGTGCGTTCCTGGACCCCGACCGCGAAGGCGCAGCATGGCTGGCTCATCACCCATAATGAAGCGATTTCGATCGCCGATTTTCTGACTTTGCGCGACGATGAGAAGGTCATCTACCGGCCCACCTGCCACTATGCCTACCGGCCGGCCGATGATGCGGTGCTCTCGCTCGACGAGATGGCCGGACGCCAATGGGAGCTACAGCCGGAGTCGCATATTCTCGACGAGAACGAGATCGTCGATGGAATCGATGAGCTCGGCGTCCTTCTCTATGGCCATCCGAAGAATGCCTATTGGTATGGTTCGCAGCTTTCGATCGAGGAAACCCGCCGCATCGCGCCCTATCAGAACGCGACCGGTCTGCAGGTCACTTCGGCCGTGCTGGCCGGCATGGTGTGGGCGCTCGAAAACCCGGAAGCGGGGATCGTCGAGGCGGACGAACTCGACTTTCGCCGTTGCCTCGAAGTGCAGCGTCCCTATCTCGGCCCGGTGACCGGCCATTATACGGATTGGACGCCGCTCGAAGGCCGCGCCACGCTTTTTCCGGAGGACATTGACAAGACGGATCCGTGGCAGTTCAAGAATGTGCTGGTACGTTGAACGAGGGACGGGACGATGCCTTTTGCCTTCTGGCCGACGTCGCCCGCCATCTCGCGGTACTGGCTTGATTTTCTGGATTTTGCCTCGGCTCGGGCGGACGGCACTTGGCTCTTTCGTGGCCACTCCGACGCGGGTCTCGATCTCATTCCGGCGATCGGCCGGCAAAAGGCCTCATCGGCCTATCGCGAGGCCGATGAGAAGATCCTGTTCGAAGATTTTGTCGCACGGATCCGGCGCACGATCGGTGCCCAGGGGCTGAGCGACCTCGAATGGTTGGCGCTGGCTCACGCCCATGGTCTTCCGACGAGGCTGCTCGCTTGGTCCTCCAATCCCCTGGTGGCCGCAAGCCAGGCCGCGCAAGAGGATGAGCCCGCAAAGGATGCGGAAATCGTAGCGCTGCGCGTACCGTCGGTCCGGCGGCTGCGGCAGGCCGAGCCTTTCAAGGAGGCACAGAAAGAGCCGCTCATTGTCGAGGTACTATCCTCAGTTCCCTCATTGGCCGTCATGTCCGGATTCTATTCCTTGCACCCCGATCCGCAGTCGCCGTGGCGGCCGAGCCCTCCTGCGTATGAAGTGGCCGCATTCGCCATTCCGACATCGGAAAAGCCGGATTTTCGCCGCTTTCTGCATGTCTTCGGCTATGGTCCGGGGGAGAGGCTGGTTTTTCCCGAGGGGCTTGCGCAAACCCTCGGCTGGCTTTACCGGCAGCGCTGAGTACTAGAGCGGGATGAGCAAAAGTGTGAAGCGGTTTTGCGCTCGCGTCCCGTCCAAATGACGAGAATCGATCACGTTTCATGATTTTGGATCGATTCGCTCCAAAATCATCGTGATCTAGGAGCGGGATGAGCAAAAGTGTGAAGCGGTTTTGCGCTCGCATCCCGCTCTCATCGTGATCTAAAGAGCAACGGACCCAAAAGGGGGAACCGGTTTTGGGCAATCCGATGCTCAGACAAAAAGTTCGATTGAAGGGCCGATGGCGCAGGAACGGGAAGATCGAATTTTGATGGCGGAACGGATCGTGCAAGCCGTGACGGGCTATGCCGTCGAGGCGAGCGACCAATGGCTTTTGTTGAAGCGGAACTTGCCGAGCGTTTCCTATTTCGCCACCGATCTTGATCCACGCTCGTTTGAATTTGATGCAATCGAAGGCGCCTTTGTGGGCCGGGCCGAGCTGCTTTTGACGGCGCGATCGCTGCTGCGTCCGGGCCAGGCCATGCGGGAGGTGTCCTTTACTCTGCCGGCGCGGGTTTTGTTGCGCGAATCGAATGGCGGTCTCATCGTCGGCGCCTTCGATTTTTATTCCGCGGAAAGCGAGACGGCGGCGCCCGTTTATGTCGATCCGGATGATGGCCCCCCAAAGATCATAGGATGGGGGCCCTTCGAAGGCCTGCTTTAGCACCTAGTTGAAAAGACCTTGCATGTGTCGAGCGATGGCGGGCGCGCCGAACCCGCGGGCAATGACGCCCAAATGTGGATGACGTCAGCGTGAGCGACCAGATGCCGCTCCGGCGGGCAAAGGCCGCCAAAAACCGACCATTCTCAGTTACGGCCTCCAGTCCAGCCCGACGCAGGAACCATCTGTGCCGGTTCGGCGTTCAGCTGACGGTTCCGGCTAACGTCCTACGAAGCGGGGGGCATATGCTCATTTCCGCAGCCTTGGAGGAGCATATGCGGACATCCTTAAATCATTTGATGAGAATCGCGCTTTTGTTGACAGCCATTGATGCGGCAGTGGTCCTCTTTCCGGTGACGGCGCATGCGGGTTCCGGCTTCAGCAGAGCGAGTGACGCGAATAGGCCCGCAGCCAGGAAGGCCGCCGTCCTCGTCAATATCGACAAAACGAATCAGATAATGACAGTTTTTTTGGATGGGGTAGAAAGATATGAATGGCCGGTCTCAACTGGCCGAGCGGGCTATTCAACTCCTTCGGGAACCTATACTGCCACCTCCATGAATGAAATTTGGTATAGCAAACAATGGGACAACGCCCCCATGCCCCATGCCGTTTTCTTTAAAAAAGACGGTCATGCCATCCACGGCACCTTAGAGGTAAGGAATCTTGGCAGACCCGTCTCGCATGGCTGCGTGCGCATCGCGCCTAAGAATGCCACCACACTTTATGCGCTGGTGAAGGAATATGGCCTGGGGAATACGCAGGTCGTGGTGACCGGCGATACCCCAGGCGGCGAGTATGATGTCGCTAGGGGTGAGACAAGTCCGCGCGGCGGTTTTTGGTGGGGCCCATTTGGAGTTCCTTATTCCAATGGATCCCATGGTCACTATGGATCGCCATCGACCTATTGACCTTGGTGAACGCCAAGCTGTCGCGCGTCGTGCCTAATGATGCGATCTTTGACTTCGCCGGGCGTGTTCCGAAAAGCGTTGGGATTTACACCGCAAGCCTAGTGCCGAAAAATCCGCCCCCTATATCCATAACGTGACGACGGTGCCCGCCCAATGCCGTCTCGAAACCGCCAGCAAACTGGCCTACCTTTCGGCCCGGCCGGTGAGCGTCCATGATATGCTGCTTCAGAAAAGCGACGGAACTTTCGATCTGGCCATCAGGGATGAGCCTGTGGCGGGAACGCGCACCGACCGGGTTGACCTTCGGTCTCGATCAGCCGCAGGCTTTTGTGAACGCCTATGACCCAGCCTTGGAACGACCGCCATGCAAAGATTGAGCAATGTCAAAAGCGTTGTGCTGACGCTGGCTGATCATCCCCTGGTCTTGACCATCTCCAAACCATAGGGGGAGCAAGGTTATGCAAACCTTTGAAGCCGGGGTCGCGCTTGATTCGGCGCCGAGGCGGCGTCCGGCCATTCCCGTCGTCGAGGGCTCGCCCACTGAACATGCGTGCCAAAACGCAGACCGTGCGCGTGCCTTGCGGGACGATTGCTTTTCGGTCTTTCCACCCGTCTTGCGGCCGCTGCTGCCGGTCTCGGATAAGATCGCCCGCTACTGGCTGAGGAGATCGGCTTCGCCCTATGTGCATGAGATCGACGAGATCGCGGACCGTCTCGGCTTTCCCGGTGTGTGGATGCTCAATAACTCCTATCAATGGGGCTGCACGGCTCTTGCCCGCGAAGAAGATGGCGTGCCTTGGCTCGCCCGCTCACTGGATTGGCCTTTTCCAGGGCTCGGCCGCCACACCGATATCGTTCGGACGAAAGGATCGGCCGGGGCTTATTTCAACGTGACCTGGCCCGGCTATGTCGGCGTCTTGACCGCCATGGCGCCGGGCCGTTTCGCGGCCTGCCTCAACCAGGCACCGATGTGGCGGCGCACCCAACATGCGTGGCTTCGTCCTTACGATATGGCGGCCAATTCGATCGACACTTTTGCGCGCGTTCGCGAAATTCCGCCCGATCAGCTTTTGCGGCAAGTTTTCGAGGAGTGCCCGGACTATGGCCGCGCCCGGATGAAACTCGAGCAGACGCCGGTGGCGCGGCCTGTGATCTATACGCTCATCGGCTGCGCACCGGGGCAATCTTGCGTCATCGAGCGAACCGAGACGGAATTTGCGACGCGGGAGGGCGAGACAAGCGCGGCCAATGATTGGCTGCCGCAGCGCCCTGGATGGGAAGCCCGAATGTCCGCCTCGCGGTTTTTGAAAAACGC
>DATJTB010000095.1:0-2634 GCA_035503795.1 Methylocella sp.
CCCGCCAAAAGGTCCCAGGCCGGCAAGACGTGATTGACCGGGCGGTCGTCATCGTCATGACCGGTCATCAGCGGCAGGCCAACAGCCGCGTTGATCGTATAGTCGACGGCCTGAACTCCGTCGGCCCAGCCCATGATGCGCAGACAGATCAGATCTTTGCGCGCTGAGGAGAGATGGTCATACGACAGGAACCCGTTGGCGGGGAAGTTGGTGACGAAAAGGCCCGCGTTCTTGCCCGGAGCGGTTGCTATGGCGACGGCCAGCTCACGTCCCTCGAGCTTGGAGAAGTCGATTGCAACTGACTTTTTTCCCTTGTTGAGGCCTTCCCAATAATAGCTGGCGCCGCTCTCGGCACGGGGCCAGCGATGAAAATCCGGTCCGCCTCCCATCTGATCGAGGCGAATGACTTCGGCGCCCATTTGCGACAAATGAAGCCCACAAGACGGCCCCGCCACGAACGAGGCGGCCTCGACAACACGCAGGTCCTGCAGCAGCGCAAACATGTCACCGTGCCGTGTCGATGGGCAAGCCGAGCAGCGCACGCCGCCTGAGCCACAAGCTCGGCCTGTAGCGATCGGAGCCGGTGATCGCCTGGATCTCGCTCAGCGTAGCGAGCACACGCGCCGGACCGAGCCACGCCGCCCACTCGAGGGGACCGCGCGGATAGTTCTGCGCCAGCCGCATGGCCAAGTCGATATCCGCCGGCGCACCGACGCCGATCTGCGCTGCCTCACAGCCCAGGTTGGCAATCATGGCGAGGATACGCGGTGCGACGAAACCGGGCGAATCATTGATGGTTGCAACGCTGTAGCCTTGCGCGTTTAAATGCGCGGCCAGCGTCTGTATGGGACCGTCCACCCCCGGCGGCGTCATGAGAGTCAGGAATCTTCGCCCGACTCCGACCAGATCGATCGCAATGACCCGCGCCGGATCGAGCTTAAGTCGTGTGCAAGCCGTCGTCGCATCTTCTCCGTTTGGCGCTATGAGCAGCACATCGGCCGTTTCCTGACCGGCTTTCGACAGGTTTTTTTCGGCAAGCGCCGCGAGATCAGCATTTGGTTCTGCCAGGAAGGCCGTCATGCCGCCGGGCGGGGGCTTGTGCGGTCTCGGCGCGGCCGCTTCCGCGCCGCCGGCGTAGGAGTAAAAGCCCTGCCCGGTCTTCCGCCCGTAACGCCCGGCATTGAAAAGCGCCTCATGCATGATCGTCGGCTTGAGACGTGGATCATGCTGGAATCCGTGATAGATAGAAGTGGTTGCGGGAAAATTCACATCGATGCCGGTCAGATCCATCAGCTCGAAAGGACCCATACGGAAACCGGCGGCTTCGCGCATGATGCGATCCACGACAGCTGGAGGGGCCACCCCTTCGAGCGCGATGTGCTGTGCCTCGGTGGTGTACGCGCGGCCGAGGAAGTTGACGAGGAAGCCTGGCACGTCCTTTACCTGAACGGCGATCTTCCCAAGGCGCCCTGTGAGCGCCAGCGCGCGAGCGATTGTCTCGGCCGATGTGTCAGGTCCGCCGATCACCTCCACGAGCTTCATCAGCGGCACCGGATTGAAGAAATGCATGCCGCAGACGCGGCCGCGTCGTTCACAGCTGCGCGCGATCGCCGCGACCGAGAGCGAGGACGTATTCGTGGCGAGGACGGTCTCCGGCTTGACGATCTGTTCGAGTGCCGTGAAAACGGCCTGCTTCACCTCGAGTTTCTCCACGATCGCTTCGATGACGAGCTCGGCCTTCGCCAGCGCAGGAAGTGTTTCAGCAAGCTGAAGATTGCGTTCGGCGCCGTCTTGCAGCTCCTCCGAGAATTGGCCTTTTTCGACAAGACGCGCGATGCGCGAGAGAATCTGCTCCCGTGCCGCAGTGAGGGTGCCCGGGTTGGCGTCATGAAGAATGACCGTGAGTCCTGCGGCGAGCGCGGTCTGCGCAACGCCCGCTCCCATCGCGCCCGCGCCGACCACACCGATGGTCCCTACTACATGCGGATGCGGCATCACCTAGCGGCCTCGAAATTGCGCCTTGCGCTTCGCCAAAAAGGCTTCGATGCCCTCGCGCCGGTCCTCGGTTGCGAATAAAAGCTGAAATGCCTTACGTTCCAGGGCAAGCGCCGTGCTCAAGGGCACATCCTCGCCCGCGAGGACCGCCTCCTTGATGGATGCGACGGCCAACGGCGCCAGAGTGGCGATCTTGCCGGCAACTTTGAGCGCATGCGGGAGAACGTCCGCATCCGGTAGGACCTCGGACACGAGACCAACGCGCAGCGCATCAGCCGCACTCATCGGGTCACCTGTGAGGAGGACGCGCATGGCGGCGAATTTCCCGATGGCGCGCAGAAGCCGCTGCGTGCCGCCCGCGCCCGGCATGATGCCGAGCCTGACCTCGGGCTGACCGAAGAGAGCGCCTTCGCCGGCGATGATGATGTCGCAGTGCATCGCGAGCTCGCAGCCTCCGCCTAATGCGAGGCCATTGACCGCCGCAATTATGGGCTTCGGGAACGCCTCCATTGCAATCCAGGCAACACGCGCTTTGGTGAAATTAGCATCGATCGTCCGACGCGTGGCGAGCTCCTCTACATCAGCACCCGCCGCAAAAGCTCGCATATCGCCGGTAACGACCACTGCTCGAACGCTTTC
>DATJTB010000096.1:0-6748 GCA_035503795.1 Methylocella sp.
TCACGGACCCGGAATATGCCCAGGTGGGTCTCACTGAAACAAAGGCGCGTGAAACACACGATGTCGTGACTGCGGTTGTACACTTCGACTCGACCACGCGCACAATCATTGACGGGCACACGATGGGCTTTTGCAAACTGATTGTCGACCGCACGACCTGCAGGATATTGGGCTGCCACGTTGTTGGCGAGCGGGCAGTGGAGATTATCCAGGTAGCGGCGATAGCCATCGCCGCCAGGATGCGGGTGAACGACTTGGCTCATATTCCGCTCTCGTTTCCTACCTACGCAGGAATATTGGCTCGCGTGGCGGCCAGCGCGACGCGCGAACTCAATCTTGAAGTAGGTTGGCAAGCCCATCAGGCAGAGAGCGCCAGGCATCAATTCTGAGGGTACGACGGGAATAAGGTAACAGCCATGAGCACTCTTACACCGGCACGCACCTACAACCAAAACCACGTCGCTCGCAAATACACGGCGGGTAAACGCCGCCTGAGCATCTACTGGACGTGGAGTTACCCGTGGGAAGCCCAACGCGACCCAGCGGCAATGGAAAACCGCTTCTCCACGATGACCGAGGTCCGCACCGTACTGTGGCCGGCTTACGAGACGCCGGAGTGGAGCGCAGCACACTTTCTACAAGGGATTGCGGGCACGCTGGAGCTTTTCCACCGCTCCACGCTGAGCTTCCAGCGGATCGCCAGCGAGGCCACCGGCCAACCCGTCGCCGTTTTCCAGCGCATCGACCAGGCGGGGTTCAAGCTGCCGATTGACGAAAGGATTCTTTCAGATACCGACACGCTCATGGTGTTTGGACTCGACCACCTCCTTTCCGAGCAGGAAGCCGCGCCGGAGGAAGTCGCGGCCATCCGCGAGTGGCTCAAGCGCGAAGGCACCTGCCTGCTGCTCGCGCCGCATCACGATGTCGGATTCACCGACGACCTCAAGCAGCGCCAGATGGAATACCTCCACCACGGCGATGCACTCGTGCCGCGCCAGCAACGCTTCGGGCAATACACCCGTTCGCTGATGAAGGCTCTCGACGTCCCAGTGCATAACCGGTGGGGTCTCCGGCCGGCGCTCGTCAAAGACATGAAGGAGATCGCGCCGCTTACGGCCTTTCTGGACATTGACAAGCTGGGCCTACTCAAAAACGTCCCTACACTCAATTTCCATCCACACCTGCCGCACTATGAGCTGACCACCGAGGACACCAAGTCGGTGCATTTGCTGGCGCGCCAGCTCATTGATCCCGACCGTCCGCATCCCTTCACCGCAGCTGGCAACACGGAGTTCAATTGCTTGCTCTGGATGCCGCCAAATCAGCAGCGCGCCGGCGACATCGTGCTCGTGGACTCAACCAATTTTACCACGCTCTTTGGAGGCACGGAGAGTCTGCAAAGCTTCTGGCGGAATTTCGCCCTAATGAAATGAACGCCGGCAACCGCAGACGCCTGGAGCGCTTCCTGAAGAGGCTTGGCACGGCGAAGGTCTCTGGAAAATGCTCTAGTCTAGGCCCGCTTGGCCCTGATCCGCAAACCGTGCTCAAATCCTTCGCTGTCCCGGAATGCCGCAAAGGGTCCCCATTTCATCATTGTAGGCTCCTGCGAGATTAGCCACTCCTCGCGACTTCAGCCCCGCCAGTGGCATGCACGTCGTCACACTCAAAAACGATGGAGGGCTTGCGCTGGTCCCAATCGGGCATCAACGCCTTTGGATAGAGAACGAGACAGGATTCGGCTTTTGGTGGTGCGATCTCTATCTAGTGTCCAGTTGCCCCCAAAGATCGCTTGGCCCGAACCTCGAACCCAACTCGCTCCGTCCAGAAGCGTTCGGCCGCATCCTGATCGTCAACGTAGAGGGCCACCGTTCCAAGTTTTCCGATCATTTGAACGTAACTCCCTGAACCGTTTCGTTTGATATAACCGCCAATCAGCAGCATTCTGGCGCAACCGCCGGCGGTTACGCCAGAATGCCGCATTTTTTCGCATCCGGGATAAGAATCCAATGATTTTTGGATCGGTGCGATCCAAAAGTCATTGAAAGTGATCGATTCTTATAATTTGGAGCGGGATTTGTCCGAAAAACCACTATTCAATTTTGCGCATACCGCTCCAGGTGAAAACTTCGTCGCAACTTTGCGGGATGTGACGCTGCGCTATGGCAAGACCGTCGCGCTTGATCATGTCTCGATAGCGATTCCGGCGGGTCAAAGTGTTGCGCTGATCGGGCCGGACGGCGTCGGGAAATCCTCGCTTTTAAGCCTCATCGCCGGCAGCCGGAAAATCCAGACCGGGGAGGTCGAGGTCCTTGGCGGCGATATGCGCTCGCAACGCCATCGTGCAAGGGCCTGCTTCGACATTGCCTTCATGCCGCAAGGGCTTGGCCGGAATCTTTATCCGGATCTGAGCGTTGCCGAGAACATCGCTTTTTTCGCGCGGCTGTTCGGCCAGGCGAAGGAAGAGAGGGAGCGGCGGATCGAGGAATTGACCAAGGGCACCGGCCTTGCCTCCTTTGCCAACCGACAGGCGCGCAAGCTCTCCGGCGGCATGCGCCAAAAGCTCGGGCTTTGTTGCGCTTTGGTCCATGATCCGAAGCTTCTTGTTCTCGATGAGCCGACGACCGGTGTCGACCCCTTGTCGCGCCGCCAGTTCTGGGAATTGACCGAGCGGATCCGCGCGCGCCAGAAGGGCACGAGCCTTCTTGTCGCGACGGCCTATATGGAAGAAGCCGAGCGTTTCGGTTGGCTGATCGCGATGAACGCCGGCCGCATCATCGCCACCGGCACGCCACAGGCGCTGAAGGATCGCACGGGAGCGACCACACTGGAGGAGGCCTTCATCGCGCTTCTCCCCGCCGAGCAGCGGCATGGGCGAAAGGCGCTCAGCATCCCGGCGCGTCCCCGTTTTGAGGGTGAGCCTGTCATCGTCGCGCGCGATCTCACCTGCCGGTTCGGCGATTTTGTCGCCGTGGATCATGTGAGCTTCAGCATCGAGCGCGGCGAGATCTTTGGCTTTCTCGGCTCGAATGGCTGCGGCAAGACGACAACGATGAAAATGCTGACCGGTCTTCTCCCGGCAAGCTCAGGCGATGCCCTGCTGTTTGGCAAGCCAATCGAGGCCGACGGCATGCAGGCCAAGGCGCGCGTCGGCTATATGTCGCAATCCTTCTCGCTTTATACGGAACTCACCGTCCGGCAGAATTTGGAGCTGCATGCGCGTCTCTTCGCTCTGCCGGTGCGCCAAGCCAAATCGCGGATCGGGACTCTGGTCGAAAAATTCGGCTTGTTCGAATATCTGGACGTGAACGCGCTGGAGCTCCCTTTGGGGATTCGGCAGCGCCTGTCGCTCGCGGTGGCGATCGTGCATGAGCCGGAAATGCTCATCCTCGATGAGCCGACATCTGGCGTCGATCCGCTGGCGCGCGACCGGTTCTGGGAACTTCTGATCGACCTGTCGCGAAATCAGGGCGTGACCATTTTCATCTCGACGCATTTCATGAACGAGGCGATGCGCTGCGATCGCATCGCGCTCATGGATGCGGGCAAGGTTCTCGCCACCGGAACGCCGGCCGAACTGACAAGGGCCCGCCAGGCGGCGACGCTCGAGGACGCCTTCATCTCCTATCTTGAGGAAGCGATTACTCAACGCCAAGACGAGGCCGGCCATGGCCGCTCAGCCACAGGCGCGTTTCGCCCGCTCGCCAAGCCGGGGAAGCGGGCCGCATATGCCGGCTGGTTCAGTCCGCGGAGGCTTCTCGCTTATTCGATCCGCGAAACGCTTGAACTCTTGCGCGATCCCATAAGGCTCGGATTTGCCTTGTTCGGGACACTTTTCCTCATGGTGGTGATGGGGGCGGGTATTTCGACCGATGTCGATCATCTCACCTTCGCCGTTCTCGACCAGGATCAGACGCCGGAAAGCCTTGCCTATCTCGAGGAGCTCAGAGGTTCGCGCTATTTCATCGAGAAACCGCCCATCAAGGACCATGCCGAGCTGGAGCGGCGTCTGAAGAGCGCCGACATTCGCGCCGCAATCGAGATTCCGCCCGATTTCGGCCGCGACATCCGGAAGGGTGTGCCGACCTTCGTCGGGGCCTTTGTCGATGGCGCCATGCCCTTCCGGGCCGAGACGATCCGCGGCTATCTGCAGGCCATGCACCAGCAATATCTCATCGATCTGGCAACGAGAGAAGGCCAGCCCGCAAGCCAGGCGCAGCCGGCAACGATCGAGACGCGGTTCGTCTACAATCAGGATTTCTACAGCGTTTTTGCCATGGTGCCGGGGACGATCGCTTTCCTCCTGATTCTCATTCCGGCCATACTGATGGCGCTCGCTGTCGTCCGGGAAAAGGAGCTTGGCTCGATCACCAATCTCTATGTGACGCCGGTGACCCGGATCGAATTCCTGATCGGCAAGCAATTGCCCTACATCGCCATCGGCATGATCAATTTCCTGCTTATGGTGCTGGTCGCAGTGTTCCTTTTCGCCGTGCCGGTCAAGGGCAGCTTTGCGACACTTTGCCTTGGCGCGCTGCTTTATGTCATGACGACGACCGGCTATGGCATGTTCATCTCATCCTTTGCGAGCACCCAGATCGCGGCGCTTTTCGGCACGGCGATCCTCTCTTATATGCCGGCCTTCCAGTTCTCCGGCATGATGACGCCCGTGTCATCCCTCGCCGGCATGGCCTGGGCCATGGGGGCGGCCTTTCCGATGACCTATTTTCTGCCGATCAGCGTTGGCGCTTTCACCAAGGGGCTCGGCTTTGCCGACCTCACCGACGATCTTTTCGCCTTGGCGATCTTCGATGTGACGCTGCTCATCCTGAGCCTTTCCTTTCTCCGTGGGCAGGAAAAATGAAGCCCATGCGCAGCCTGATGAATATTTTCTGGCTCGGAACCAAGGAACTGCGCAGCTTCATTCATGATTACGTTCTGGTCGGCCTCGTCATCTGGGCTTTCTCGCTGGCCATCTATACGATGGCGCAAAGCCGCTCCCAGGAACTCAACAATGCGGCGATCGCGATTGTCGATGAGGACAACTCCTTGCTGTCCCACCGGATCATCGAGGGCTTCATTTTGCCGCCCTATTTCCAGCGTCCGCAGATCGTGGCTTTCCGCGAGATCAGCCCTCTGATGGATAAAGGGCGCTACACTTTCATTCTCGATATTCCGCTCGATTTCGAGCAGGACGTGCTCGCCGGGCGCCAGCCCGCGATCCAGGTCAATGTCGATGCGACGGTGATGGTCCAGGCCGGGCTTGGCTCCGGCTATATCGAGCAGATTCTCAATACCCAAATCCAAGACTACCTGTCCAGAAAGGAGGGCTTGCCGCCATCGCCCGTCAACCTTGATGTGCGGGTCGCGTTCAATCCGAATGTCACAACGGCCTGGTTCACCAGCGTCATGGGCATCATCAATAACGTCACCATGCTCGCCATCATTCTTGCGGGCGCGGCGGTCGTGCGAGAAAGGGAGCATGGCACCATGGACCATCTGCTCGTCATGCCGGTGACGCCCTTCGAGATCGCCATGTCGAAGGTCTGGGCCAATGGCTTCGTGATCACGCTCGCCGTCGGAATTTCGTTGACGGTGGTCGTGCAGGGGCTCTTGAGCATTCCGGTTGCGGGCTCGGTCGCCTTGTTTCTGGCGGGCGTCGTGCTCTATCTTTTCTTCGCCACGGCGATCGGCATTTTTCTCGCGACTGTTGCGCGCACCATGCCGCAGCTCGGCCTGCTTTATCTCCTCGTCGCCGTGCCGATGAACATATTGTCCGGCAGCAACACGCCGCTCGAAAGCATGCCACGGGCGCTGCAAATCGTCATGCAGGCCTCGCCCGCGACGCATTTCGTCTCCTTCGCGCAGGCGATCCTTTATCGCGGGGCCGGCCTCAATACGGTATGGCCGGAGTTTTTGGCTGTCGCCTTTATGGGTGCGCTCTTCCTGGCCCTGGCGCTCTTGCGGTTTCGCGGCGTTTCGGCGCAGGTCAATTGAACCTTTATCTTCGCCCGCCCACTTCGTCGATATGCTTCAAGAGATCGGCCGGATCCTCATAGACCCGATAGGCGCCGGCCCGTGCCAGCTCTTCTTCGCCATAGCCGCCGGAGAGCAGGCCGATTCCCAAGGCCGGCGCGCGGCGTGAAGCCAGCATGTCCCAGACACTGTCGCCGACGACCGTGCTGATCGAGATCTCGGCCCCGAGCCGCTTCGCGGCCGCGAGAAAGAGATCGGGATCGGGCTTGGCATATTTCACCTGATCGCGGGTGACGACCGGGACTTTCGTGTCATCGATAGCCAGCGCCGCGAGCGCCAGGCGGGCCGTTTCCATGCGGCCGCTGGTCGCGATGGCAAAAGGGATTTCAGCTTCGCGGAGATAGGCGAGCAGCTCAACGGCGCCGGGCAGCGGCTTGATGTTGGAAGCGCGGCGCTGATAAATCTCCGAATGAATCCGCTGCAGATGCTCGATGCGGGCTCGATCGAGCGTCAGCCCCGTTTCCCGCAGCAGCATATTGGTCAGGAGGCCACCGCTCATGCCGATCTTGCGATGGATACGCCAGATGGACAGCGGAATGTTTTCGATCTCAAGGGCCTCATGCCAGGCGAGCACATGATAGTAGACGCTGTCGACCAAGGTGCCGTCGAGATCGAACAGGAACGAGGTTTGCGAGCTCTGCATCATGTCAACCCTTTTCCTTTGCCGATCGGCCGGCCGAGAGCGGGATGCGAAAAAGTGGGTACCGGTTTTTCG
>DATJTB010000097.1:0-9532 GCA_035503795.1 Methylocella sp.
ATCTCGAGCCATTCATTGGCTTCTATGAGCAATGGCACATGCGAGAGCGGCCAAGCCCGCTCGCTCGTATCGCCATAGGCGCGATAGGAGACGCCGATGTCTCTGATATGGCGGTCAGCTGTAGCGAACCGGCGGCTCATATCGCCGGGGCTGAATTCCATCAGCTTGCTAAGAAAGCGCAGCCAATGCGAGCGCGGCTGTCCTTCCGCGCCGATGAACTCATCTGGAATGCCCGGCAAAGGAAGGTAGCCGGCCGCGAGCCTGGCCACTTGCCCGGCCGGGTCGGATTCGTCTTTCGCCAGATTGGGGGCGCTGCGGCTCATCTCGGCTTAGGCGTTCCCTGTTTAGCTCTTTTGCGGTTTGGCGGCGGATTTTGGCCGGAAAGCTTTGAGCTTTTCTGGATCGGTTTCAAGATAAGCGGCGCCGATCAGGTCGAGGCAATAAGGCACCGCCGGAAACACCGCCTTCAGGCAGGTTTCGATCGCCGCCGGCTTGCCGGGCAGATTGATGATGAGGCAAGGCCCGCGATGGGCGGCAAGCTGGCGTGATAGAATGGCGGTCGGCACCTCTTTCAGGCTCTCGAGCCGCATGAGCTCGCCAAAGCCCGGCAATTCGCGCGGCGCGGCGGCAAGCGTCGCCTCCGGTGTCAGATCGCGCGGCGAAGGCCCGGTGCCCCCCGTCGTCAGGATCAGGTCGCAATGCGCGTCGTCCGCGAGTTGGATCAAAGTGTCGCGCACCGATTCAAAACCGTCCGGGATGATTTTGCGCACGATCTCAAACGGTGAGACCAGGATTTTGGTCAGATAGGCGATAATGGCCGGCCCGCTCTCGTCTTCATAAAGGCCGGCGCTGGCGCGATCGGATGCAGTGACGACGCCAATGACGGCGGCGCGTTTGATCTCGTCTGCCATGGCCCGGCCTCATCCCCAAAATCTCTCAGACCAGCTGCTTATAGCGGAAACAGTGAGAAAATGGGCAATTCCATTGGTTTTGGCTGAGCCGCAGCAGAGCTTTGCCGTCTTCTCCGTGTGCCTATATGAAAGCAAGAATTTGGCCAGCGGCCGATTCCGCGCATCTTGCCTAGTGAGGTTGGCGGCCCGCTGGCGGCGCCGAGGCAGAAGCGAAGACAGGCAATCATCGGCGCCAAAGTTCAGATTTTACGCCATCTTGCTGGGGAGGAAGCGGTCGAAGGGGTGTCGAGTCGCACGGTGGGGAAAGGGCGTGAGTGTCAGGCGGTGATTCGCTCTTCTTCTTCGCCGGGCTCTCGCAGGACATAGCCGCGGCCCCACACTGTCTCGATGTAATTGCGGCCCTCGCTCGCATTGGCGAGCTTCTTGCGCAACTTGCAGATGAAGACGTCGATAATCTTCAGCTCAGGCTCGTCCATCCCTCCGTAGAGATGGTTCAGGAACATCTCCTTCGTCAGCGTCGTGCCCTTGCGCAGGGAAAGCAGCTCCAGCATCTGATATTCCTTGCCGGTCAGATGAACGCGGGCGCCGCTCACCTCGACCGTCTTCTGATCGAGATTGACAACGAGATCGCCCGTCGCAATGACCGACTGGGCATGGCCCTTGGATCGGCGCACGATCGCCTGGATACGGGCGACCAGTTCATCCTTGTGAAAGGGCTTTGTCAGATAGTCGTCGGCGCCGGAGACCAAGCCCTTCACCTTGTCCTCGATGGCTGCAAGGCCCGACAGAATGAGAATCGGCGTCTTGACCTTGACAAGACGCAGGGAGCGCAGCACCTCGTAGCCCGACATGTCGGGAAGGTTCAGATCGAGCACGATGATATCGTAGTCATAGAGCTTCCCGAGATCGATGCCTTCCTCGCCGAGGTCGGTCGTGTAGATGTTGAAATTCTCGGATTTCAACATGAGCTCGATGCTTTGCGCCGTCGCACTATCGTCTTCAATCAATAGAACGCGCATGTGAGGTCCCAGCCTTCCCCCGTCGTCGGTCGCCTAGACGGCGCGCAATTGTTTTGAAGTCTCGGACGGCAGCCCAGGGGGCTCCCGTCAAAGAAGAGCGATCGCTCCGAATTCAGTAACCTTAACGGGCATTGGTTAACAAAAACATTCCAGCGAAGCCGGTCCGACACCTCTGAATAACGCTTAAGGTCCTCGAGACAGACGGACCGCTGCCTTCTCTATTTGCGCCAAATCTATTCCTGCCAAACCAAGCTTGCGCGGCGAAGGATAGAGATGGCCTCCGTCGCCAGGAGGATCCGAGAAGGGTTCAAATCCAGGTTCATGAATGCACCCTTGCGCTCGCCGCCTCTCTCTGAAAGGGCCCGAGTGGCCGAATCAGCTAGGATTGAGTGTACATGCCAGCGCGGGACGGTTTAAGCTCGGCGAGTCCCTCTTCACCGCATTTGCGTGATCGTGTTTCAAAAGTGACGCACTTCGAGCTTTCCACGGAGCGAAGGCAGGCCCGTTTATCCTTGCTTGCAGGCCAGTGGCAGATGCTGAAGCTTGACCGGCGGAACTCAAGAAAGATGCCGCCGCGGCTGCGGGGGTAACGAATGGGCAACTTTACTGCGGCAGAGTTAGGCCGTGTTAATGACAGCGACCCCTGACCGCATTGGAGAAAAGTCCTTGTCGAACCTCATGGCGCCTCAATGGGAACACCTTTTTGCGGCCTCGATCCGCATCTTGGGTGCTTCAATCTGCATTCCGGAGCCGACGAGATGAAGCCACGGGACAGTCTCGCCCGACTGCGGCGCTTTCAGATCGAAGAAACACGCCGCCGCGTCGAACAGATTGAGTCGATGATAGCCGAGTTTTCCCGCATGGCGCGCGAACTCGATCGGGAAATCGCGCTGGAGGAACAGCGCTCTGGCCTATCCGATCCGGCGCATTTCGCCTATTCCACCTATGCGCGGGCCGCCCGGGTCCGCCGGGATAATCTCGAGCGTTCGGCCGCGGAACTGGCAAGCCAACTCACTGAGGCGCGTCTATTTCTCGAAGAAATGCTCGCCGACCCAGGCGCCGCGCCGCTTCTGGAGCCGAGCGCGCGCCGCCGGCCGGACACCAGCGGAGCAACAGCCGAGCCGGCGCCTCAGCTAAGAGAGCGACCTCGCCGCTTCCAGGCCTGAACCGGATCGCCGATCCATGATCCCATCCCGAAGGAAAGTAGCGGGAAACTAGGAGGCCGTCCGCCCGCTCTGTGCCTCAAACTTACCCCTTGAAATATCGAGAGGCATGGTGCAGGGATGGCCTTAAAAGGGGACACTTCAGGACGCGCGCAGCACGGCGTGGCCGTGCCCCTGCGCGGAGAGCCATGAAGCGTTATCTGGATTTGTTCTGGCCCTTGCTGGGCTTTGCCGCAGTCGCCATTTCGCTTTGGCTTCTCCATAATGAGTTCAAAGGAGAAGCCGTCGGACCAGAGGTCTGGGACCATCTCAAATCGATTTCCCTCAGCCATCACGTCCTGGCCATTCTCTCGACCCTTGTCGCTTATGCGGCGCTCGCCTGGTATGACCGCATCGCCCTTCTGCACCTCGGCGTCAAGCACATTTCCTGGGTTTTCATATCGCTTTGTTCTTTCACGACCTATGCGATCGCCCATAATCTCGGCGCGACCGTTTTCTCCGGCGCCATGGTGCGCTATCGCGCCTATCACACGAAGGGGCTCAGCGCCACGCAAGTGGCTGTTCTTGTCGCGCTCTGCTCGCTGACTTTCGTGCTCGGAACGGTTTTGGTCGCTGGATTGATCTCGCTGTTCGAGCCGGCCGAGCTCGGTCGGTTTCACGCCCTGCTGCCGGAAAAATTGCGCTTTCTCACCGATGTCGCCATGGCGAGGCTGATTGGCGTGATGCTCCTCGTCCTCATTGCGGTTTATGTGATAGGCTCGATTTTCCGCTTCAGGCCGCTGGTGATCCGCGGCTTCCGGCTCGAATATCCGAGCTTCGACATCGTGATGCGGCAATTGGTGGCGGCGCCTCTCGAGCTGCTCGGTGCCGCCGGCATCATCTATTTCACTCTTCCTGAGGCCGGTAATCCAGGTTTCTTCGTCGTGCTCGGCGTCTTCATCGCCTCCTTCTCGGCGGCGCTGTGGTCGAATGCGCCGGGGGGCCTCGGTGTCTTCGAATGGTTCTTCATCAGTGCCATGCCGGAAATGCCCAAGACGCAGGTGCTTGCCGCCCTGCTGGCCTTTCGGGTCTCCTACCTCCTTATCCCCTTCTTTCTGTCGATCTTTGTGGTCATTGCTTTCGAGCGCAACCGGCTGCGCGAGGTACTGCATCCCGACAAGGTGCCATCGCCTTCGCCGGACTATAAGTCCAAAGCGCCGTCAAGCCCGAAGCCGGAGCGGGCCGGCGTGCCTTGACAGCAAGCGATCCGGCACCTTGCGACGCGACCCCCCGAAACGGGATGCGAAAATGACACCCAATTGTTGAGTCCAATTGTTGAGTCGCAATTTCCAGGGCAACCCGCTATGCCTTCGAGCAAGGGTGCCGCAGGGAGAGACGGTTGCGGGTTTTGGGTAAATGGCTGCGCAGCATTGGTCCTGCGGCCGATGGGGCTGGTGTCGAAATCATCGACCAGACCCGTCTGCCGCATGAATTCATCATCCTCACGCTGCGGTCCGCCACCGAGGCCGCTTCGGCGATCAAGGATATGCAGGTGCGCGGCGCACCGCTCATCGGCTTGACGGCCGCCTATGGTCTGGCGTTGGCCCTGCGGGAGGACCCTTCCGATGCCCATCTTGAAGAAACCACAGCCCTTCTCATGGCGACCCGGCCGACCGCCGTCAATCTCCAATGGGCGCTGTTGTCTTTGCGCCAGCACCTTATGGCGATACCTCTGGCCGAACGGGCAGCAGCGGGAATGGCTTTTGCCAACCGGCTGGCCGAGGACGATCTCGTGCTTTGCGAAGCGATCGGGGATCAGGGGCTGCCTTTGATCCGAGCCATTGCCAATACCCGCAATCGCGATCAGCCGGTCAACATCCTCACCCATTGCAATGCCGGCTGGCTCGCAGCGGTCGATTGGGGCACCGCGACGGCCCCCATCTACAAGGCGCATGACGAAGGGATCGCCGTGCATGTCTTCGTCGATGAGACTCGGCCGCGCAATCAGGGTGCCTCGCTTACGGCTTGGGAGCTTGGCCAGCATGGCGTGCCACATACCGTCCTCGCCGATAATGCCGGCGGTCATTTGATGCAGCACAAGATGATCGACCTCGTCATCGTCGGCACGGACCGGACGACGGCTACCGGCGATGTGTGCAACAAGATCGGCACCTATCTGAAGGCGCTCGCCGCGAAAGACAATGATGTGCCCTTCTATGCTGCCGTACCCTCGCCCTCGATTGATTTCACCATTTCGGACGGTCTGACGGACGTGCCGATCGAAACCCGCTCGCCGCGCGAGATCACCCATATTTCTGGGCTTGCCGGGAATGGCCGCATCGAGATGGTTCGGCTCACACCAGAGGAAAGCCCGGCCCTAAATTATGCTTTCGATGTGACGCCGGCCCGCCTCGTCACCGGACTCATCACCGAGCGGGGTCTCCTCCCCGCCAGCCGCGAAGCGCTCGCCAAAGCCTTTCCCGAGCGTGTCGCCGAGCCGGCCTCCGTCGAGCCACGCTAGAGCGGGATGAGCAAAAGTGTGAAGCGGTTTTGCGCTCGCATTCCGCTCTCAATTACGAGAATCGATCGCGTCTCATGATTTTGGATCGATTCGATCCAAAATCATCGTGATCTAGTCGTCAAGCCACCTTAATCCGCGCCTATAGTTCACGGCTATAAACGGGACTCTTCGAATGCGAAAATGCTCTCTCGCCCTTGTTCTTTGTCTACTGGTCGAAGCGTGCGCGCTGGTGCGGAATGAGCAGGCGGTGGATGCGTCATCAGAGCTGATCGGGCGGCGGCGGGCTGAAATCATGGCCTGTGCCGGCATTCCAGATCAGGATGAAACCCATGGCGGGCGTGAGATCGCGACCTATTCGGTTGCCAACCGGCATACGGCGAGCGGCGTAGTTCTCAGCGTGGCTGAGTGCACCGTGCGGATTGAATTCGAGCGCGGCCGCGTTTCAAACGTTTCCTATACCACGCTGGAGCCGGGGGTTCTCGCGCCCCTAGAATCCTGCGCTGAAATCGTTGCCGGATGCTTGCGGTGAGAATCAAATGTCAAATGGTGCCGAAGAGGGTCTAAAGCATCGACGTCAAGCCGGAGGCGGGCCGGCAGTTTTGTCCGCTTGATCCTTTGATTCATGCGAGCACTCTCCGCCGCGCGGGATGAGAATCATTACGTGCTAGCGGCAGAGCATCAGGCATCAAGCCCATGACAGCCCCCACGCATACGGCTCATAGCGTCGCGATTTGACGAAAATCCTTGATCTGCGCGATTTCGGCTTCATCGTCCGCATCGCCGGGCGCGGCCACTACGGCTTCGACCCGCGCCGCCGGCGGTCCTTGCCAGCAGGCTTGGGAAAGCGTGGCGACCGCCTCGGGCGGGCCCGCAAGAAGAGCTTCCACTTCGCCGTGCGATCGGTTTCGGACCCACCCCCGGATCCGGTGCCTCAGAGCTTCCCGCGTGAGCCAATTGCGATAGCCGACCCCTTGCACGCGGCCGGTGATCTTGACGCGCACAATCTCTAGCCGACCGTGCTGGTTCATGACCTCGGTACTCCATTCGAATGTTCTGGCAGGGAGGAGAGCCCGCCGGTCATCGCCATGTATCGGCATTGGAGGGGGTCGCTTTTAGGTTCCTCGACCTACGACTCATCGGTTGCGGAAAACGAAATGCCATGCGCCTCGCCGCCGAGGCTTGCGAGAGCGGCAAGAACCAGCGCGACGGTTGCCGCGATGACAGCCAAAGCAAAAGCATAGTTGCCGTCATTGGACGAAGCAAGGTTTGCTTGCAGCGTGGCATTCACTGAGGCGAGCAGATTGCCGGTCTGGTAGGCAAAGCCGGGAAAGGTTCCCCGGCGCGCCTTGGGAGACAATTCATTGAGATGGACCGGCACGACTCCCCAGGCCCCCTGAACAGCGAATTGCATGAGGAAAGCTCCGATCGCAAGGGCAAGCGGGCTCGTCCCATAAGCCCAAAGCGGCGTCAGCACAAAGGCTAAGAGCGCGGCGATCACAATAGCGCGCCTCCGGCCGATCCGCTCCGACAGGGCGCCGAAGAATAGTCCGCCGAGAATCGCTCCGATATTATAGACGATCGCGATGGCGCCGATGATTTGCGAGTCGAAATGGTGCTGAAGACGTAGGAACGTCGGGTAGAGATCCTGCGTGCCATGGCTCAGGAAATTGAAGGCTGTCATCAGGAGGACGACATAAAGAAAGCGTAAGGCATAGGGCCGCAATGTTCCAAAGGAGTCTTTTGCCCGCATTGGGCCCGTCGTCTGATCCGCCCCTTGGCCTCTCGTCTGAAAGACTTGGGATTCCTGGACCTGGGAGCGAATGTAGAGGACCAGAAAGGCCGGAAGCGCACCAAGAATGAAAAGCCCGCGCCAGCCGAGAAAGCCATAAAACAGAAAATAGGCGATTGAAGCTGCCAAATAGCCACTGGGATAGCCGGTCTGGAGAAGGCCGGAAATGGCACCCCGTGCGGCGGCCGGGATCGTTTCCAAGGTGAGCGAGGCACCCACCCCCCATTCGCCGCCCATGGCCACACCGAAGAGAGAGCGCAGAACGAGGAGGCTGGCGAGGCTCGGGGCAAAGCCCGAGGCGAATTCAAGGAGAGAATAGGAAAGGATATTGATCATCAAAACCGGCCGACGGCCATAATGATCGGCGGCGAGGCCAAAGATGAGCGCTCCGAGCGGTCGCGCCGCCAGCGTGAGGAAAATCGCGACAGTCACCGAGCTTACATCGGTCTTGAACTCCCTCGCGATGTCGTCGATGACGAAAACAAGAAGGAAGAAGTCGAAAGCGTCGAGCATCCAGCCTAGATAGCTCGCCAAAACCGTCCTTTTCTCTTGCGCCGTCAAGCTGGACAAGGCGGCCAATATGTCTTGAAAGAAACGATTTCCGGGCATGAGCATTCGTTGCTTCATTGAAAAGGCATTGCCTGCCCTATCTTCGCTATTGAGCGCGGCGCGTTTGGATCCTACACATAGCCGATGATCGTGCCATTCTTGATCCGCTCGCTGGCCCATTAGCAACGAACAATGAACATTGCCACAAGAAACCCCTTCACGCGGGATGACTGGCTGCCGGAAGCGATCCTTGATTTCACATATCGAGTCGACAGCATCCAAGATGCGGCGGTGGATGGGCTCCTCATGCTTAGTCCGGTCTCGTTGTAGAGTCACAACGATTTCCACAACGGCCATTAAGAAAGTTGGGTCGTGCTTTTGATGGAGATATGCGCCCCATATCCCAGTGGCGGCAGCGCTGCGATACGATCGACAAGGACACGATTCACCATCGCTCGGAACGATTTGGCTCGAAGCTTGACGAGCGTGGCCAGCGACTGTTTAGCGCCGGAGAGAGACAGGGGGGGCGAAAAGGCCGCGGTTGTATCACCGATGACCCGTTCTATCCTGGATAAAATTACGGCATCAAACCACGAAAAACCCCAAATCAGAACAATTTATCTGGCACCTGTCCTTAATTCAAACACTGGTTGTCAGCTAAAGCCGCTTCTCAACCCCGGCGGCTGTCTCGATCAATTCTGGCGGAACGGTCACATCGACTGTTGCTTCACCGGCCTTGATCGCTAACCCTGCCGCACGGGCTTCCTCAAGCTTGTCGATGCGCAGGGAGGCGAGCGCCTCGCTTCCATTGGCCGAGCCGGTTTCACCGATGCGCACCTCGCCCGCCATGACCGGTGTGCCCCGCAAGGGTGTCGGCCCCTCGACATCGATCTTCAGGATGCGTTTGCGCGCCGACTTGCGGAAGTGCACGCGGGCGACAACTTCCTGGCCGACATAGCACCCCTTCTTGAAATCGACACCATTCAGCATGTCGAGATTGATGTCATGCACGAAGGCATCGCCATAGGTGAAATCAACTCCACCCTTCGGCACGCCCTGCCCGATACGATGCGCTTCATAATCGGATTCAGGCACCGCCTCGAATGGCTGCAACGCCGCATGGGGTGCGATCAAGCGCTGTCCCATGAGTGGCGCGCGACAGTCCCGAAAGACGACGCCTTCGGCCACCGCCAGCGGCGCGCCGTCAAGCACGGCAGCCACGCCTAGTTCTCCCGATCGATCGACGATCTGGATCTTGGCGCGCAATTTATGCAGATTGAGCCGCTTGATGAGGTCCGTGGCTTGCGCTCTCACGCAATCGAAAAGATAGCCCATGCCTTGTTCCGGCGGCCGTGGAACCACGAAGAAATCGAAAAGGAGCTTGCCCTGCGGGGATAACAGCCCGGAAAAGCGGCTCTCCCCTGCTGGAATATCCTTGACACTATTGGTGATGAGCCTTTGCAAGAACCCGGTCGTATCCTCGCCGGTCATCTCGATCACGCCGCGATCGTGAAGCACACAGATCTTGCTACCCATAAAAACCTCGGCTTGCGTCTTGCCTTTTCCGAAACCCTCGTGAATTTGGATGAATCTCTTCCAAA
>DATJTB010000098.1:0-9665 GCA_035503795.1 Methylocella sp.
CTGATGCACGATGATTTTGGATCGAATCGATCCAAAATCATGAAACGTGATCGATTCTCGTCATTGAGAGCGGGATACAAGCGCAAAACCGCTTCACACTTTTGCTCATCCCGCTCTAAGCGCCGGCCGCCAATGGCGCGCGATTCCGAGGCTCTGCCGCCCCGCCCTACCTTGTGTTCAGGCTTGCGGAAGCCTCTGTTTCAAAGTGCGCCAGAAGGCGCGTATTTCCCTTGAGCTTCGCCCTTGAGGTTCGAGCTCGGTCACACCCTTCCCGACGCTGATCGCATCCAAAAAGACGTTCCGCTGACGGATGTAAGGGTGAAAAAGATAACCGATCGCATCGAGAGCCGAAATGCTGTCCAAGAGATGCATGTTGTCGGGTGCCGCGGGACATTGGTTGAGAAGGAAGGCAAACTCTTTGTTCATCAGCTTCATTTTGCGGCCGGTGACCTCGCTCGCCCAAATATCGAATATGGCCGGTCTTGCCGGCACGATCGAGAAATGAGCCACTTGCATCGCAGCGAGTGTCGCCTGCGATTCAAGAGCCGGCGTATCGAGGATGACAAGGCTCGTTTTCTTTGCCATACGCAGGCTGTTGAGAACGGCGTGGAGTTTGGCCGGGGACACTGTGCGGACAGAAAGATCGCGGGCGGTGCGCTTGATGCCCCAGCGGTAGAGGGATTTCTTGGGATCAAGATCAAAAAGGGTAACCCGCTCTCCGGCCTCCGCGGCTGCAACTCCCAGAGAAGCAGCGAGTGTACTTTTCCCACAGCCACCTTTTTGCGACAAAAAAGCAATGATACGCATAAAAAACTTTGAATATATATAATGCTGTACATTCGCGTTAAATGTTAATACCTGTTGAAATGAACTTCATGACCTATTCGCGTTGAAATAGACAGCTCTCCATTTTTATCCTTAACGAGTTTATCCTTAAAGAGGCAGAGTTTTGACTTATGTGATGACAATCAGCATTTGACACTTTTTCTCATTTGGTTTTCATTCGATTATGATCTGCACGTCACCAGAATATGAGAAACCATTCCCGTATGGCAAGCCGAGCCCTTACCTGACTTGCAAGACTTCAGCGCATGGGCCAGATTTACCTTTGATGACCGACCTCTTTGCTGCTGCAAAACTTGAAAAGGATGCGCCGCGCCCGCTTGCCGACCGGCTGCGGCCGGAAACCCTCGCCGATGTTGCCGGTCAGGATCATTTGCTTGGCCGCCAAGGCGCGGTGACAAGGCTCATCGAATCGGGCAGTCTCGGCAGCCTGATCTTTTGGGGTCCGCCTGGGACCGGCAAAACGACCGTCGCACGTCTGCTCGCCCACGAGACGAAAATCGCCTTTGTCCAGATTTCGGCGATTTTCTCCGGTGTTGCGGATCTAAAGAAGGTTTTTGAGGAAGCCCGTGCTAGGCGCCGGATCGGACAGGGCACTTTGCTCTTCGTTGATGAAGTGCACCGGTTCAACCGCGCCCAGCAGGATAGTTTCCTGCCGGTGATGGAAGACGGCACCATAACCTTGATCGGCGCGACGACAGAAAATCCGAGCTTTGAGCTCAATGCCTCGCTTTTGTCGCGCGCAAGAGTGATGGTTTTCCGCCCGCTCGACTTGGCAGCGATCGAGAAGCTGCTGGCGCGCGCGGAAGAGCTCGAAGCCAGATCGCTGCCCGTCGATGCCGAGGCGCGCGGCCTTTTGGCACGGATGGCGGATGGCGACGGCCGGGCCGCTCTGAACTTGGCCGAGGAAATATGGCGGGCCGCCAAACCCGGCGAGGTCTTTGATCAGGCGGCTCTGACTGTCGTTGTCCAGCGCCGCGCGCCAATCTACGACAAGGCGCAGGAAGGCCACTATAATTTGATCAGCGCCCTGCATAAGGCGGTGCGCGGCTCTGATCCCGATGCTGCGCTTTATTACTTGGCGCGTATGCTGGATGGCGGTGAAGATCCTTTGTTCATCACAAGGCGCGTTGTGCGCATGGCGGTCGAGGACATCGGGCTTGCCGACCCGCAAGCCCTGCAGGTCGCACTGGCGGCCAAGGACGCCTATGATTTTCTAGGCTCCCCGGAAGGCGAGCTTGCCATCGCCCATGCGGTAATCTATCTCGCGACGGCACCAAAATCCAACGCGGCCTATCAAGCCTTCGGCCGCGCCATGCGGCTCGCCAAAGACCACGGCTCCTTGATGCCGCCCAAAATCATTCTTAATGCACCTACCAGGATCATGAAGACAGAAGGTTATGGTGCGGGCTATGCTTATGACCACGATGAGCCGGACGCTTTCTCTGGCCAGGACTATTGGCCGGAGTCCCTAGGACGCCAGTCTGTCTATCAGCCGACAGATCGCGGCTTCGAGAAGGAATTGCATCGCCGCCTCGATCATTGGGCCAAGCTGCGTCAGGCACGCAATGCCAAGGAAAGTCCAGGACGACGCTGATCTTCCAACGCTCCTCGAAACGAGATCTCAGCGCGGGAAGTCTTCAGGAATCTCAATGATCGAACCTCGATTCCAATGGATCATTCCCTGATGGCATTTCTTAGGCCGTGCTTACATTTTTGAGTTAAGATCAATGGGAATGACGCAATCGTGTCCTAGCCCTTGCCACGGCTCCATTCCGAGCCGCAGCCGGATGGGAAGGAGCTTTCAAGCCCTGTCATCCATAATGCCCATCCTGCGAACCGACGTTCACTTGTAAGCGCTCCGGGAGGCTCGCCGCATGATCGACCGGGACGATTTGCAATGGTATCGCGACGCCGTCATTTATCAGCTGAATGTCAAATCCTATTTCGATGCCAATCATGATGGGGTGGGTGATTTCGCCGGCCTGACCCAGAAACTCGATTACATCAAGGATCTTGGCGTGACCGCGATCTGGGTCATGCCGTTCTATCCCTCGCCCATGCGCGACGACGGCTATGACATCGCTCATTATCGCGGCATCAATCGGGCCTATGGGGGGTTGCGCGATTTCAAGCTCTTTCTGCGCGAGGCACATGGACGCAGCCTGCGGGTCATCACAGAACTTGTCATCAATCATACCTCGGATCAGCATCCCTGGTTCAAAAGGGCGCGTGCCGCAAAGCCTGGATCGGTAGCCCGCAATTTCTATGTCTGGGCGGACTCGGACCGCGGCTATAAGGACGCGCCGGTCGTTTTCCTCGATACGGAGAAATCGAACTGGACGTGGGATGAGGAAGCCAAAGCCTTCTACTGGCACCGCTTCTTCTCGCATCAACCTGATTTGAATTTTGACAACCCGCGTGTCGTCAAGGCAATCCTCGATGTCATGGCCTATTGGCTTGACATGGGAGTCGACGGCTTGCGGATGGATGCCGTTCCCTATCTCATCGAACGGGAAGGCACGAACTGCGAAAATCTTCCAGAGACCCATGCGGTCATCAAGAAGCTCAGGGCTGCGATCGATGCCCGCTATCCCGACCGCATGCTGCTCGCCGAGGCCAATCTCTGGCCGGAGGAGGCCGCGCAATATTTCGGCCAGGGCGATGAATGTCACATGGCCTTTCACTTCCCGCTCATGCCGCGCATTTACATGGCGCTCGCCCAGGAAGACCGTCACCCCATCACCGATATCATGCGCCAAACTCCGGACGTCCCGGACGGAGCGCAATGGGCGATCTTTCTGCGTAATCATGACGAGATGACGCTCGCCACGGTCACGAGCTCGGAACGTGATTATCTTTGGTCCTTCTATGCGGCCGATCCGCGCGCCAGGCTGCATCTCGGCATCCGTCGCCGTCTCGCTCCACTGCTCGAAAATGACAGGCGTAAGATCGAGCTTTTGAATTCACTTCTTTTGTCCATGCCGGGCACGCCCATTATCTACTATGGCGACGAAATCGGCATGGGTGACAATATTTATCTCGGCGACCGGGATGGCGTACGCACGCCGATGCAATGGTCGCCCGACCGGAACGGCGGTTTCAGTCGGGTGGATCCGGCAAGGCTCTTTCTGCCGGCGATTCAGGATCCGATCTATGGCTTCAGCACCGTCAATGTCGAAGCCCAACTCGCAAGCTCGGCGAGCCTCCTGACCTGGATGCGCAGGCTCATCGCCGTACGGCGCTCGCATCTCTCCTTCGGCCGCGGCACGCTGCGGTTTCTTCATCCGTCCAACCGAAAAGTGCTGGCTTATCTACGCGAGTTTGAAAATGAGCGAATCCTCTGTGTCGCGAACGTTTCGCGGGCACCCCAAGCGGTCAAGCTCGATCTGTCGGAGTTCGAGGGCGCGATCCCGGTTGAACTGACCGCCGGCAGTCTCTTCCCCTCGGTCGAGGCGCGGGACTATCTTTTGACTTTGCCTGCCTATGGATTCTACTGGTTCCGGCTGGAGCCGGCCGAAGCCGTCAAGGAGCCGGCGCCCCCGACCGCGCCCGGACTTTTCACGCTCGTTGCGACCGGCAAGCTGGAAACCGTCCTGATGGGCCGCGAACGCGTGGCTTTCGAAAAGACCGTCGCCCCGCATGTTCTGCTCCGACGCCGCTGGTTTCACCACAAGTCCACGCCGATTGCCGATGTTCGTGTCCGCGATTTCGCCGTGCTGCGCAATGGCGGGCAGAGCCGCTTTATTCTGCCGCTGCTCGACGTGGAACGGTCCGACGGAACGGTGGAGACTTATTTCGCGCCGCTCGCCGCCGAGCCCGAACGCGAGGACGGGCCGGATATTACCGAAGCGATCGCAAGGCTGCGGCGGGGCCCGCTAACCGGTCTCCTTTATGAAGCCACAGATTGTGAAAGTTTCGTACCCGCCACGGTCACCGCGCTACAGCAATCGGAAAATCTGGACTCCATCAAAGGCGGGCGCATCGTCTTTTCACCGACCCCACGTCTGGGGCCCGAACTGATGATCGAGGAAAGCGATGTCCGTCGAATTGGCCGGGGAAAGAACAATAGTTCGCTCGTTCTCGCCAATCAGCTGCTCTTGAAAGTCAAGCATGAGATCACCCCACGCGACGATCCTGAAATCGAGACGCTGCGCTTTCTCACCGAGACCGCGCAATTTCCACATGCCCCCCCTCTGCTTGGGACGATCGAGTATGTTGATGAAAATGCGAAACGCAGTCTGCTGGCAACACTCCAGATCTTCATTCGCAACCAGGGCGATGCCTGGACTTGGACTTTGAATGCGCTCCGCCGGATCATCGAGACGGCGGCTCTGACGGCAGGCCAGGAGGCCTCCGCAGGTCTCGACGCATTCGCCATCTTTGTGCCATACATGCGCCGGCTCGGCTGCCGCACGGCAGAAATGCACAAGGCGCTCGCCACGCCAAGCCCCGACCCCCACTTCGGCGTTGCCGACCTGACATTCGAAGACATCAAGGCTGCTGCAGAAAAGGTGCGATCCAAGCTCCCGGGCGCTTTCCAAAAACTGCAAGCTCAGTCATCCGCTATCCATGAACTAACTGCGGCTCAGCGCCTCTTGGCACGCTGGCAAAATTGCTGCGATCTGATCGACGGGCTGGTTCAACCGCCGATAGGCGCCGTCAAAATCCGGATCCATGGTGATTATGGCCTGCAACGCTTATTGGTGGTCAAAGACGACATCATGATCGTCGGTTTTGGCGACAAGCCCGTGGCTTCCTTGCAGGAAGCCCGGCGGAAGGCGTCGCCGCTCGCCGATGTTGCGACCCTGCTCTGCTCGCTTGCCCACGCCGTCGCTGGTGCCAGAACCGATCTTGCCAGGCTCATTCCTGATGTGACCCTGGCCGCCGCCAAGCTGCGCGATGGGCTGATCTTGTTCTCACAAGTTTTCATCGACGCCTATCGGGAGAACCTGCAAAATAGTCGAATCTGGGTTGCGGATGAGCGGACCCGAAAGGATCTGATCGTTCTTTTTCTTCTGGACGAGCTTTTCCATGCCATCGAAACCGCCGCAGAAGGGCAGTCCGAATGGATCGATACGGCCGCCGATGCCATATTGGTGATCCTCGAGCGTATGAGCGCGCCCGCCTGAGATACCAGCTCATAAAAGGCCTGCGCACGGGCGCCTCAAGCGATTTCGAGCGTTGACGGGTCTGGAGGATCAGGATTATAAGTCCTGCCACAATGCCGGTTCCTGGCATCGTGTAGTGAATTCCCCGTTTTCATTTCCCTCCTCTTTAGCGTAATAGGCGGGCTTGCCTTGCGGCGAGTGAGCTGTCGAACAGGAGGCGATACCGCCATTCTTTGACGGCGGCTCTGAAAACGGCTCTTGATACTCTTTGTTGAAGGGAAGCGGGGAGCAGCTGGCGGAAACGGTCACTCCGCTTCCAAGCTTAGGATAGATTGATGGCAAATACACCTTCGGCCAGGAAGGCCGTCCGAAAAATCGAGCGCCGGACTGCGGTCAATCGCTCTCGGCGCAGCCAAATGCGGACCTTTGTGCGCAGGGTCGAAGAAGCGATCGCTGCGGGCGACCATGGCGCTGCGGCGGCGGCCCTCCGTTTGGCCGAGCCGCTGGTTATGCGCGCGGCGCAAAAGGGCATCGTCCACCCCAACACGGCGGCCCGCAAAGTCTCGCGTCTCACGCGTCGGGTCAATGCCTTGAGCCATTAATCACTGAGTCATCAATGACAGTGAATGGACTGTCGCCACGATAGAATTTTCGAGCCCGGCCCTGCCGGGCTTTATCTTTCCGTTCCAATCTAAAGAGAAGGCTTGCCCTATTCTTCGTGGCCTTCTCTCGGCGTTTGCACGCTGTGTTTTCAAAGCAGGATTCGTGGTGCCGTTTCACCCTTCGGATCCGCGATGGCTTTTTCCCGTGACATCAATGCCTGGAGCGCATTTCAGGATTCACAATCGCGCATTTGCTGTTCTCTTCGCTCGACCGAGGTGCGTAATTTAGGGGTCTCCCGCGTCCACCGCATTTATTGTCGCAAGAAAAATCCATGCGACTCAAAGGTTTGTCATTAAAGCTCCGCAGCCTCTCTGAATGATGACGATTTATCCCAGCGCTATCCCCTGCGCATGAAATTTTTTTGTATGGCCTCGCAGAGATGTTTCCAACCGGCAATCGCTTTGAGGCTGCTTTTTGGCCCCGCAATGGACTATCACGAAATCAGGTGCTTACGCGTCGGACTAAAAGATGCGTTAGAGATTGACCAACACAGTGGCGACACGCGAGGCTCGTTGCTGTGCTACCTTCTCCTTGGCGAATTGTTAAACGCATCTTGCGGGCCGTCTTGCCTATGGTACAGTCTGCACCCGGTCCGGATCTGGCAAACGTGGTTTCGCGCCCGACCTCCTATGCGTTCTCCAGTTTGGTGTGTGTTTGAGCGTGCAAAAGCGCGACGGAGTCCCCTGTGAAAATTGCTCAGGGAGATGACGTCTCGTCTGGTTCATGAATTCTCTTCAACCCCCTCGGAGATAACTCCACAAGATGCGAAAGACCGGCCGAGTGCATCTCGAAGTCGGAGAGACATTTTGTGAATGTCTGTCGCTCCGAGGCAAAAGAGAACGTTCATTGCCAGAGAGGTTGGTCTCGATGGGCCAGAGGTTGCGGTCAGCATGATTGATGAATCGAAGAGCGGCCAAAATTACGCCGAGACCAAGAAGACCAAGATCGAGAAGACTGAGCAAGAAGACAGAGGTCTGTTAGACATGTGGGAGTGAGAGGCCGGTTGGCGAAGGCGAAATCTGCGAAGGCTTGAGAACCGGGTGAATGGTTTCAAATCCGCGGATTTCGCGATCTTCAGAGCACTTGGGATCGATTCCGGGCTTCGGCTAAAGGAAGTGAACATGCTCTGGAACTCCGGCTTGAGGCGTCAAGAGGGATAAGGATCGTGATGGCTTTTACTGAACAGAGGCTCGTTCTCCTACCTCACATGGCGGCAAGTAGCCGGGCTCTGTATTTCCTGCAGGCTGATCTGGTCTTAGCGCGGCATCGCTATCGCCGGCCTACCTAGCTCTCCCCGGCCCATTTTCCATTTTTCTTCGCCACGCGCGCCTCATTTCGGGCGATCGTTACCGGCTTGCCTTGCCTTTGAGGAATAGACCTATGCCAAATGCACGCAGACAAATTTCCGAGCCTGGAACTCCTCATGGCGAAGCCTGGATGCGGATTTGCCGACGGCTGCGTCTCGATCTCGGCGAAGATGTTTTCTCGTCCTGGTTCGGCTGCCTCGAACTCGATGCGATCACCGGCGAGGATGCCTGCCTCTCCGTGCCGACAAAATTCTTGAAATCCTGGATCCAATCGCATTTCATCGAGAAGCTTCTGCAAGTGCTCGCGACCGAATTTCCTGCTGTCAAGCGCGTGACGGTCAATGTCCGTTCTTCGACGCGGCCAGCCGCGCAGCGTGTCATCGGCAAGGCAGGTGCCGGCGCAAATTCGACGGAGCTCACGGATCAGGGTCCTGAACAGAATGGTCTGGCCTCAGCGGCGGTTTCCGTCCAGGCTTTGCCCGCGCCACGCAAGGCTGAGCCTGCCGAATCCGATATTCTTGCCGGCTCGCCTCTCGACCGGCGGCTGATCTTCGCCAATTTTCTCGTCGGCGCCTCGAACCAACTCGCCTTCGCAGCCGCCCACAGGCTCGCTCTCGCCGCTCCTGGCGAGCCCTTGCAGTTCAATCCGCTCTATCTCCACGCCTCCGTGGGATTGGGCAAGACCCATCTCCTTCAGGCTGTCGCCCATGCTGCCTCGATAGCCAAACGCAAGGTGATCTATCTGACTGCCGAACGATTCATGTATGGCTTCGTCGCCGCCCTCAAGGCCCAAACGGCCATCGCCTTCAAGGAAAAACTGCGGACCATCGATCTTCTCGTCATCGACGATATTCAATTCCTGCAAGGCAAATCCATCCAGCAGGAGTTCTGCCATACGCTCAATGCGCTGATCGATTCGAGGCGGCAGATCATGATCGCCGCCGACCGGCCGCCTGGCGATCTTGAAGCGCTCGATGAACGCGTGAGATCGCGTCTCGCCGGCGGTCTTTGTGTCGAAATCGGCGGGCTTGACGAGGCGCTGCGGATCAAAATCCTCCAAGCCCGCATCGCAACCGCCAAGCTCATCCACGCAAGCTTCGAAGTGCCGGCCCCCGTCATCGCCTATATAGCCGAGGCCATTCAAACCAACGGCCGCGATCTCGACGGCGCCGTCAACCGACTTCTGGCGCACGCTTCCTTGAATGCCGCACCTCTCTCTCTGGAAATGGCCGAACGCGCCATACGCGATCTCGTACGCACGCCCGAACCTAAAAAAATCAAGATTGAGGATATCCAAAAACTGGTCGCCAGCCACTTCAATGTCAGCCGGGCCGATATCTTATCCTCGCGACGCACGGCGACCGTGGTGCGGCCGCGCCAAATCGCCATGTATCTGGCCAAGCTTCTGACCCCTCGTTCCCTGCCGGAAATCGGCCGCCGCTTCGGCGGACGCGATCACACCACTGTTCTTCACGCTGTGCGCAAGATCACCGGCCTCGTCTCAACCGATGGAACCTTGTCGGAAGAAATCGAGCTGTTGAAGCGCATGCTCCTCGAATGATGTTTCTTTATCTTGAAAAGGCCTTACGCACGGGATCAAACGCTTATGGGGCAAGGGCTGTTGCGCATTATCGGCCTCGATCCCGGCCTACGCAGCCTGGGATGGGGCGTCGTCGAGCTCGACGGCGTCGAACTCCGCTATGTCGCGAGTGGTGCCGTGCGCTCAGAACCCACAAAGCCG
>DATJTB010000099.1:0-15151 GCA_035503795.1 Methylocella sp.
ATTGCTGGTTCCGCATAATGGCGAGAAGGAAACCAAAGCAAACACGTCGCGAGGACGTACCAGATGCAGATCACATCGCCCGACATTGCAATCCACAGCGTGTTATCCGTGATCCATTTAGAGGTCAGGTCCAAGGTGTATGGCCGGAAGCGTTTGAACTTAGAGTCGATAGGAATGAGGAATATCTCTCGACGCACTGGATGGAGTATTTCTCGACCGATGTTGAACAGCAGTTTAAAGACGTTGTTAAAGTGCTTCGCAAGCAGCGAAACGTTGTTCCAAACTCTGCAATTGCTCGACTCAATGCAGGATTGATTGTGCGTACTGGTAGTCTGCGTGGTCATACCCATCGATGCCCTCGCGCACATGCTTTCACTCCGGGCCATGAAGCGTGGGGCGGAGGCGAATGGATTCGAAGAGAGCTATGGGCTGCAAGCCTATGGAACGGCGGGTTTCAAAGCCTGTGGCGGGGTCCTCGCCATGACCTCTGGAGAACGATCAGCGCGACACATAGGCGGGCGCGGAGGTTGGGTCGCCGATCTGCACCCAGATGTTCTGGTCGGCCTGCGATTGTCGCTTGACGAAGCGATAGCCGGTCTTGTTCCACGGCTTCACCTCATCATTCATATTGTCGAGGATGTAGTCCCCGCCCGTCGTTTTGACCGTCAGGACGGCATGGCCTTCATTGTGTTCGTCCTTGACGACTGTCATCAGCAGCGCCTGGCGCGGAAAACCTTCATCGATCAGAATACGGCGCTTGAAAAGGGCAAAGTCCTCGCAGTCGCCCTTACCATCATAAGGATAATCCCAACGGTCGATGAGGCCCCAATGCTCCATGTCCGAAACCGCCTTGACATGGTCATTGACCCATTGATTGACACGAATGATCTCTTTCATCGCTTTCGGCGTCAGGCCGATATCCGTGGGCGGGAGCGCTTCGCCCTCGCATTCCATGCCATAGCGGCGGCAAAAAACGAGCCATCCGTAGGGGGTGCTTGCCACGCCGCCGATGGGGGCAAAGACAGACAGCGGCACGCTGCTGGTGCCGCTTTCTCCGGCCATGGCGGGAGAAATCAAAACGGCCGAACCCACCGCTCCGGCGAACCCGGCCAGGAAGACCGTGACCGTTGCCCATTTTGCTACCCACTCTCGCCAAGCTTGCATGACCTCGCTTCCCTTTCCAAGCCTCGGCGATTGTGCCGCGTGAGTTTTGCGACGAGCATAATGAAAGAGATCGATTTTGACGGAAATCGTGCCCGCGCTTTTTTGATTTGTCGCATTTTCACGGCGATGTCGCTGTTGCGAAACATCGCCAGCGATATCCGAACCGGTATCCACTTCGCTGGAAAATGCTCCGGTCCTGGTCCTGATAACGAACGACATGTGAAAATGGTTTCGCAACCCGTTGCCAAATCTTTTGGACGCGGCTTTCGAGCACTCTCCGATATGCAGTCCCAAAAAGATCTTTGGCCTTTTGTGAACCGCATGAAATGATATTAAATTCATGGTTCCGATAATCGGTGGGCAGGCGCCTGCGAGCCGGGGCCGCTTCCAAGCGGGGAGATGAGGCTGCAATGGCGGCTTCGCGGTGATCGGTCATGGCGGCGGCTTCGGTAGGCGCGTCATACCGATGCGCAATCTCGCGTAAGCGCGGCTTTTAGAGGCTTTTCATGAATCAGATCCGGCTTGACCAGGACCCTTGCGTCGAGTTTCCCGCCGGCGCCTCGCGCCTCTCAATCGAAGATCAGCAGGCCCTCAGACAAGCCATGCTCGAACTCGAGCGCACCAATCTGGCCGTGCGGCTGAGCTCGGTTCTCGGCTGGCGGGTGGGCATGCTTGGCGCGATGGTGCCGGCCCCCATCGCAGAAGCGGCCAATCGGGCGGCTGAGACGGCTGTCCGGGTGGGGCTCGATTTTGCCTTGCGGAGCCTTGTCGGCAGGCCGGTCCGCGACCGCCGGCGCCTGCATAATCGGATCGCGACGCTGGCCGGTGCGGCCGGCGGCGCCCTCGGCCTGGCGAGCCTGCCGATCGAGCTGCCCTTTTCAACCGTCATCATGTTGCGGGCGATCGCCGACATCGGCCGGAGCGAGGGCGAGGATTTGTCCGACCCTCGCACCCTGCTCGCCTGTCTTGAAGTGTTCGCCATCGGCAGCCGAACCGAGTTCAACGGGACCACCGATCCGATCCAACCGACCAATCGGGCTTCGGACGTCGAGGAGGGAGTCGCGATTGAGAGCGGCTATTTCGCGCTGCGCGCCATTCTGGCGAAATCGGTGAGCGAGGCGGCGAGCTTTATCGCCGGGCGCGGCGCCGTGCAGGAGGGCGCTCCCGTCATGGCTCGCCTCGTGACGCAGATCGGGGGCCATTTCGGGGTGGCCGTGTCGCAGAAATTCGTGGCGCAAAGCGTGCCGCTGATCGGCGCCGCCTGCGGCGCCGCCATCAATTATGCTTTCGCCGACCATTTCCAGACGGTCGCACGCGGCCATTTCACCCTATTGCGCCTCGAACGCCGTTATGGACAACGGATCATCCGCTCGGAATATGAACAGATGCGCCGGGAAACCGCCGTCTGAAAACCAGGGGTGGCATCCGGCCCGTACTTTGTTATGAACAGGCGGCCGAACCGCGTGCCTTGCGCGGGATGCGAAAAAGTGGATTGATCCTCTCGCATGATTTTGAATCGACCGCCGCCAAAGAGTCCGCGGTCTCATGTTTCCGTAGGATTTTCATGGAATGGGTTGGCGATAGCATGCAGTTGAAGGGCACATTTCTCAGCGCGCGGTCGGTCAGGGCTTTTCATGGCGCGGGTTTGATTGTGATCTGCGCCGCCCTGTTTCCAAATCCGGCAAGGGCCGGTTTTTTCGATTTTCTGCTCGAACCTTTCAAAGCGCTGCAAGGCCAGAACTATGGCGCTCCCGGCGGGTTTCACCGACCGCGGACGCATCCTCCCCACCCCCATCGGGCGGCTGGCCCGAAGAAACTGATCGTGGCCAATCGAAGCGGGCCGCGGCATGCGCCGGGACCGGTCGATCTCATGGATGACGAGAGCCTGCGGCGAGGCGATGTGGTGATGACCCAAGACGGGATCCGGATTTTCGTCGGTCCATCGAGCGACCACCATCAGCCGGAAGACTTCCGCTCCATCTCCGAAGTCAAGAATCTTTCTTCGCGTGAACGCCAGGCGCTCATCGGATTGGACGGGCAGACTACTGGCGTCCAAGGCGCGCGGCCCGCAACCGCCGATCTTCGGACGGGCCGCTCGGCCGCGGGAAGCAAGATCACGACTGGCGAAACCATCACCGATCCCAACGGCCGCACGATCCGCTATGTCGGGCCCTAACGGCCGGCCGAGAAAAGATTCAGGCACAAGCTTTCCGCCGACAAGCCTCGCCGGCGGAGACTGGGATTAGGGACTTCGCTTTTCGCCGTTCGCCTGCTTGCCAACGGGCTGTCACTGGATATCCAATCCATGAGTGATGGGACTTTAATGCCGCGGATCGGCAAATCACGCTTTCGCTCACGCCCAAATTTCCCCATTTTCATGTCATCACGACATCTGTGCGAATTTGGCAACAGTCGAGAACTATCATGGCTGTGGCGCTCTCAGCCCATTGACTTGACCTGAAGTGACGCTTTCAGTTTTCCAATGGTGAAGTTTGAACCCCGGCGAGGAGATGTTTCCCGCGCATTGATAGCGGGGCTGTTGGCGTGGCTGCTGGCCTTTCAGGGTTTTGGTGCAGTCTGGTTTCCGCACGGGCATGGGGCCCAGCCGATCACGGATCGGACCGTCTTTCAAGGCGAGCAGAACTGCGGTGCCCCGCTTGGCGGCGCGCCTATGGCGCCCTCCCACCATGACCCTTGCGACTGTTGCATTCTCTGCGCGTCAGGTCCTGCGAACTGGCCAGCACTGATCAGCGTAGTCGTTTCAGCCATTGCTTTCTTTTTATCACTGCTCGTCATTGGCGCCACTTCCTGGCGCTTCTCGCGAGCTGGGAACAAGTCGCCCCCGGGCTGGACTAGTGCCTGGTCGCAGCGCGCCCCGCCGCGTTTCTCATAAGCCGCAAGTCCGGCGGCAGTGGCGCGCATTTGTCGCCGCACATGGCACATAACCTGCCTAAAATCTTTGCCGGCTCCTACAGGAGCTTTTCATGTTCGATAGAAATAAGCCGCTTATCCGCGAGCTTTTTGAACGCAACGAGCGCTCGCTTCTTTCCTATCTCACCCGGAAGGTCGGCCGTGATGCGGCGCCCGATCTTTTGCAAGACGCCTTCGTCCGCGTCCTCCGGCACGGCCAGCTTGAAGCTATTGCCGACCCTACGGCCTTTCTGAAACAAATCGCCATCAATCTCACGCGGGATTTCGCCCGCCGCCGAAAGGTCGAGGCCAATTATCTGGTATTCAACGTTGACCCAGCGGATGCGCCTTCTACTGATGCGCAGCCGGACGGGCGCCTTGAAGCCGACGACGAAGCGCGTCTTCTGCGCCAAGTACTGGAGACGCTGCCGCCGCGACGCCGGGAAGTGCTGACCCTCCATCTGCATGAAAACCTTCCGCTCAGCGAGATCGCCCGGCGGCTACAAATTTCCGACCGGATGGTGCATAAGCATTTAAGCCTTGCGCTGCGGTCCTGCCGGGCCGCGCTGCGGGAATCGTCCCGCTGAATTTCGTCCCGGTCGGTTCCATTTTTCCGCTCTGCCGCGTCCTATCTTATAAGACCTGATATAGAGGACCGAGGTCTTGCCCTCTTTTCGGTTATCGGCGAGCAAGCCGATGCGGGGCGCCGGAAGCTGTCATGAATGATGACGAACACGATTTGGGTGATGATCCCGCTGGTGACGCGGCCATAGAATGGTGGGTGCGCTTGAGGGCTGGCGCGCTTACGCGGGAGGAAAAGGCCGCTTTTGACCTCTGGCTCGCCAGTGATCCAGCCCATAGGGTGGCGTTCGACGAGGTTTCCCGCATGTCCGGAAAACTCGCCGATTTGCGGCCGTCTCCCCAGCCCAAGAGATTTACCCCCGTTTCGCTGCGGTTCTGGCTCGCCGGAGTCGGCGCTTTGGCGGCGGCGTCTATCGCGCTCTATGCAGATTTCGATGACCTCACCGCGTACCTCCGTGCGGACTACTATACGGGCACGCGGGCGCCCCAACTCGTGACACTCGACGACGGCTCGCATATCGAGCTCGACGCCCACTCCGCGATCAAGGTGAACTACGGTTCCGATGAAAGGCGCCTGACCTTAATCGAAGGGGAAGCCTGGTTCGAGGTCGCACCCAATCCCACGCGGCCTTTCATCGTGGAGGCGGCCGGCGGCACGGTGACCGCGCTGGGTACGGCCTTCGATATCGCGCTGGAAAAGTCGGATGGGATTGCTCGCGTGACTGTCACGGAGCATCGCGTGAATATCTCTAGCGGCGGCAAGGACGTCGTCGTTGAAGAGGGTGAGACAAGTTCCTTTAGCCGGAGCGCCACCACCGAGGCGCCTTTGCGCGTCGATGTTGAAATCGCCACCGCTTGGCGGCGAGGCCTGTTGATCGTCGAGAAACGGCCGCTGAGTGATGTTCTGGCCGCGCTCGGCCGTTATCATCATGGTTTCATTGCCTGCATGAGCGCCGAGGTTTGCTCGCGGCGCGTCAGTGGCGTGTTCGGCACGGATGATCCGTTCCAGGCACTGCGCGAGATCGAGTCGTCGCTCGGTCTGCATATGCTTCGCCTGACCAGCTATCTGGTTCTTTTATACGGGTGAGGCGGGGCTGAGATTTTTACTCTGAAAACCTTGCTAAGAAATTATTGCAATTTCCTTCAAGGAGGATGTTCCGAAATAGACCGCCGCTGCGTCTCGTTGGGTGGGAGCCAATTTTTTGGCTTTTAGGCCAAACCGGGAAGACGCAGCAATGGCAAGGAGAAGAAGGCGAGACGAAAGCGCGAAAATGGGTTCGACGGTTGCAGCCATGGCGCTGAGCGCCTTCGGTTTTGGGACTGGCGCCCCCGGCTCCTCGGCGCAGGCCTCGATAGCGCCAAAGCTGCGAGCCGCCACGATCCAAGCTTACAGCATTTCCGCAGGCTCGATGGCCGCCGCGCTCAATGCCTTCGCAGCCAAGAACCATTTGCATCTCGTCTATGATTCACAGGTGACGGAAGGCCTCAAAACACGAGGCCTTGCCGGCGCCTATTCCGTGCGGGAGGGACTTGATCATCTGCTCGCGGGCACGGCGCTCTCCTACCACCTGGCCGAAAATGGCCGCGCCGTGTCAATTGTGCTGGCGCAGAATGACACGGGTACGCAAAGCGATGCGAACGGCGCCGTCGCACTGCCCACGGTGGAGGTCACCGCCAACCAGGGCGGCACGGGATGCGGGCCCTACGGCGGCGCGCCGTGCAGCGGCTTCGGTGGAGCGGGTCCAGCGCAGGATCCATATAACACCTCTTACGTCCTGCCCGACGCATCTACCGGCACCAAGACCGATACGCCGGTCATGGACACGCCCTTGAATGTGCAGTCGGTCTCCCAGCAGGTGCTGCAGGATCAGCAGGCGACGACCCTCCAGCAAGCGTTGCAGAACGTCAGCGGGGTTTTCGTTGAGGACGGTGCGGCGCTCAATAACAACAAAGCCGACGGGATCTTCTCGCGCGGATTTCAAGCTCTTACCTACTACCGTGACGGGTTTCGTGTGGATGCCAGTTTGTCCTTTTTGGATTTCATCGGCACCAGGCAGCTCGCCGATATCGCGAGCGTCGAGGTGCTGAAGGGCCCGGGGGCCGTTCTTTACGGGCTCGTCGAGCCGGGCGGCATCGTCAATATCGTCACCAAGGAGCCGCTGGACGTCCCCTATTTCGCCGTCCAGCAGCAGATCGGCTCCCTGGCCTTCTACCGCACAACCGTCGACGCCACCGGCCCGCTCACCGATGATAAGTCCGTCCTCTACCGGATGAATATGTCCTATGAGAACAATGGCGCGCCCTTTGGCTCGTTCATCGATCTCACGCATAGCCAGAACATATTTCTCGCGCCGGTCATTAAATGGAACATCGATGGCGCGACCTGGGTGAAGCTGGAGGCGGAATATAATGACAACCACTCGCTCCTCTACGTCCCGCTTGACCCGCTCTTCAACGGGGCGTTCGTGAACATTCCACGCAGCACCAACTATGGCGAATTCTCCTCCGACCCGCAGAAGACGCTCTTTTCTGCGTTCACCTGGTCGCATCAGTTCAACAGCGACTGGTCGATCAAGCAACAGATAGCCTATAACCGTGTGGATGAAGCTTTTCTATATGCTGATCCATTCTCCATCGTGGATACGGTCAACGGCCCAGAGGTTGAACGTAACTTTAATTCTTACCTGCAAGACCAGACGACTTATTCTAGCAATGTCGACATCACTGGCCATTTCAACACCTTCGGAGCGGCGCATACCTTGCTTCTGGGTGGAGATATCTACAGAACGACTGGTGACACTTTGATCTTTGCTTCTGATCAGTCGTCGTTCATCAGTCTTTTCAATCCGATCCATCCCGGCACCCCTTTTCCCCTATCTTGCCCGTGCTTTACATACGCAAATCCCTTCACGCAGGACACCGCCGGCCTCTATCTGCAAGACCAGATCAAACTCCCTTATAATTTCTATGTCCTGGCGGGGGCGAGATACCAATATATCCACCAAACGAATGCATCGGGCGAGTCGCCGGACACCGTGGTGCCGAATGGCCAGCCTCTGACCGGGCAGGCGCTGACGCCGCGCTACGGCCTGCTGTGGCGGCCGTTGGACTGGGTAAGCTTCTATGGCAATTACGAAGAGGGTTTTGGTCCAAACTCTGGGCTACTCTTTCCGGGAACACTGATCCCGCCCTCCAATGCTGAGAGCTGGGAAGGCGGCGTCAAGCTCGAATTCTTCAACGGAAAGCTCAGGGCCACCGCGGATTATTTCGATCTGACCAAGACGAATATTCCCACCCCCGATCCCCTTCACCCAACCTTCTCTCTTTTGACCGGCGCGGCGCGCAGCAAGGGGCCGGAGCTCGATATTCAGGGCGAAATCTTGCCGGGATGGAGCGTGATTGCCAATTATACCAACGACGATGTCCGCGTCACCAAGGGCAGTCAGTCGAGTACTATTGAGGGGTCCCTCGCCGTCGGTCAGCGGTTTCCGGGCGTGCCGCGCAATCAAGCGAATTTCTGGACCACATATGAATTCCAGGACGAGACCTTTAAGGGTTTGAAGATCGGCGCCGGCTACCATTACTTTGGCTCGCAGCCGATTTTTGATTATTCCGGCAGCCCCCCTGGCACTTTCGCCCTGCTTCCATCCTACGGCACCGTGGATCTGATGGCCGCCTATAGTTTCAAGCTCTATGGCGCCAATCTAACCGCGCAGCTGAATATCACCAATCTCTTCGACACGACTTATTACACGGCCGCCGAGAATTACTATTCGGTTGTGCCTGGAATTGGACCGGGCGGCAGCTTCCGCGCCTACGGGGCGCCGTTCGCGGCCCTCGGCTCGCTCCGCGCGCAGTATCCGGCCGATGCCTCCTCGCCCTTCTCTGTGCCGCCCCCGCCCCCGGTGCCGGTGTTCTCCTGGACAGGCATCTATCTCGGCGGCCAGATCGGCTTCGTGTGGGGCGACAACAGCGGCAATGTGGTCTTTTCGACGCCCGGCGGCGGCGCCGATGCTCTGGGCAGCGACGCGTACGGTGTGATCGGCGGCGGCCATGTCGGCTACAATCTGCAGATCGACCAATGGGTGATCGGCGTTGAGGGCACGATCGACGGCGCGACTTTGAGTAGAAACGTGTTGGTCCTCGCTCCCGATCTCGCGGATACCACCGGCACGCTTATGAGCACGGTGACCGGCACGGTGCGGTCCGGCATCCAGGGCTCGATTCGCGCCCGCGCGGGTTATGCCTTCGACCGCCTGTTGTTTTACGGCACCGGCGGCGGCGCCTTCGCCGGGTTCGACACCGCTATCCAACTGTTCGGCTGCAACCAACTGTCAGCCGCCAGCGGGTGCGGCGATAATTTCTACGTCAGCGGCACCCGCTCGTCAACACGCACCGGCTGGACCGCAGGTGGGGGCGTTGAATATGCGATCAACAACAATTGGTCGGTGCGGGCCGAATACCGCTATTCGGATTTTGGCCACATCACGGATACGCCCGCCTTTCCAGCCGTCGGGGTGACCTACACCGCCAACCGTCATTTGGCGCAGAACCAGGTACAGGTCGGCTTCAGCTACAAATTTGCTCCCCCGCCGCCGCCCGTTGTCTCCAAATATTGACGCGGTCTGACCCAAAAACACTCTTCGCTAGCAACGAGAAAGACCATGAGCATGATCACGCGCCCGGCCGCGGGCCTCGATCTGGCGGCCAATCCCGGCGGCGCCTATCGGATGATTTGGTGTTGGCATTTTTACGCGGGGCTTTTTTGCCTGCCCTTCATCGTCGTGCTGTGCCTCTCGGGTGCCGTCTATCTCTTCAAGCCGCAGATCGACGCTTATCTCGATCGCGGTTTTGACCATCTGGCACTTGTCCGCGCGCCGCTGCCGCTCGACGATCAAGCCGAGGCGGCGCTCAAAGCCAATCCCGGTGCCCGTTTCGCGGGGTTGGAGTTCCGCCGCGATCCTCTGGACGCGGCGCGTGTCGGTCTCATGACCGCGGACGGACATCAGCTGCGCGTGCTGGTTCGCCCCGACACCCTCGAAATCATGAAGACAGAGGATGAGCGGAGCCGCTTGTCAAACTTCATGGGCGATCTGCATGGCCAGTTGCTGATGGGCCGGCCAGGCGCCATCGCGGTCGAACTCGCGGGCGCATGGGCCATTGTGATGGTGATCACCGGACTCTATCTGTGGTGGCCGCGCGGGCGCGGGCTTGCCGGGGTTCTCTATCCACGGCTTGGCGGCGGGCGCCGTTTTCTGCGCGATCTGCACGCGGTCACCGGCTTTTGGCTCTCGATGTTCGCCCTCTTCTACCTCATCACGGCCTTGCCTTGGACCACGGTCTGGGGGCAGGGTTTTAGATATTCGCGCGAGATAGGTCAGGCCCTCCAAGTGAAATTCGACTGGACAACCGGCCCGGCAGACCAGCAAGCGAAGAGATTGGAGGTCTTTCGCACCGCGCCGCCCGCTCCCGCCGAGGCGGCGGCGGACGGACACGCCGGACATCCGGGGCATGCGCACGCCGCCCAGAACAGCGAGGAACCCGGCAAGCTTGCAGGCTTTGGCGAGATCGCCGCGCGGATCGCGCCGCTTATGCTCGCCGATCCCGTTTTCATCGCGCCGCCTTCGCCCGAACGTCCCAATTGGGTCGTCGCTTCGGCCTCACAGAACCGGCCGTTAAATGAAACATTGGAGTTCGATCCAAAGAATTTTCAGCAAGTGAAGCATGAAGGTTTCGCCGACCTCCCTATAGTCGACCGGATCATTGAGTTTGGGATCGCGGCCCATGAAGGCCAGCTCTTCGGCTGGCTCAACCAATTGCTCAGCCTGGCGACGGCAGCCGGCTATCTCGTTCTGGTCGTCACCTCGACGCTCATGTGGTGGCGCCGCCGCCCAGTGGGTCTACTCGGCGCGCCACCGGCGATAATATCACCGCCGAGACTTGCGCCCTTCCTGATTGCCTTCGTCATCGTGCTTGGATTTGTCTTGCCGGCGCTTGGAATGTCTCTCGTCGCGGTTCTGCTGGCGGAGCTTGCGATCCGCCGCTTTGCGCCCGGTGCGAGCCTCTGGCTCGGCCTCGTGCCCGCAAGCACAGATGCGAATGCGTAAAGAGCGGGAGCGCAAAGCTAGCAGGGGCGCCACAACCCAACGAGCATCCCCGCCTCGACTGGCACGCCGCGCGGGAAGCCGGCGCCCGGCTGATGGCCGAACAGGCGACAATTCACGGTTTTACGGTGACGGGAGAGCCGACTTGCCTATCCTATGACCCAAACACCGGCCAATACGACTATTTCGTTAAGAGCAGCCTGGACGTCTCCTCCAATGGGAGCACGGGGATCGAGATCAATGGCGAGACCGGCGCGCTAATATCGTGGCATCCGCCAACGGGCGAGCGGCAATACTGTCGAGACCTGGCTTACCGCCCTGCACATGGCCAAAGTGTTCGGTTTGGCCTACCGCATCTTTGTCTGTGTGCTTGGTCACGTGATTCACCATGCTGTCCGTTACCGGCGTCACCATCTGGTGGAAGAAGCGGCGGGCGCGAAAATTTTCGAAGGCGCATCGCGGCGCGGCGGCGCTGAACGAGAGCGTTGGGACCGAGTGAACGAAGAGGTGATTCTGGTCTCCATTCTGGCAACCAAATGGCCGGCATGGCGTTCATTGATCAACGCCGGCGATCAAGAGTGAAGAAAAATCGTATGTTGAATAGCGTGCGGCTGGTGGCCTTGAGCGCGGCCGTGGTGGTCTTTATGCAGTCAGCGGCCGCCAACCAAAAGGCACATATCCACCGCAAACCCCGACATGCGCACGTTCAAAGCTCCGTGCAGGCCGGGGCCGGTCGCGCGAACGAGAGCAGCTATTATGTGCCTTACGTAACGGACGTGGCGGGAAAGCCCGTACCCATTATGCAAATCCCTGGCAGTGTTACCGTCGTGCCGGGCCAAGTCAGTGACGATCAGCAAGCCATCACCCTTTGCGAGGCGCTCGTCAACGCCAGCGGCGTTTTTTGCCGGTAAAAAGGGAGGCGGTGCCGGGCACGAGAATCTTCCCTTGCCGCAGGCGGTGATGCGGCTCGGCATGTCCGACGGCATGGCGAAAATTCTCCAAGGTACATCGCGGCGCGATGCAGATAGAGTGGTGGACTGAAGGGTTCCGCCGCAGCCCCATGGCGAAGATCAACCGGACACCTTTTCGCGGCGATCCCTCACACTCATCCGGGACGCATGTAGGAGCGCTTGTAAGATTTTGAGCCTCGACCTTACCAAAATGTTTCACGTGAAACATTTTGGTAAGGTGTTGGGCCAGGATCGGTCAAACAATGCGCCGTCAGCCCTCCGACGGCTCGCGGTCCTCACCACCGCTGAGCGCGGCGAAAACATCGGCGGCGATCGCCTTCGAGATGCGCTTGTGGCGGGCGAGCGATTCCCGGTCGAGCGCGTCGATGAAGGCGCGGGCCGCGTCGAGCGAGCGATCAAGCCGCAAGGCGATATAGTCGACGACATGGGTGTCGATCATCAATTGCCGGTCGACCAGCAATTTGACGAGAACGGCGCGGATCAGGGCGTCATCCGGGAGCCCGATCTCGACCGATGGCGAAAGCCGCAGCCGCGACAAGAGATCGGCCGTGCGCAGGCCCCAGGTGTCGGGCGGCGCCTTGGCGGTGATGAGCAGGGCCAAGCGGCGCTCGCGCATGAGATTGATGAGGTGGAAGAGCTTGGCCTCCGCCCCGGCGACCGTTTCACCATCTTCGAGCAGGAGCGGCGCGCGAGCCAAAGCCTCGATATCGGCCGAAGCGAGGGCCGCGGCCGCGACGCATTTGGCGCCGGCGATCGACGCCCAGATCGCGCCGAGATGGCTCTTCCCGGCGCCCGGCGGCCCCAGGATCAACAGCAGCGGATCCGGCCAGTGGGGCCAAAGCTCGATCATCGAAAAGGCTTTTTCATTCGAGTCCGAGATGACGAAATTCTCCCGCTCGAAGCCGGGATCCGGCGCGAGTTCGAGTGTCAGCTGCGAGCTTTTCGATGGCGGCCGGCTCGGCATTTCAACTCAACCCTCCTCTTGGCGTCGCTCCGGCGTGGATTGAGAAGGAGTTCGGCTCGGCTCCGATGAGCCGAGATAAAGGTCGCTTTCACGATAGCGCTCGACGGCAAAGCGCAGGACCACGCCAGCCGCCGCGGCAAAGGGAACCGCCGTGATGAGGCCGGTGAAGCCGAACAGGCTGCCGAAGGCGAGGAGCGCGAAAATCAGCCAGACCGGATGCAGGCCGATCGATTCGCCGACGAGTTTCGGCGACAGAATATTGCCTTCGAGGAACTGGCCGGTCAGAACGACGGTGAGCGCCATGGCCAATCGATTCCATTGCGGCCAATCCTGCAGGATCGCAACCGTCGAGGCGACGAGCAGCGCGCTCAAGGATCCGACATAGGGGATGAAGCTCAAGAGCCCCGATGAAAGACCGATTAGAAGACCGAAATTCAATCCGATGAGGGACAGCCCGATGCCATACCACAGGCCGAGAAAGAGGCACACAAGGGCCTGACCGCGCAAAAATCCGGCAAGCGCCCGGTCGATCTCGAAAGCCAGCCGGCGCACGGTGGCCTTGTGGCGCAACGGTACAAGATCATCGACCGCCGCCAGCATCTTGTCCCAGTCGAGCAGGAAATAGAAAGCCACCACCGGGGTTACGACAAGGAGGGAAAGCAGGCTGATAAGGGCGGCCCCGCGGGTGAGAACCGAATTCAGAAACCCCGCCGCCCATTGCGCGGCCTGCGAGACGAGATCGCTGGTCGCAGCGGAAAGATCGCCGCCGCCTTGCTTGCCAAGCCCAAGACTTTCCCTCAATAGGCCGCCATATTCGCGCGAGAAACGCTCCGTCTCTGTCGAAATGAGCTCCTGCAGCCGATTGGCATAGGCGGGAAGCGCTTGGATGAAATTGCCGAGCTGGTGCCAGAGAACGGGCAGGATCAGGATCGAAACCAGCGCCATGACAAGAGTCAGCAGCGCCAGGATCAAAAGCGTCGCGCCAAGCCGGTTGAAGCCGAGCTTCTCCAGAAAGTCCACGATGGGATTGAGCAGGTAGGCGAGTGCAAGCGCCGCCACAAATGGCAACAGGACATCGCTGAACAGCCACAGCAGCGCTACAGACAATAGGAAGGCGCCAAGCCAAAAGCCGATCTGCCATTCGAGTTTCATCACTCTCGCCGCTTCCTCGATGCGGATCTGCCAGCCATCCGCGTGCTCGAATTCGGCCGTCGCGAGGCCGCGTCTCCCCTTCAAATATTCATGTGCCGGATCCATTGGCCGAAATAGACGGCCATCGAGGCCAGCGTCAAACCCGCCACGCTGTAGAGCAGGATCATCATCGATAGGCCGGCCTGCAGCCCAAAAGCCTTGCTTGCCAGAACGAGGGCCGCGAAGCTGATCTGGGCGACCGTATTCAGCTTGGAGATCATTAAAGGCTTGATGGTCACGGGCCTTTGCAAGATGAGCGAGATTGCGAAACCGCCGACGATCATCACATCCCGGGCGACGACGAGTATGGCGATCGTCGCCGGAAGGGCGGCGACGATGGCTAGCGCAACATAGACGGACACAATCAGCGCCTTGTCCGCCACGGGATCGAGATAGGCGCCGATTTCGCTGCGGAGATCAAAACGCTTGGCAAGAAAGCCGTCGATGGCATCGGATAGTCCTGCAATCACGAAAACGACGCAAGCCTCCGGCCAACGCTCGGTGGCGATCATCTCGATGATCACCGGCACCAGCACCAGCCGTCCAAGCGAGATCAGATTCGGCAAACTGCGGAAGTAAGGCATCATTGCTTTGCGCCGAGATATCGAGCCACAGGGAAATTCAATGAGCCGGAAGCTGTACCTTATGAGAACTTCGTCATCTTGGAGCGAATGGACAGAAAAGCCTCATGCGGCATCGGTCAGGGAACCAGCGTGGAAGTCGCACCTGCGGGACCGCCCGGCGCGCCTGCGCCCTCACGATTATCAACAAGGTGCGTCAGCGACAACAGGGCTCGTGCTGCGGTGCCGAGCCCATTTTTCGGCATAATCTTCGCGAATACTCGAAGACAATCGGAAGAGAGCGACACAGCTTGCCAGACGCGTCGCTTTGTATCCCTTGCACCATACGACGGAATTCGAACGATCCACAGCTCGCGGGCCTCATACTGCGATGCGACAAAATGGAAATGGAGCGATCATTGTGATCGTTGAGCCTTACCCACCCCGGACAGGACCGGGGATCGTGTTGCGCAGCTCCGAACAAGAAGTGTGCTTCGAAGGGCGTGTGCTTCGAAGGGAGCATGATTCCTAGAGGGGCGGAATTCGGCTGCCGATGAAGCGACAAACGGGGTGCTGCTGGCGACAATTTCTTCGCGCGCGGTGGAGATTGAAATTGCTGCAGTGAACAAGAAAGACGTCGGAGTCGTTGCTCCTTCCAACCTGCCACAGGCTGGGGAAGACATTAAATTTCGAGCGCGTTCCAAA
>DATJTB010000100.1:0-7447 GCA_035503795.1 Methylocella sp.
CAAAGGTCGTCAATCGAGATCGTCTCAAGCTTATCGAGAAGGGCTGCGCCCGCTTCGTCCAGCAACGGCGTGATGACCTGGCGAAGCAGAAGGCACTCGGCTTGGTTGGTCCGGTCTTCGATGCCATTGCTCACAGCCCGCAAGACAGCGGCGACCGATACCCTGCGCCGTTCACGGGCCAGCTCATAGCCACCGCGTGGCCCCCGCACACCTTTCAGAATGTTAGCGTGAACAAGACTTTGCAGCAACGCTTCGAGGTGGCGTGGCGGCAAGGCAAGCCTTGCGGCGAGTGCCTTCGCGGCCACCGGCGCTAGGCGTGCATGAATCGCGATGTCGGCAACGGCTGCGAGCGCGAGCTGGCCGCGGCGAGACAAAAGCGTCACCTCATCTCCTCCCGTCCAGCCATTTGACCGGTTGATCCAAAACCGTCACTGCCCCTCGGTGTTGCGGGCAAGCTGTCCACTTCGATGAAGACGGCGCGTGCAAAAGGCGCGATGACAAGTTGGGCGATCCTCGCGCCCCGGATGATCTCGAAGGCCTCGCTGCCGTGGTTGATGAGCAGCACAAGGATCTCGCCGCGATAATCGGAGTCGATCGTACCCGGCGCATTGAGGACAGTGACGCCAAAATCGCGGGCAAGACCTGAGCGTGGCCGCAGCTGAGCCTCGAATCCCTGCGGAAGGGCCAGTGCGATACCGGTCGGAACAAGATACCGGCCGCCCGGTTCGATCACGATCTTGCTGCCTTCCGGCAGGGCTGCGATGAGATCGAAACCTGCGGCGCCCTCGGTCTGATAGGCTGGCGGTGGCAGTCCCTCGGCATGCGGCAAGCGACTGAGTTTCACCTTTACGCGTTCCTGCCTGGCGCTGACCTCCTTCATTGGCCGCGCTCCGGCAGCATGGCGGACAGCCGGAGGATGAGGCGGCGCGCCACCTCCGCCTTGTCGAGCGGCGGCCACGCCTCCTGTCCCGTCCTGGTCAGGACGAGCACCTCGTTTTTCTCACCGCCGAACACTTTTGAGGATTCCCCCACATCATTGGCGAGGATCATGTCGCAATTTTTCTGCGTGAGCTTGGCGAACGCGCGGGCCAGAAGGTTCTCGCTTTCCGCCGCGAAGCCGATGACCAAAGTTGGCCGGTTTTCAAGGCGTTTTCCCACGGCGGCCAGAATGTCGGGATTCTCCGTGAGCGCAAGGGAGACTTCGCGGCCCCTCTCCTTCTTGATCTTTTGATGGGCGATATCGGCAACCCGCCAATCAGCGACCGCGGCAACGGAGATGAAGATGTCGGCGGGAAGGGCCGCCTCGACCGCCGCAAGCATTTCGCAGGCGGTTTCGACATGCCGGGTTTGGACGTTCGGCGGATCGGCAAGTGCCACCGGACCCGAGATCAGCACGGTTTCTGCGCCGGCCGCAGCTGCGGCAGCGGCGATCGCGTGCCCTTGCCGCCCGGAGGACCGGTTCGCGATATAGCGCACCGGGTCGATTGGCTCATGGGTCGGACCTGAGGTAACGACAACGCGTCGTCCGTTGAGCGCGGAGGCCGTGCCAATCGGTTCAACCGGCAGTGGCAGGCGCGTATCCTGCGCGAGCAGAGCTTCGATCGACGAAAGGATGTCGGCTGGCTCGCTCATCCGTCCCGGCCCATATTCGCCGCACGCCATCTCGCCGGCTTCGGGACCGATGACGGTTACGCCATCCTCCAGCAGGCGCGCGATATTGCGCTTTGTCGCCGGATGCAGCCACATGCGCAGATTCATGGCGGGCGCGACAAGGATTTTCTTGTCGGTGGCAAGAAGCAGGGTTGTGGCGAGATCGCAGGCCAAGCCTTGCGCCATTTTCGCCATGAGATCGGCGGTCGCCGGAGCAACGACAAGAAGATCAGCATCGCGCGAGAGCTCTATATGCCCCATGCCGGAATCCTCCGTCAAGGCGAAGAGATCGTGATGGACCCCGCTGCCAGTCAGGCTTTCGACCGAGAGCTGCGTGACGAATGCCTGTGCCGCGTCGGTCATTACGGCGCGCACGAAATAGCTGCGCTCGCGTAGGCGCCGAATCAGCTCCAGCGTCTTATAGGCTGCGATACCGCCGCCGATGATCAAGAGAATGCGCTTCTGGGAAAACGCCATCATGAGACTTCAGCCTACCCGCCGACTCTTTGCGCACCCTCGTCAGGGAAAGCAAGATAGTCAACGGCCAGCATGAGGTCTGCGTGCGGTCCATCAAAACCAGGCTGTGCCGGACAGCTGTCAGGAACAGCCTTAAATGACTTCCAAGAAGTGCTTTGGAGGGTCTCGTCTCTCCGGTGGGTGGGTTCAGGCGGCGAGATCGGCGACGACGGCGTCAAGCACAGGAAAGCCTTCCGCGCTGACCCTGAGACGACCCTTCGGCGTGTATTCGACCATGCCCTGGGCGATGAGCGCGGCAACGCGGCGCGGATTGAGATCGCGCCCGGCCATGATCCCGAAATCCGAAGGCGCAATACCCTCGGAAAGGCGCAGGCCCATCAACAGAAATTCATCGGCTCGCTCCTCGGCGGATAGATCCTCATCCTCGATCAGTGCTTGGCCTTGGCGGGCCACTCGCTGCAGCCAGATATCGGGCTGCGGCTCGGTCGCCTGTGCCCTTCGCGTGACGCCCTTCGAGATTCGACCATGCGCGCCGGGGCCGACGCCGATATACTCGCCATAGCGCCAATAGATGAGATTATGGCGGCTCTCCGCGCCTGGGCGGGCATGATTGGAGACTTCATAGGCGGGCAGTCCGGCCTTGGCCGTGATTTCCTGCGTGGTATCCCAAAGCGCGCGGGCGTGATCCGGATCTGGCACGTCGAGCTTGCCCGCTTCCCGCAGGCGCGCGAAAATCGTGCCCTCTTCGATGGTGAGCTGATAGAGCGAAAGATGATCGTGGGCGAGCCCGATCGCTTCGGCTAGTTCCGTCCGCCAGTCCGAGACGGTTTGCTTCGGCCGCGCATAAATGAGATCGAAGGAGAAGCGATCGAATGTGGTGGCGGCGAGCGCGATGGCGCGCTTGGCCTGCACAACATCATGTCCGCGCCCCAGAGCCTTGAGATCTTCATCGCGTAGCGCCTGGACACCAAGAGAGACCCGGTTGACGCCCGCCAGCCGATAGCCGGAAAACCGTTCCGCCTCGACGCTGGTCGGATTGGCTTCGAGCGTGATTTCAGCGCCGGGCGCAATCAGCCATAAATTGGCGATCGCATCGAGAATGGCGGCAACCGTTGCAGGCTTCATCAAGGAAGGCGTGCCGCCGCCAAAGAAGATCGACGAAACTGTGCGGCCCGGCGTGAGGCTGGCGCGATGCGCAAGTTCGGCCCGTATCGCTTCGACGAAAACCCTCTCATCGACGGGCTTTGTCCGCACATGCGAGTTGAAATCGCAATAAGGACATTTGGAAAGGCAAAAGGGCCAATGCACATAGACCCCGAAGCCGGGTTTGTGCCGACTGTGCCCAAGCGAAGTGTCTTGCATGTCGCTCATCCCGTACGGCAAGGCCATGCTGCGAGAGGACTAGAGAAGTTAAGGCCCTGATATTCGACTTTCAACGTTCCAGCATCACTCAGTTGGGTGCGCGAAGCCATCAAATCTCAGTCTCGTCAAAGTCACGCCACAATCGATGGAGAACACCGTCGCGAGGCTGTGTTTCTCGAGCTGATTGAATCGCCCGCGGAAATCGCAGATTCGCCGCGATTTCTTAAGATTGTGTTCACCACGATTTTTTAGCTTTGGCTCGTCGCGCCACGAAGTCAATCGCCGGCCGTTGTTCAAATGGGTTTTCCGATCCTGAAAAAGGCTCAGCCCTGAGCCTGCGGGACTTGCCTGTTGGGCCCGACCCAGCGCGTATCCCGCTTAGCCACTTCGCTGGAAAAGGCTCGAGGGCTTGAAGAGTAGGAACAAGGTTTGAGTTATCTTGCACCGCCGCCTATGCCGGCCGCCGTGATCGTCACCAAGGATGTGGGTGGTTACGTCACGGACTACCACAAACAGACCGATTACTACCGCTCGACACAACGTGAAGTCCGGTTGCACGAATGCCGTTCCGCTTGCACTTTGGCGCTGAGCCTGCCCAATGTCTGTGTCTATAAGGGCAGCATTCTGAAATTTCATCTGGCCTATGATCCGCGCAACCATCAGCCCAATGAGGGTGTCTCGCGTTGGATGTTCGCCTCCTATCCGGCCGCCGTGCAGGCGCGGCTTGGCACGCTTACGCGCGACTATAAGGTGCTGCGCGGCTCTGAACTGATCGCGCTTGGCATCCGCGATTGCGACGCTCCGAAGCCGGTCGAGCCGAAACCCGCAAACCCGCAGACCCTGATGGCCTCGGCTGCCCCGCCGCTTGCAGGGCCCACGAACAGCGCGCCGCCGGTTCTGGCAAGCCTCATGGGAAAGGTACTGTCCGTTTTCGGCTCGGGCGATGCCGCTGGCGCTGGGCCGACAGCGACGGCTTCGGCGCAAACCCACTCGGCGCCGGCTTCTTCCGGCCGCCTCCTCGCGGGGGAAATCCCTTTGCCCCCGCAACGGCCGGCGGATTTTTCACAGACTGCGGCGAACCTCGCCGAAGATCGGAACGCCGAGGCCACAACAGCACCCAATCCAACGTCATCGGAATCAGCCGGCGCGACAGATCTTTCTCCAAGCTCGGCGGAAGTTCCTTTGCCGCCATCCGCCGGTTTGCGCAAGGTCGCGCTCCCGAGGCTGATCACCGGCGCGCAGCCGATCCTGGCACCGAATTTCAGCGCTTATGCGGATTTGGGCCTCTGAAGCTTTTGATTGCCTAGAGAGCGTCTCCCGATTGTATCGACGGCTTCGAGCTCTTGATTTTGTCGCATTTTCTCAACGCGAACCGGTAGCCACTTCGCTGGAAAATGCTCTGGCTCTTTGATTTTGTCGCATTTTCTCAACGCGAACCGGTAGCCACTTCGCTGGAAAATGCTCCAGGTTTCATCCCGGCTTCTTGAGAAGGCCGGCCTTGATGGCTGCGGGAGAGATACTGGTCCCGGTTCCCGAACGCCGGCTGGCCTTGCGTTCGACGATGACGGTCCGTGCGGCGCCTTCCCGTCCGCTCGTGGTCACGATCTGCGTGCTGTTACGCGGCGGTGCGGTCGCGAGAAGCTCGGCGCGAACTTCTTCCAGCGGTAATTCCATGAGCGCGGCCGCGATCTCGGCCTGCTGCTGCAAATCATCGGTCAGGCCGCGCGCCGCCGTGATCGCCTCCTTCAGAGTCGGCGGATCAAAGCGCACCTTGCGGGTGCCATATTTCGTGTGCCAGACCGTCGACATATTGGCGTTTCAGCCCCATTAGATCGCGAGGGTTTTGGATCGAATCGATCCAAAACCCTCGCGATCGATTCTCATAATTTAAAGCGGGATGTGAGCGCAAAACCGCTTCACACTTTTGCTCATCCCGCTCTAGGCGCTCTGTCTTTCACATGCGCCGCCCCTGTCATATTGCGGCGCAATAATATTTTGTGCGGCACAAGAAAGCAATCCCTTGCTTTGACGCAGCCGGCGCGACAGCGAAATTTTGCGAGCATGGCTCGATGTTGAAGACATAGATTCGTCACGCCTTCCGCCATCAAGAATTTTTCTTGGCCGTGAAAAAACTTGATCGGTTGAACGCAGGCCGGGTCAGTTCGACGTTCTTCCGTCAAGACAGCTCTTGGCGAAAAGCTGAAAAGCGCGGGCGCGGTGCGACAGGCCAGGCGAGCCGTCTGCCGGAATGGAATGTTTTTCCTCGCGCGTCATCTCGCCGAAGGTCTGGTCGAAACCCTCAGGCCGGAAGATTGGGTCATAGCCAAAGCCCAGATGGCCGCGTGGCGGAAAGACAAGCTCGCCGAAGACCCGGCCTTCAAAGGCTTTCGCTTTGCCATCCGGAAAGGCGAGGGCGAGCGCGCAGCCGAAATGCGCTTTGAACGGTGGCTTATGCGGGCCAGCCGCAAGAGCTTCCTCGAGCTTTTGCATGGCCTGATCAAAACCGCCGGCGTCCCGCGCATAACGGGCCGAATGAATACCGGGCTCGCCATTCAGCGCGTCAATGCAAAGGCCGGAATCATCGGCAAAAGCGGGCAGACGGGAGAGTTGTGCCGCGGCGCGCGCCTTGAGGATCGCATTGGCGGCGAACGTCTCCCCTGTTTCCTCCGGCTCCGGCAAGCCAAGTTCCCCGGACGATAGGGTTTTGATGCCATAGGGGGCGAGAAGATCGCGCATCTCGGCGAGCTTGCCCTCATTATGCGTCGCAATGACGATTTGCCCTTGAAGTTTGGCTTTCACTTTGAAACCCGGAGTTGGAAGGCAGAGCTTGGAAGGAGTCACGCCTCGATTGCCGCTGGCGTGTCGCACCATTTTGCCATGCAGTTCTATGGTGGGTCGTCATCGGCTGCAAATCCGCCGATCCTGCGGAGAAGTCGGCGTCATGCTAGCGCGCTTATCGCTCGAACGGAATCGTTCGAGCGATAAGAAATCGCGCAAAATCAACAAGTTGGAGCGAATTCTCCTCGCAAAAGTCTATCAACTTTTGCGGAATTCGCTCTAGCCGCCGCCGAAGCAGTCCAGCCACCGAGCATTTGAACCGGTCTCTGGATCGGCATGGCCACGGAGTCATCGGGCCGATGAAGCCGGGCCTGTTGGCGGCCTCGCGATGACGGCGGCCGTCATTGCGGACGTAGGGAAGCCCACAAAGATCCTGCCAATGCTGAAACCAGCTTTGAACCTGAACGTTCTGTTTCATCGAACAACGGACTTAGGAGATTGCCATGGGTGGTCTGCTCTATTGGGCCGTGGTGTTTTTGGTTGTTGCCCTGATTGCCGCGGCGCTCGGATTTGGTGGCATAGCCGGAACAGCGATCGTCGGCGCCAAGCTCTTATTTTGGGTCGCAATCGTGCTGTTTGTCCTTGCCCTGGTCGGAAGCCTCCTGAGACGAGGTATCTAGCGAAGACAGCCTCCGACGGCGGGCTCACACAGATCCCGCCGACTTTTCCATAAGCAGATTACTGGGATGCAAAGGTGGTGTTGGCCGGTTTGCAAAGATGGCCTTCTGACACAAGCTAAATGTGTCCAAGCAGGGCGAGATTCACAACGATCACGAGCCCGGTTCCACGTTGCACTCCCCGGACCATAGCCTGAGCCCGCGCTATTGGGCCAAGTCGGCGGTGCACTGCGACGCCTCGCGCGCCCCCGGGCAGAAGCCGCATTGCGCCGCAAGCTGAAGCAGCCTTCGCCCTCGATCACGGTGATTTTATCGATTCGCGTCATTGAGAGCGGGATATGAGCCTTCACATTTTTGCTCATCCCGCTCTCAAGAGTTTCCCGATTCGACAGAATCGGGAAACTCTTGTAGCTTCTTGATTTATCGCATTTTCTAGACGCGAACTGGTATCCACTTCGCTGGAAAATGCTCTAGTCTTGATGAACGCTCCGCTTTGGATGCGT
>DATJTB010000101.1:0-2067 GCA_035503795.1 Methylocella sp.
CGCTCGAACGGAATCGTTCGAGCGATAAGAAATCGCGCAAGATCAAGAAGTTGGAGCGAATTCTCGTCGCAAAAGTCTGTCAACTTTTGCGGAATTCGCCCTAGCTCTGTCGATTGGATCGCCAGACCAGGAAGAGCACAAGGACGGCCACAAGGATTCCAACGCCAAACATCATGGGCATTTACCTTCTTGGGCGCCGCTCAGGCCCGCTTGATCCACGAGACCACAACAAGGAGGATGATGGCGCCAACCGCGGCATAGACCACGTCGCCGACCAACCCCGGGATAAAGGCAATGCCCAGCAATGGGAACAGGATGCCGGCGACGATCGACCCCAGGATCCCGAGGATGATGTTGCTGACTGGTCCGAAACCGCTTCCCCGGACGACGATCCCGGCGATCCAGCCCGCCGCAGCGCCGACGAGCAGCCAAATGATGAGTGCGATCATATCGGTCTCTCAAGCTTGAGCGGGTGCCAACAGCAACATGAGAGCAACCAATATACCGCAGAGAATCGAGAACCCCAAACACCCAGAGGCCACAAACGAAAAGGCGGCCCGAAGTACCACACTCCTGGCCGCCCTGTTTTTTTGACGGGTTTAGTCGAACCGGCAGCTCAGCCGAACTGGTTCATGGTGTTGTGCGCGCCGCCGGCCTTCAATGCCGCTTCGCCGGCGAAATATTCCTTGTGGTCATCGCCCATGTCGGAACCCGCCATATTCTGATGCTTCACGCAGGCGATGCTTTCGCGGATCTCCTTGCGCTGGACATTCTTGACATAGCCGAGCATGCCTTCAGCGCCGAAATATTCCTTCGCCAGATTATCGGTCGAGAGCGCTGCCGTGTGATAGGTGGGCAGCGTGATGAGGTGATGGAAAATGCCGGCGCGCTTGGCCGCGTCCGCCTGGAAAGTGCGGATTTTCTCATCGGCCTCGGCGGCAAGCTCGGTTGCGTCATAATCGGCGCTCATCAGGGCGGCCCGATCATATTTCGACACATCCTTACCGGCCGCCTTCCAGGCGTCGAAAACCTGCTGGCGGAAATTCAGGGTCCAGTTGAAGGACGGCGAATTATTATAGACGAGCTTGGCATTCGGCACGACCGCGCGGATGCGATCGACGAGAGTCGCGATCTGCTCGACATGCGGCTTCTCGGTTTCGATCCACAGAAGATCGGCGCCGTTCTGGAGCGAGGCGATGCTGTCGAGCACGGCACGGTCCGCGCCGGTGCCCGGACGGAACTGATAGAGATTGCTCGCCAAACGCTTCGGCCGCAGCAGTTTGCCATTGCGGTTGATGACCACATCGCCGTTGCGGGCCTCGCCGGGCGCCACCTCCTCGGCATCGAGGAAAGAATTATATTGATCGCCGAGATCACCAGGCTCGCGGCTATAGGCGATCTGCTGGGTGAGGCCGGCGCCGAGCGAATCGGAGCGGGTGACGATGATGCCGTCCTCGACCCCAAGCTCCAGGAAAGCGTAGCGGCAGGCGCGCACCTTGGCGAGGAAGACCTCGTGCGGGACGGTGACTTTGCCGTCCTGATGGCCGCATTGCTTCTCGTCGGAGACTTGGTTCTCGATCTGCAGGGCGCAAGCGCCCGCCTCGATCATCCTTTTGGCGAGGATATAGGTCGCCTCTGCATTGCCGAAGCCTGCATCGATATCGGCAATGATCGGCACGACATGGGTCTGGAAATTGTCGACGGAGCCGAGAAGTTCTTTCTCCTTCGCGCTGTCGCCCGCCTTGCGCGCCGCATCAATGGCGCGGAAGAGACCGCCAAGCTCGCGCGCATCGGCCTGGCGCAGGAAAGTGTAGATCTCCTGGATCAGATCTGGCACGACGGTTTTTTCATGCATGGACTGGTCGGGCAGCGGCCCGAAAGTGGAGCGCAGCGCGGCGACCATCCAACCGGAGAGATAGATGTAGCGGCGCTCGGTCGAGCCGAAATGCTTCTTGATCGAGATCAGCTTCTGCTGCGCGATGAAGCCGTGCCAGCAGCCGAGCGACTGGGTGTAGGCCGAAGGGTCGGCGTCATAGGCCGCCATGTCGCGCCGCATGATCGCGGCGG
>DATJTB010000102.1:0-15075 GCA_035503795.1 Methylocella sp.
TGCGCGACTGGACTTGGGGATCCGCTTCCGGACAAGCTGGAGCAAATCGCGCAAAACTCCCATCTGGTGGTTGAACGGTGAGGCTGACGGGACCTCCGGCATAAGGTGGACCTTTGGTCGTGAGGGTGGGTGAAGGCCAGAAGGAAAGCGGTCGTGAAACACTGCAGGCCGGAAGTTGCAGTCGGATAGAAATCTTGAACGACCCACAGAGAAGGACCGGTTGAAGTGTTCGCAGTCATCAAAACAGGGGGCAAGCAGTATAGCGTAGCGGCGGGAGATACAATTTCCGTCATGACCCTTGCCGGGGAAGCAGGTGGGGCGGTCACCTTCGATCAGGTGCTTATGCTTGCGGGCGAAGGGGAACCCTCACTTGGAAGCCCTTTCGTTGCCGGAGCCAGCGTGCTCGGCGAAATCGTCAGGCAGACGCGCGGCCCGAAAGTGATCTCTTTCAAGAAACGGCGGCGGCAGAATTCCAAGCGGAAACGCGGGCACCGCCAGGATTTAACCTTGGTGCGCATCACTGGGGTCCAGGCCGGTGCCTAGAGGCGAGCTTCAATTTGGTTCCGCAGGGATTTGATTTGCAGATCGCGTGCACGGACCGGCAATCCGCTCTCCTCTCCGGAATTGGCCCGTTCCCTGAATTTGGCCGCCCAAAATCATCGTAATCTCAAGAACAATGGGGGCGAGTGCTGCGGCCTCGCCAAATGAGGTGGATAGGCTCATGGCACATAAGAAGGCAGGCGGCTCGTCGCGCAATGGCCGCGATTCCAAGGGCCAGCGGCTAGGGGTCAAGAAATTCGGCGGGGAGAGCGTGCTCGGCGGAAACATACTGGTCCGCCAGCGGGGTACCAAATGGCATCCGGGCTCCAATGTCGGAATTGGGACCGACCATACGTTATTTGCGCTGATCGAAGGCAAGGTGGCATTTCAGAAAAAAGCCGATGGTCGTGCCTACATATCCGTCCTGCCCGTGCCCAGGGAAGCAACGGCCGATTAGAGCGGGATGCGAAAAAGTGGGTACCGGTTTTTCGCTGAAATCCCGCTCTCAATTACGAGAAAACGAGGCCAGAAGGAAGCCCTCCCGGTTTCATGGCCAGGAAGTGTGATTCGCAAAAGCAGCAGGATGGAAAGTGGAAAGCCCGTGTAGGCTTTGTGGGTGTGAAAGCGGGCCTGAACTCCACTGAGCGAGGCTGCAAAGCCGCTGCCGAGGGTGAGCCCATGTTCCCCGATGTGATCCTCGATGATGTCTTCCAGATTGAGACCCGGCGGCTCTGGTTGCGCTGGCCGCGCGCGTCCGATCTGGTCGCCATTACCCGCATGGCGAGTCTGCCCGAGGTCGCTCGGATGACCGCCCTGATCCCGCATCCCTATCCGCCGGGCGAAGCGGAGAGGTTCATCATGAAGGCGCGGGCGGGCAATGCCAGTGGCGCCGCGCTCACTCTGGCGATCAGCCTCAAGGCGGGCGCACGTCAAGCAATCGGCCTCATTGGCGCGCATCCAGTGACGGCGGCGGATGTGGAGATCGGCTATGTGCTGGCCCCGAGCCACTGGGGTCGGGGCTACGCGACCGAAGCCGTCAGGGCGCTTACCGATATGGTCTTCAACCTGACGCCGGCCAGCCGGGTCATCGCCCACTCGCGGACCGGCAATTTGGCTTCCTGTCGGGTTCTGGAAAAATCCGGCTTTGCCTTTGTCGACAGCGGGTTTGATTTTCTGCCAGCCCGCGGCGGCCTGCACCCCTGCGACCGATACCGCCTCGATCGAAAACGCTGGATGGTTTTGTGGCGAGAGGCGCAGAAACGGCGCGTCCTGCCGCCGATGGCCCAGCAGGCAGCGGAAGCTTGCCTCCCTCCAGGCGAGGAAGGGGTGACATTCGTTGCATGGCTAGCTAACAAAGGAACATTCAGCCGGTGAATACGAGCTCAGGCTCGCATGGGCGGGCCGATGTGGCGCTCGTCGAGCTCAAGCTCTTCGAAAGCCGCACCAAGGCACAGGAAGCCATCGCTGCGGGGCTTGTCCGCGCGGACGGCAGGCGTATCCGAAAGCCGTCGGATTTCATTGATCCCGCCGCGAAGATCGAGGCGACGCCGGCCTATCCCTGGGTGTCTCGTGGCGGCGTCAAGCTCGCCGCGGCGCTTGATACCTTCGGTCTTGACCCTTCGGGGCATCATTGTCTTGACATCGGCGCCTCCACCGGCGGCTTCACCCATGTGCTGCTCGCACGAGACGCGGCCAAGGTGCTCTGCGTCGATGTCGGCCACGGCCAATTGCATCCCCATGTCGCCGGGGATCCCCGCGTCGAGGCATTTGAAGGCATGGATGTGCGGGCCATGCCAAATTCATTATGGGAGCCGCCGCCGTCTTTCATGACCTGCGACGTGAGTTTCATCCCGCTTGATCGGGTGCTGCCGACTATTCTGCCGCGCGCTGCGAGGAACGCTAGGCTTGTCGCTTTGATCAAGCCGCAGTTCGAAGCAGGCCGCGGAGCGGCCAGCAAGGGCATCGTCAAATCCGACGCGATCAAGCAGCAGGTGTGCGAGAAAATCAAAAATCTCGTCCAAAACCTCGGCTTCAGGCTTGTCGGGGTCATGCCCTCACCGATCACCGGCTCGGATGGCAATCAAGAGTTCCTGCTTGGCGCGATGCGGGAATGAGCCATTTCCACCAGTGCCTTTCCATCGAAAGGCTTGGCCGGCGTGGCGAAGCCATCGCGCAAGGCGCAAACGGCCCAATCTTCGTACCCTACGCGCTGCCTGGAGAGCGGGTGCTGGCGGAGATCGATGGCGCGCATGGCACATTGATCGAAGTGGTCGAGCCGAGCCCCGCCCGCATCGATCCGCCTTGCGCCTATTTCACTCAATGCGGCGGCTGCGCCCTGCAAATGCTTGACGCTTCGTCCTACGCCGGCTGGAAGCGGGATCTCGTGATCACGGCCTTGCGACATGCCGGGCTTGCCGCCGAGGTTGGAGAACTTGTCGACGCGCATGGGGAGGGGCGCCGCCGGACGACCTTCCACGCGCGCTATCCACAGGGGCGGACGGAACTCGGCTACATGAGGATGCACAGCCACGCGATGATCGAGATCGACTCCTGCAAGGTGCTGGCGCCGGCCATGGTCAAAGCGCTGTCGGCCGCTCGCGCATTTGCCGAAACGCTCGCGCCCTCCCGCAAGCCGCTCGATATTCTCGTCACCGCGACGCAATCTGGCCTTGATATCGATCTTCGGGGGCATGGAGCCCTGACCGAGCGGCAAATGAGGGATTTGGCGAGGATTGCCGAGACCGAGGATCTGGCCCGCCTTTCCAATCATGGCACGAGCGTCATCATCCGCCGCCCGCCCATGCTGGTCATGGGCAAGGCTCGGCTGGTGCCGCCGCCCGGCGCCTTCCTGCAGGCCACGGAGGAAGGCGAGGCCAGGCTCGTGGCGGGCCTTCTCGCAGAGGTCAAGGGGGCCGGCTCGATTGCCGATCTTTTTGCCGGCGTCGGGACCTTCGCGCTAAGACTGGCGGAATTTGCGCAAGTTGCGGCCTTCGATCTGGACGAGCGGGCCTTGCGCGCTCTGGAGAAAGCCGCCCATGCGCCAGGGTTCAGGCCTGTGCGGGTCGCGCGGCGCGACCTTTTCGCTTCGCCGCTGAGCGTCTTGGAACTGGATCCCTTTGAGGCGGTCGTCTTCGACCCGCCGCGCGCCGGCGCTTTGGCCCAGGCGCGTACCCTCGCGGCCTCGCAAGTGCCCATTGTCATCGCCGTTTCCTGCAATCCGGAGAGCTTTGCACGGGATGCGGCAATCCTATGTGCCGGCGGCTATGAGCTCGCAAGCGTGATGCCGATCGATCAATTCCGTTACACGCCGCATGTCGAGATCCTGGCCAGCTTTCGGCGGAAAACCAAAACGACGCGCAGGAACCGGCGGCTTTTGGGTTAGCTGCCTAGCGGGAGTCAATCGTACCAAAATGTTTCACGTGAAACATTTTTGTCCGATTTTGCCGCAGTTTCTTACAAAGCCGCGGACTTTTGGCGGCTCCCGTGTGCGTAAGATCCGTGAAACATTCGTCCTTTGGCCGGTTTATGGGGGGTCAGCGCGCCGGCGGGCGGGGCAAGCTGGTCTCGAAAAACCGCCGGATGAGTTCCGCTTGGCGGTGCGTTCTGGTCTTGGCGAAAATACGGTTCAGGTGGGTGCGCGCCGTGGTCTCGGTGATCTTGAGCTTGGTCGCGGCTGCGAGAAGTCCGGCGCCACCGATGATCTCGGCGAGAACGCGGGTTTCCGCGCCGGTCAGCCCGAAGCGTGCCGCAAAATCGCGGACGCGGGCCAGGAAGTCCGCGCCGGGATCGACGAATGAAGACTGCGACGGCGGGCCGCTCGAGGTCCAGGATGGCCAGGGTTCGCACCGGGGCGAGCGGAACGACATGCGCGATCAGGGGCGGGCGATCATCGCCGCGCCTCAGCTCGAGCGTTCCGCCGCCGGCACCGTGTCCCCGCCTCGATGCTTGTCGCACGAGCGCATGCAAACGCTCGCTGATGGCATGATCCGTCGCCTCCAGCCGTCCGGCGCTATAGGTCAAGCCGGCACGGCGCCGTACGACGTCTTCGGCCTCGGCATTGGCGAAAAGGACCCGGCTCTCCTCGGTGACCAGGAGGACTCCAAAGCCGGCCGCCGCAAAGGCCGCGCCGAGCGAATCGGTGAGCATCTTGGCGCGGAAGAGGGGCCGATGGATGGTCGCCGCCCGCTGCAAATGCGGCGTGAGGGTCTCAAGAAGTTGCCATTCCTCGGGCTCGACCCAAACCCTGTCGGGCGATCGCATGACCGCCAAATGCCCCGCTGAATCAGGCCCGCGAAGCAGACAAGCCGCAACACAATCGCTCCATCCATGCGGACGCGCGATTTCATTGAAAAAACGGGAAGCCCTGAACGTCGCGGTCTGGGTGACGCGCGTGAAGGTTGTAATCTCGCCAGGAACTCTCGTCGCCCTGCTGACGTCGAACGGATTGCTCTTTTCCCAATTCCGATAAAAGGTGTCGAGACAAGAAGGATCGACATTATGCATTGTCGCAAGCCGCGGCACATCGGGTGGCTGAACGAGGAAGCTGGCGCTGACCGATTTCGTTCCGACGACAATCCGCTCGACAACCTCGTCCCAACGGGAGGGGTCGACAATGGCATCGTAGACCGCCGCAATGAGATCAGCGCGTTCGTTCGAATCCGCCAACGTATTGGCCCCGCATGCGAGCGGGGCTTTCTACCAAACTGCGCCGTGCCCGTCGAGGTCAGCGCAAGGTTTGCTTTTTTGTACGCTAGAGCTTTGTTTTGTCGCATTTTCACGACGCGAACCAGTGTCCACTTCGCCGGAAAATGCTCTAACTTGGACAGATCGGATTGCTGCCTATGACATCAGACGGAATGGATGTCTCTCCCGCGAGGGAAAAAGCCCACGGGCAAGACGCGGCCAGGGTGCCGTCCGAGGAACCAACCGGTCCGTTGACGACCGGCGCCGGGACGGCGATTCTTGCGATTCCGGGGTCGGCCGGCGAACTCTTCGACAAGATCACCATTTTGGAGATCAAGGAACAGCGCATCGGGGAACCGGAAAAGCTGGCCCATATCCGCCATGAGCTGGCTCTGCTGAACAAGCTCAAGGCCGAATGCGGTTTCGGCGGCGGCGGCCTTGCCGCGCTCGAAAGCGAGCTTCGCTCGGTCAATGGCTTTTTATGGGAGGTCGAGGATGCGCTGCGGGGGCATGAGGCGAGGCGGGATTTCGGCGCGGCCTTCGTCGAGTTCGCGCGGCAGGTCTATAAGACCAACGACCGCCGGGCCGCACTCAAGAAGGAGATCAATCTGTTATGCCATTCCGCGATCGTCGAGGAGAAATCCTATTTTGCGGGGTTGGAAAAATGCGAAAATCCAATGATCGGGAGAGGTTCGAGTCTCGGGTGTCATCCTCGCGAAAGCAAGGATCCAAACGTCTGCCGATGACGCTCTGCAACATTTCTGGATCCTCGCTCCTGAGCTTGCCGAAGGGCGTGAGGATGACATGAAATTGAATGAAGCAGGCGTCTAGTTGACGAGCAGGATCTTGCCCAGGTGCGCCGAGGATTCCATCAGCGCATGCGCCTCGCGGGCCTGCTCGAGCCGGAAGGTCGCGAAGATGTGTGGCCAAGCGTGGCCCGCATCGAGGAGCGGCCAGATTTTTTCGTGCAGCGCCTTGGCGATCACCGCTTTCTGCGCCACGCTGCGCGCCCGCAAGGTTGAGCCGGTCACGGTCAGGCGGCGCAGCAGGATGGGGCGCATGTCGAATTTCTCAGTCACCGAGGACTGCAGAAAGCCGATCTGGACGAGGCGGCCTTCAAAAGCCATCACGGCGAGATTGCGCGGCAGATAGCTCCCGCCGACCATGTCGAGCACGACGTCGACGCTCTGCTTGCCGCAATAAGCCTTGATCTCCTCGACGAAGTCCTTCGTCTTGTAATCGATGGCGAGATCGGCACCACGTTTCGTGCAGAAGGCGCATTTCTCCGCCGAGCCCGCTGTCGCGATGACCCGCGCGCCGAGAGCCTTGGCAAGCCCGATCGCGGTCGCGCCAATGCCACTCGACCCGCCATGCACGAGAAAAGTCTCTCCGGCCGCAAGCCGGCCGCGGGTCAAGACATTGTCGAAGACGGTAAAATAATTTTCCGGCAGGCCTGCCGCGGTGACGACATCCATGCCTTTCGGAATCGGCAGGCAGAGGGTCGCATGGGCGAGCGCATATTCGGCATAGCCGCCCGAGCCGATGAGCGCGCAGACTTCCTCGCCCACGGCCGGCCACGTAACTCCTTCGCCCTGCGTCACCACACGGCCGGCGACCTCGAGACCCGGAATGGCGCTTTCCCCGGGTGGTGGCGGATAGGCGCCGGCCCGCTGCAAGCAGTCGGGCCGGTTGACGCCCGCTGCGGCCACCTCGATCAGCACCTGGCCGGGACCCGGCTGCGGAACCTCCGCTTCGCCGAGCTTGATGACCTCGGGCCCGCCCGAACCATCGAAGATGACCTGCCGCATCATGTCCTGATCACCATCAGGCCGGTTTCAGGAAAAAATAGACGGAAAGCACCAATCCGACAATGACGACAAAGCCCTTCACGGCGGGCGGCGGTACACGCCGCACCGCGGCCAGCCCCGCATAGCCGCCGGCGATCGACCCCGCCGTCACAAGGAGCGTCCAGGGCCAATGCACGAGATGGGCGACGATGAAGGTCAGCACCGCCGCGGCATTCATGAGAACGGCGAAAAGGATCTTGAGGCTGTTCATCAGCCAGATGTCGCGCAGGCCGAAGAGGGTTAGCGCGGCCAGCATCAAAATGCCGATGCCGCCGCCGAAATAGCCGCCATAGACCGAGACGAGACCCTGGACGATCAGGATCCCGGTGTGGTTGAGCTTGATCCATTCGCCGGCCGCTGGGATAAAGTTGCCCCCGGCGAAGACCAGCGTGGCGAACAGGATGAGCCAGGGCACGATCGCGCTGAACACGGCTTGCGGCGTGATAAGCAGCAGCAGGCCGCCGACAAAGCCGCCGATGAGGCTGATGGCGGCGAGCGCCCTCACATGAACGCGCTTATCGGCCGAGGCGGCGGCGAAGCCGCTGCGCGACGCATAGGCCGTCGCGATCTGGCCAGGAAAAAGCGCCACCGTGCTCGACGCATTGGCGTCGATTGGCGGCAGGCCCGCCGCAATAAGCGATGGGAAGGTGAGAAAGGAGCCGCCGCCCGCGACCGCGTTGATGAAGCCCGCCGCGAAGGCGGCGAGAGCCACGAGGATCCATATCAGAGGGCCATCCACCAATCCGGCCTTTCCGCACACTTGCGCATAAGCTGAGAGACAGGCCAGAACGGCGAGCGCGCCCCAGAAGGTGCACCCTAGATCATTTCCCACGTCGATTGAATCAGAAATTGGCTTTCCAACACACGGCTGAAAGAGCTTCGAGTTGGCCTCATCCTTCGAGACGGCCTTCGGCCTCCTAAGAGACTGTCTTTGATGTCAAGGACGATCTGTTGATGGAAGTGTGGTCCGGACCGGCTGGCCGCGTCAAGGCTCGCGCATTCGCGCGCCCGGATTACATCGACGCGGCCGATGCCGGCGTCCACGCCTGACCACAGTGGTGCGTTTTCAAGGCAAGCTCTTTCGGGCGCTCAATCCGAGTTCCAACCCCCTGCAAATTGTTGTATAAGTGCCGAAGAAAAAGAGCTTCATTCGCTCTAACATAATCGGGAGAATCCGCCGCCTCTGCCGGGGAGGCAGTAGAAGTTTGACATTTCCAGGAGTGTACCCAGGCGCTTTGTGCAGTGTGTTTCCGTTAAGCAAATATCTTGGGCTTTGGAAGGACTGAACGAGCACCTTGGTTTGCGTTTGGAGGAGGGCACCCTTCTGATGATTTGTGCACATTCCGGACGAGCCGTGAGATGACGAGCCGTGAGATGACGCTGCGGTCAAAGATGTACTGTTCAAGAAAAATGGATTTGTCAGCAGTCAAAAGCCGCTTTGAGCGGCTCATATCCTAAAGCCTCCGGCTTTGCCTGAGGATATTTACAACGGCTTGCCGCTCGAGGCGACGCTAAAATGTGGGTCGGCGGAGAACAAGGCCAGCAATACTGAATTAGAAACCGTCCGGCGCGGGCTCAAGCTCCTGATGGTTGAAACGCATCTGATGGCCATTGAGCGGTGGTGTGCGGATTTGCGCTTTCCCTTTGCGGACCGTCTCACCGAGCGGCTGATGGGGACGGTGCAGCGCCGGCTTGCGGCGAAGCGCACCGACTATCTCATCGCCGACCTTGATTAATCATCTCCGACGTCGCGCGTCAGCGTTGCGACGACATCTCCATGAGGCCCCCGCCGACGCGACTATCAGAAAATGAATGCTGCGCTTATTTAGCGTCTATGCGGCGTTGCCGGGGGACATTGACTAATATCGGTATCCTTGGTAGCGCCCCAAGGTTTTCATATCTACTTTATTCAAAACGACACCAAGAACTTTCTCAGATATTATCTTTGCGTTAGAGAGAGTGTATTCAACAGATTCAATATTTGTGACACCCCATTCGATAATATAGAAGTAGGAATCGATAAAATTTGCTGTCGCTCGAGTATCAACGATGGGAGAAAGCGGCGCCAAATCAACAATAACATAATCGAAATCACAACTTAACTTCTTGATCAAAACTCTAGTGGGTGTTGAAGCTAAGAATGCATTAGGATGGAGCAAATCTATATAATTAGGGCCAGTTGGCAAAAAGGCCAATCCGGTGGATTTATCAGTCCAAATTGCATCGTCGAAATCTAGACGGCCCGTAGTCACGTCGATCAGTCCTGCAGTCGCTTTGGGTGAAAGACGTTTGGAAAGCGATGATTTACGTAAGTCTGCGTCGACAAGGAGAACGCGTGCACCGGCATGGGCGACCATGGCTGCGAAGTTAGTGGCAGTCGTGGATTTACCTTCATTCTGAATGGTGGAGGTGAAGCCTATTACATTCGTTTGGCTTACACTGTTGACATCAAGAATCTCTTTGAGGTGACGCAGCGACTCGGTATATTCAGAAAACGGTGCTTCAACAGCATGAAACATCATCCCCCGCCGATCGATGTTTCTGTGCCGAACAAGAGAAGCCTTTACCCCTTTGTATTCGTCGTATTCGTCGCGACCAACGGCTGCACTATTCAATGCTGGTACCATCGTCACACAATTAATTTGCAAACGCTCCTTAACTTGCTCCACGGTTCGAAACACTTGGTCCAATGAGTCACGGACCGCAGCAGTGCCGATAGCGAGGATGAAGCCGCCGACCGTACTCACCAGCAAAACGAGTATTGTATTCGGCTGGCTCTGATGTAAAGGTGGATCGGCTAAGCTGATTATTCGTGCACCTGGTGTCGGAAAAGTCTCCTGCTGAACCGCTTCACCGTATCGCTTCAAAAAAGTGCTGTACATGTTGCGGGAAGATATCTCGTTACTGCGGAGTTCACGTAGTTTGACCTGGGCTTCGCTCTCAAACTGGGAGTTCGCAACAATGCCGTTAAGGCTTTTGCGGAGGGTCTGTTCGCGCGCAAGAGCAATTTCGTAATCGCTTTTGTAGCTCTCTGCAATCTTTCGCATCTCGTCGGAAATGTTACGTTTCAACTCTGCCATCTGATTGCGCAACCCCACAGCGGCCAAGTGATCGTTGCCATATTTGTTAGCCAGAATTGCTTCTTTGCTTGCAAGTTCCAAATATTGCTGGCGTAGCTTGATAATCACTTCGCTTTTCAGCGCGTCAACTATCGATGCGTCTGGTATGGTCGTGGAAGTGATTTCTTGGATCCTATCAAGGCGAGCTTTTGCTTCTGCCCTTGCAGTACTCGCGAGGATAAGCTGAGTATTAATCTCGCTCAGTTGCTGGTCGGTCATCGGTGAGCCAGCTGCTTCTACAATGTTGTTCTTCTGTTTGAATTCGACGACAGCTTGCTCAGCTTTCGAGGCTTCGTCCCGAAGGTTGTTGATGCTATCTTTCAACCATTGAGTGGTGCGCCGAGTCGCCTCAAATTTAGCCTGGAGTTGATCATCAATATATTTTTCGCAAACCGCATTTGCTATCGCGGCAGCCTCTTTTGGGTCGTGCGACACGGCGGAAACTTCAATATCGTAGCTGACACCCATTCGGTTGACTGCCCGTATAAAATCAAATATTTGAAGTGCCTTTTTATACTTTAGTGCTTCACGCTCCTCCGTAGTCAGATTGGAAACATCTAAGAAGGGCGCCGTAAAGAACTTAACGGCCGTTGAAATGAGAGTTGGCTTTGTGCCCATGAAGTCTTGATTTTCGGTAAGCTTCAGCTCTCTGATTACAGCTAAGCTCACATTTTTTGATTTTACAGCTTCGATCTGTGTTTGTATCCAACTTGAATCAAAAGTTGGCTCACCAAGCACCGAAGTTTGTTGAGCTATATCCCCCTTTCGCGTATCGATAACCATCGTAGCCGTGGCCCTGAATTTTGGTGGTGTTATCGCCAGATAAGCGATACCTATGGCCAAGACGCATAAAAAGACAGTGAGACAAATGGAAAATTGCCTTTGAACGGTTCCCGTGACGAAAGTGACAAGCTGCCGTAGTCCTGTTCCGGCTTTAAGATCAGTCGTGTCTCGAAATATCGAATCCTTAATTGACTTTAGCATTAAAACACCCGAGCACGCTAGAGAACCGCTCTATCACTTCCTTATCTGAATTTGACTTATCTGAATTTGATTATTTATGATTTATACGAGCTCTATTCTTTGCCTGAAATGCACAACATGAGGACCTCCGCTCTGGGAATTTGGATGATACGAAATGATTTGGGTGAACCAGATTTTTCCATAAATTGCGGGCGCAAAGGTAGCCCTCTTACCGTGTCCATGAGAGGCTGACTTCATGCACTCGCCAAACCAAAACGTCAACCCCTCGCTTCTTTGAAACGAGTTCCTCGCTCAAGCCCGCGAGCCATTTTGGGTTTTGGTTCGCTTCGCATAGATGATCGAATGTATTTTAGGCTGGGCAAGACACGCAGCACCATGCGCAACACCAAGCATCGCGGGATCGCGAGCGTCGCCGCCAACTTCCTGCTCAACCTGATCGCCTACGACCTCATCCGCATTCCCAAATCGATCGCTGGATAGGAGGATTCTGGCGCGGCGCGTCTGCAACCACCCCGCCGCATGGCGCTCACAACAACAGCCCCACAAGACCGGAAAGCAACGCTAGATGTGAATTTTCAGGAGATTGTCCATTCGGTATGGACTGGGAAGCTGAGGTTTGCGCAGCGAGATCATTGATATCGACATCAAAAGCGCGGTTGATTCAACAGGGCCGGCCATCGCATCACAGGCGATCGGCAAGTCCAAAGCAACAGCCGTGGTGTCGGCTGGAAACATTTGCCTCTCGCCATCGACGACCACCTCACGCGTCCCGCGATGACGTGGCGAGCTTTCACTTTTTTGAATTGGTGTTATTCGGCCCTTGAGGTTCAACAACAAACGAAGTAAAATCACGCGGACTTAATAGCCTGATCATTATGTCTGCTGGCATGGCTCTATGTTTCAAGCGGATGCTTTTCTAAAGTTGCTTTGTTCATGCTGATCAATGCTCGCTTTCTTACTCATCGAACCACAGGTGTTCAGCGTTTTGCGCGCGAAATCGTCCGCGCATCAGTGGAAAATGAATTTTGGGATAAATCGAAGACGCGTCTTGTTGCCCCTCCGGTCGATGGAACCCCTGACAACTTTGCCAATGTTCCCGTTAAACGCATCGGGCAACATACAGGACACCTCTGGGAACAGCTAGATTTGCCCCGCGCCGTGGGTGATGAAGCGCTTATTAATCTTTGTAATTCAGGCCCCCTCTTTCTGGCACGTCAGATGATAGTGCTTCATGATGCTGCAGTTGCGGCGTTGCCGCAAAATTTCACTCCGGCTTTCCGCGCTTGGTACCAGGTAATGATCCGTACTTATGGACGCAGGGCGCAAAAGGTAGGCACTGTGTCCAAATTTTCGGCCGACGATATTGTACGGCATTTTGGCATCCGGCGAGACAAGATCGAGATTATCCCAGAGTCTGGCGAGCACATCTTGCGTGAACTGCCGGATCACAGTTTACACAAACAATTCGGGCTTGATATCGATAGTTATTTTCTTGCGGTAAGCAGCCTGGCCTCCAACAAGAATTTCCTAGGAGTTTTAAAAGCAGTCGCGCGATTGCCCCGGATGCCGTTTAAATTTGTGATTGTAGGGGGCCGCAATGCTAAGATATTTACCACCGCAAACGTTGAACTAACAGGTGCGACCGAAGTTGGTTTTACGTCCGATGCACAGTTGCGTGCATTGTACGAATCGGCGGCATGCTTTGTCTATCCATCCTTCTACGAAGGATTCGGTCTTCCACCTCTTGAAGCAATGTCCTGCGGTTGCCCTGTCCTGGTTGCTAACGCCGCGGCACTGCCCGAAACTTGTGGTAAGGCAGCCGTCTATTGCGATCCTTACGATCCTGATGACATTGCCAAGCAGCTGTCCCGACTATTGGGGAGCAAGGCCGCACGCGATGAACTGCGCGCTGCTGGTCTTGCACGCGCAAAGGAATGGACATGGAAACAGGCGGCGCATCGCTTAAGCGAAATAAAAATTTCGTAAATATCCCGGGCAAAGCCGCACAGGCGCAAAAATAGCGGTTCACTGGCGGAATCGCTCGTGGTTCCAGAGATGGATACTCACGAATCGCCGGTCAATCGTGACGGAAGCACATCGGCGCTCGAAAGCTTTCTTGCGCGCACAATCGCAAGCGCCGTCGACCTTCTCCGCATGGTCTTCGCTTATTGTCTGGGTGCAAGAGGCTTGCGAAGCACAACCGCGTGGGCGAGCGCCGCTGGGCTTGTCGACATCTCCGACGTCGCCTTGCTTTGCCGCTTGCGGCAATGCGGCGATTGGTTGGCCCTGCTCGTTGGCCAAACGTTGCCGCTCCCGGCTTGAATTGACTTCGGCTTGAAGCGAGCAAATAGAAGTTTGAGCCGAATGACGGGCAGGACAAGCACGCTGATCTTCACCGGCGAAAAGAAGACGGGCTCCTTTGCCAAAATCGATCTTTCGAAGAGCGCGCTACGCAAGAACCCGACAAGCCGTTGGCACGGTGTTCAAGCTCGCGGCGGACGGGACCGAGACGGTAGCCCCGGCGACGGGTTTGGGCCCAATGCTGGCCGCGAGGAACCGGAACCACAGCATTCGGAAACGTTTAGAGGTTACGATGCGGCGCCACGGAGCGTCTTTTCCTGGCCAGCTCTTGGTCAGCATTCGCTTACAACGGGGAGGACATGGTTATGAACACTAAAAAATGGCTAAGCTGCTTGATGGTGGCAACATCGTCTTTTTATCTCGTGGCCCTTCATGAGGCAGCCGCCCTACATTTAACTGGTCCACAGTTCAATTCGGGTGGGCACAGTTATAACACATACCAAATTGTTGCACCTCAACCAATCGATTCGGCGGAAGACAACACGTTAGAGCAATCAGCGACTGTGTCAAATCAGCAAATTCAGCTCAGCCTCGCGATACCGCTCGACCTCAACTCGGCCCAGAGCGCTTATCACTATCAGGTCACGGTCGAAGGCTCTCCAGTCTCTGGATTTTTCGTCTCAGCCAGTCCGGGCACGGATGGAACAACTTTGGTGCTGACGCTCCCTGAAGGAAGTTTTGCAGCCGGGGATGCTATTGGTGTGAGTTGGAACGGCCTCAAGAATGTTGCGGGGCAGTCCGTCTCCGGATCGGTGGATTTGATCGCTCAATAATTCACTCGAAAGGAGCGTATTCCTGTGGGTGCGCTCATACCCTGACAGCCTGTAAACAAACAAGCGGCGGGTGCGGCGCCTAATGTTCCGCTTCTCTAATTGTTCTTCAACTCATCGAACATATTTTCGCTTTCGCCGCGATCCCGATACAGCTGGCCGAGGCTCACGAGTTCCTCTTTGAGCGATGTCACAAGCACGGAATATTCGTAGACTTCAGCAGTGTGGATCGGTACGACATTTAAACCCCAATCGGCGCGAACCCTGACCCCGGGCTCTATTAAGTAATTTATTTGACAATAATTGATTGACAATATAGGTCTGGCCGTGGCCATGATTGGTCAGCCGAAAGAGGGAAATGTCGGGAGCCGACTCACAGCCAAAATGACGACTGCGCTGCTCGATCGCATCACCCAGGACTGTCCGTGCACGAGGGGAGGTGGCGGCTCTGCGGAGCCGTCACTAGGCCAATTGTTAAGCTCTTGATTATTTTTATACCTCAGCTTATGTTAGTTTGCAATCCATGTCAGTTTTGGATTGTTGCTAGAGGGTCCTACGATGGTCAAACGGGTGTGGAATGAGATCAAACGGGTGTTGAATGAGCTTATTTTTATATTGAGTTTGTCGCTGGGCTCGTGCACTGCGCTCGCTCAGACTGCGATATTAACGCATCATTACAACACGGCGCGCACCGGCTGGAATCCAACTGAGACGCAACTGACCCCTCAAACAGTCGCCAGCCAATTTGCGGCAATTAGCACAACCTATCTT
>DATJTB010000103.1:0-16492 GCA_035503795.1 Methylocella sp.
CCGGCGTGACTGAAAATCTGACGCGGCTTTAATATTTCGAGAAGCCAGAAACGTGGGTGTGGCCTTCCTGCATGTTGTGGCGGCCCAAGTGGCGGGCTATCAACGTTGGAAACGTTGGCGGCCGAGAGCAGGTCGCCACCACGAGAGACGTGTTGAGGCCGGCGTCATCGTTTCAGAGTCAGTCCGACGACTGCGGAGCCGCGACGAGAACTGGGGCAGCCCGATAATTCTCGGGAAAGAGGTGCTTCAAATTCGCTATCTTTGGCAGGTCGTTAACGACGATATAGGGATTGTTGGGGTTTCGTGTCAGGAAATCCTGATGATAGTCCTCGGCCGGGTAGAAGCTCCGGGCAGGATCGATGCTGGTGACGATTGCGGCATCGAACGCATGCGCCTGATTGAGCTGTTCGATATAGGCTTTGGCAACACGCGCCTGCTCCCCATTCACCGGGAAGATCGCCGAGCGATACTGAGTTCCGGTGTCCGGGCCTTGCCGGTTGCGTTGTGTCGGATCATGAGCGACCGAGAAGTAGATTTGCAGGAGGTGGCCATAGCTTATGCGGTGGGGGTCGAAGGTAACACGGACCGATTCCGCGTGGGCCGTGCTTCCAGAACTCACAGTTTCATATTGTGCAGTTTTACTGTCGCCGCCAGCATAACCCGAAACGGCGCTGGTGACGCCCTTGACATGCTGGAAGACGCCTTGGACGCCCCAGAAGCAACCGCCGGCGAGGATTGCGACTTCAGAGGTCGCCGCCGGACCCGCCTGCTCGTCGAGCGCAGGAGCCGGTATCGCGCGCCCAGACTCCGCGGAGAGTTGGCTGAACAGCCCCATGCCTGCCGACAGGAAGAGGGCGGCGAAGAGTAAGGCGGAGTGGCCGCGCCGAAGGCTGGAGCATTTTCGAGCGAAGTGGATGCCGGTTCGCGTAAAGAAAATGCGACAAAACAAAAACCTAGCTATTCTCTTTGGACTCTTGAACGGTTGGACCATCGGTCAGCTCCAAATTCAGCCAAATGTGAAGGCGAAGGCCTGCACGCCAGGATCGAGAAACTTGATCACGAACGTATGGTCGGTGATTGCACCTTTCTGCCGGACAAGCTGGTAGAGACGCTGTCCGGTCACGATGCCCTGGCCCTCGGCATCGATATCCGTGCCATGACTGTCACCTGGTGCGGCACCGTCGATCATGACCTTAAACCGGACCGGGTTCCCGTCCTCTGACGGTCCCAGCTCGAGATGCAGGTCGCGGGCATGAAACCGGGGGTATCGATGAAAGACAGGATACAAGGGCTGACAATAGTCAGTATGCCACCGGGATAGGCCAGCAAAAATAGGATCATTGTTTGGAGCTTTCCTCGGTCAAGCAGCGGCGGGCTTGAAGGTCATCGCGACGCCATTTATGCAGTAGCGAAGGCCCGTTGGTTTGGGGCCGTCATCAAAGACGTGGCCAAGATGACCGCCGCAGCGGCTGCAATGGACAGCTGTCCGCACCATCCCGTAGGAGCTGTCCTTGGTCGTGCCGACAGAATTTTCCAAGGGAGCCCAAAAACTCGGCCAGCCAGTGCCGCTGTCGAATTTTGTGGTCGAGGAAAATAGATCGAGGTCGCAACCCGCGCAGGCGAAATTGCCCCGCCGCGCCTCGTGAAGCAGGCTGCTTGAGAAGGCGCTCTCCGTCCCCTCCCGCCGCAACACCGCATATTGGTCGGGGGTCAGGAGCTTGCGCCATTCGGCATCGCTATGCGTGACGTCGAAATTTCCGGCGGCGTGGGTTGCCGCTGGCCGCCAAAATAGCGTGAGCGCCACCGCCATGCCAGTGGCCCCGCCCGTTACAAAGAATCGTTTCGTCAACATGAAAAGAAAAGCTCCCGACCATGCATGCCAGGATCAGCATCCTAAAGGCGAATACGCTGGGAATAGCTCCTGCGTTACGGAAATAACAGATATCACCTTCATGTGATCATTCGTTGGTGAGATGTCGAAATTTCCCACCCCCTGGTTGCCGAAGGCATATAGCGAAGTTTATGTCCGGTTTCGCAAAACGAACTGCTTTGGCTGAGTGGCTAACAAGGGCGCATAGCTGTTATGTTTCCGAACTTTATGGTCGGGACGAAGAGGGGGCTCCAGTCGAACAAAAAGGGAGGACTTGTCCCTTGACACCCGTCACCCGCATGTGAACAGGAGTCACCTCACGAATATTGAAGCGTGGCCCCGGATGCTTCGTCGTTGTGCCCGTTATCGGGCCGGCGAAGCCGGACCCGTTGGCTCCTCGCAATGACGGCGCCATTCATTACGTCCTGGCTTTATAAGGGAGCCCCGGCCCGCCGCGTGCATGAGCCGTGACTTGGCGCTTCCGAGGCTGATCTTTCGACGGAAGTCGCGTGTTTCAGCAGCGCGACAAGGACTATCTCATGGTCTGCAAAAGATGTAACTCAGAGTGTGGCTCCCCACGGAACCGAATACCATGACGACGACAATGGTCGAGAGTCGACCTTCACACGATACGCATGCCATGACAGTGGCTGAAACTTGATTTTTCTCTAACCCGATAAGCGCATGGCTCTCCCCCTTCCCGGCCTCCTCATTCATGGTTTGACCGCCAGCGGCGCTGCCTTAGGTCTGGCTGCATTGTTTGCGGCTGCCGAGGAGCACTTTCCGATCATGTTTGCCTGGCTCGGCGCCGCGCTTTTCGTTGACGCGGTAGATGGGAGCCTGGCGCGGCGCTATAAAATCGACGAGTCGGCTTTACCCATCGACGGCGTAATTCTCGATCTTGTCGTTGATTTTCTCACCTATGTCGTCGTACCGCTCGTCGCATTTTGGCGCTCTGGCCTTCTACCGGCACCGCTTTCCGTTTTTCTTTGCTGTATCGTTGGGGCAGCCTCGGCGCTTTATTTCGCCGATCGGCGCATGAAGACGCATGACCTATGGTTTCGAGGCTTTCCGGCGATCTGGAATGTCTTGATCTTCTATCTCCTGGTGTTGCGGCCGGGACCACTCGTGGCGGCCGCAACGATGATCATCGCCGCAGCTCTCATGTTCGTACCCGTCGTGTTCGTTCACCCGCTCCGCGTTCTGCGATGGCGTTCTGTCACTCTCACCGCGACTGGGGCTTGGACCGCCGCGGCCGTCGCTGCTGTCGATCAGGGCCTCTCGGAGGCCGATTTTTCCATCAAGACTGTGCTCGTGGGCGTAGGATTCTATTTTCTGATCTTGCCCTTATTCCGTAAGTTTTCCTGACCTGCGAACACGCAGGCAAAGCAAGGCCACGCGTATGACCGACCAGCAAAATGAGCTCGCCAAGGCTGCCAGCCCCTATCTCTTGCAGCACGCCGCAAACCCCGTGCATTGGCGGATGTGGGGTGAGGCCACCCTGAAAGACGCGCAGGCCCAGAACAAGCCGATCCTCTTGTCGATTGGCTATGCCGCCTGCCATTGGTGCCATGTGATGGCGCATGAAAGCTTCGAGGATGAAGAGACGGCCGCGCTGATGAACGAGCTCTTCGTCAACATCAAGGTCGATCGCGAAGAGCGCCCCGACATCGATCATATCTATATGTCCGCCCTGCAAGCCTTTGGCGAACATGGCGGCTGGCCGCTCACCATGTTCCTGACGCCGCAGGGCGAGCCTTTCTGGGGCGGCACCTACTATCCCAAGGAAGCGCGCTACGGGCGGCCGGCCTTCAAGACCTTGCTGAAGACGGTGGCCGAAACTTATCGCCAAAAGCCCGAGGATATTGCACAGAACGCCAAGCTCGTGCGGGCCAGACTCAGCAAGAAAGGCAAGAGCGCGGAAGGTACCCTCACCATCGAGCTTGCCGACAATCTCGCTCAGCAGGTCGTCAATTTCATCGATCCGATCCATGGCGGCCTCAAGGGCGCGCCGAAATTTCCCAACACGCCGATCCTTGAAGGGCTCTGGCGGGCCGGCGCGCGGCTTGGCAAAAGCCCCTATCGCGATCTCGTCAAAGTCACCCTGACGCAAATGTCGGAAGGCGGCATCTATGATCATCTCGGCGGCGGCTATGCCCGCTATTCGACCGATCCCATCTGGCTCGTGCCGCATTTCGAGAAAATGCTCTATGACAATGCCCAGATCCTCGAGTTGTTGGCGCTTTGCCATCATGAATATGGCGACCCCTTGTTTCTGGCCCGCGCCGAGGAGACGGTCGGCTGGCTCGCGCGTGAGATGACGACAGCCGACGGCGCCTTCGCGGCAAGCCTCGATGCCGATAGCGAGGGAGTCGAGGGCAAATTCTATGTCTGGTCGCGGGACGAGATTTTTGGCCTGCTCGGCCAGGAGGACGCCGCCTTCTTCGCGCCTTTCTACGAAGTCACGAAGGATGGCAACTGGCCCGAGGAGGATCATATCGGTTGTCGCATCATTTTGAACCGGCTCAATGCGAAGCGACCGACCCCGGAAGAAGAAACACGGCTCGCCGGGCTACGGCAAAAGCTTTTTGCCGCGCGGGAAAATCGCATCCATCCCGGACTCGACGACAAGATTCTCGCCGATTGGAACGGGCTGATGATCGCCGCGCTCGTGAACGCCGCGACGCTTTTCAAGAAGCCGGAGTGGATTGCCCGCGCCGCCAACGCCTATCATTTCATCGTCAAGGCGCTGGTCTATCAGGATGGCGAAGGGAAAGACCGGCTGGCGCATGGTTACCGCGCGGGTGTGCTGGTCAAGCCCGGCATGGCGCTCGACCATGCCGCCATGATCCGCGCGGCGCTCGCCCTTCACGAAGCCCGCCACTTTGCCGAGACCGAACTCGCTCACGATTATCTGCGCGACGCGCGAACCTGGGCCAACGCGCTCGAAACCTACCACCGCGATCCGGAGAGCGGACTTTTGAGCATGTCCGCAAAGGATACAGGGGACGTGATCCTGCACCTTTCGCCGGTCGCCGATGATGCCATCCCCAATGCCCATCCGGTTGCTTTATCGGCTCTTGTGCGACTTGCCGCCTTGACGGGTGAGGCGCGTTATCTAGCCCAGGCCGATGCGCTTTTCGAGGCTTTGAGCCCGGCGGTGGGCACCAACCTCGTCTCCCATACGGGCATTCTGAATGCGCTCGACTTCCGTCTCAACGGCAAGGAGATCGTCACCGTCGGATCTGCGCGGAAGCCGCTCTATGAGACGGCAATCGGCGTGCCTTTCATCGCCCGCAGCCTGATCGACATCGATCGGATCGAGGATTTTCCGCAAGGCCATGTGGCGGCGGCGCAAGCCGCAGCGGCCGGCGAAGCGGCGGCGTTCATCTGTTCCGGCGGCACCTGTTCCTTGCCGGTGCGCGATAACGAGGGATTGCTCGCCCAAGTGGGCGCTGCGTAAACCGGAGCGGTTCAATAGAGGCGAGCGATTTCTCGAGATTGTCTCACTCGCGCGCTTTCCGCTCGAACGGACTCGTTCGAGCGATAAGAAATCGCGCAAGATCAAGAAGTTGGAGCGAATTCTCGTCGCAAAAGTCTGTCAACTTTTGCGGAATTCGCTCTAACCGTAAATGAAGCCACACCCACGGTAGGCAAGGGCGAGTTGTGAATCACGTTGGATTGCTTTGCTGAACTCGATAGTGGCGCGGTCGAGATCGACTTTTAAATAAGTACAGGCTTTTTTGGGATTGAGCTCAATGGCCCTCCTAAGGTCTGCAAGGGCACGGCCCTGGTCGCTCTTCATCAAGTAAGCGGCACTGCGACCCGCATAGGCCTCGGCATATCTTGGATTGAGCTCAACCGCCTTGTCGTCATCAGCAATAGCGAGGTCGAAGTCTCTCTTCTTGAGGTAAATGCCGCCCCGGTTGGAATAGGCATAGGCGGCATCTGGAACAAGCTCGATCGCCTTGTTGAAATCGGCCAGGGCGCGGTCAAGGTCGCCTTTCTCTTCGTAGGCGATGCCGCGTCTATTATAGGCAAACTCGTATCTTGGATCGATCGCGATCGCCTTGTTGAATTCGGCAATTGCAAGATCAAAATGGCCTTTTTTCTCGAAAATCACCCCCCGATTTGCGTAAGGCGTGGCGAATTTGGGGTTGAGCTCGATCGCCCTGTTGTAATCGGCCAAAGAACGGTCCAGGTCGCCTTTGCGCATGTAGGCGACACCGTGGTTGTTGTAGGGACCGGCAAATTTTGGATCGAGCTCCATGGCCTTCTCGGCATCGGCAATGACACGATCAAGATCGCCCATCCATAAATAAACCAAGCTGCGACAGGAATAGGCGCGGGCAAGTTTCGGATCAAGATCAATCGCCCTTTGACAATCGGTGAAAGCGCGCTCACTTTCACCTTTGCTCATGCGCCCCCTGCTTTCGCCTTTAAGGATGTCAGCACGGCCGCGGCGGGCATAAGCCAGGGCAAACGTTGGATCGATCGCAATCGCCTTGTCATAAGCGGCGATGGCGCGGTCGAAGTCCCTCTGCTTGGCGTCATGATCGCCCTGCTTGGTGTAGGCCGCGGCGGATGCGGGCGTAGCAGCAGATGGCTGTGCCGCTCTCTCTGAATCCAGGGGATTTGATGAGGACTCATCTTCTTGCTGGGCGATGACAAGCGACGGCCCAAAAGGTTCGAATGCTCCGTCGTTGGGAGCTGTCAAGGCCTCGCGCGGTCCCACGAGCGCCGCGTCTGACCCTCCTCGGCCTGCCACGCACGCATCAGTAGTGAAAAGCTCGGCGCAGAGCAGCGCCGCCACGGCCACGGATCGCATGATTGGTCCCCCCTGTAGGTGCAGAGACGGACGATGACAGTAATCGCCCTCTTTGCTCAGCTTATTCCATCATAGGGCGAGCCGCATCATGCATGAGTCTAATGTTTTGCCCCTTGTTTTTTGGAATGCCGCGTCTGTAAAGCCCCTCCCGGTCAATACGAACCACCGCTTCCATCCCGTTTGGCCTTTAAACCGGCTCGCTGAAGCGATGTGCGCGACCTTGGACGGCTTCTTCGTCAGCTCCATGGTGGGAGTGCCTCCCCGCCCTCCAAACGTCAATTGGACCAAAATTTTGATCCATCCCAATGGGAGAAGGTCGGCACATGTATGAGGCGTTGTAAGATTTTTTGCCTCGATCGGACGAAAATGTTTCACGTGAAACATTTTCGTCCGATCGCGCGCTCATTCCTCGCAAAAATAGGCGTCCAGAACCGCCCGGTAGATCTCCGTGAGGCCTTCAAGATCGCTAAGCGCTATGTGCTCGTCCACATGATGCGCCGTCGCGCCGACGAGGCCGAATTCGACGACCGGGCAGTAGGATTGGATGAAGCGGGCATCCGACGTGCCGCCCGTCGTGGAAAGCTTTGCGATGCGCCCGGTTTTCTTCCGAATGGCCTCGGCGACGAGCGAGGTGAAGGGTCCGGGCTCGGTGCGGAAGGCCACCGCATTGCAGGGCTCGACATTCAGAATGAAGGGAAGATCGGTGACGGCGAGTCTTCGGCGCAGCTCCGTGGCGAGCGTTTCCGGTGTCCAGAGATCGTTGAAGCGGACATTGAACCGCGCCTGGACTTTTGCCGGAATGACGTTGAACGCTTTATTGCCCGTATCGACCGAGACGATCTCGAGATTGGAGGGGTCGAAGTGCTCCGTGCCGGCATCGAGCGGCGTCTTGGTTAAAACGTCGAGCAGCCGCAAAAGCTTGGGGATCGGATTGTCGGCGAGCGCCGGATAGGCGGCGTGCCCCTGGCGGCCTTCCGCGATGACGGTGGCGTTGAGCGAGCCGCGCCGGCCGATCTTGACCATATCGCCCAAAAGCTCACGGCTTGTCGGCTCGCCGACAAGGCAAGCGTCGAAGCGCTCCCCCTTCTCATGCGCCCAGGCCAGAAGCTTCCGCGTGCCATTGATGGAAGGGCCTTCCTCATCGCCCGTGATGAGGAGCCCGATCGAGCCTTTTGGGAGTCCATGCTGCGCCACATAGGCACAAGCGGCGGCGGTGAAGGCGGCCACGCCCCCCTTCATATCGGCGGCGCCGCGCCCCCAGAGCGCCGACTCGGCGATCTCGCCGGAGAAGGGGTCGAACCGCCATTTCGTCGCATCGCCCACCGGCACGACATCGGTATGGCCGGCAAAGGCGAGATAGGGCGCCGCGTGGCCGATCCGGGCGTAGAGATTATCGACGTCCGGAGTGCCCGGCTCGGAGAAGCGGATGCGCTCGACCGCAAAGCCCGCCGCCTCAAGCTCGTCTTGCAGAACGGCGAGCGCGCCGCCATCCTCGGGCGTGACCGAAGGGCATCGAACCAAAGCGCGGCAGAGGTGGAGGGCCGTTCTTGCCATGATCGGTCGATCCGCCTTTCCGTTTAAGACATCGGGCTTGCAAGACTTACCGCCAAAGCCAAATTAGGGAAGCCTTTTTCTGCATGACCTCGTCGAGGCGAAGCGGATGCAAACGCAAGCTTATCCTTTGTCCCTCGATTCCGATCTCGAAGCCTTGAGCGAGACGGTGCATGCCTTCGCCTTGGCCAAAATCGCGCCGCGTGCCGCCGAAATCGACCGCACCGACTCCTTTCCGCTCGATCTCTGGCCGGCGATGGGGGCGCTGGGCCTTTTCGGCATCACCGTGGAGGAAGAATATGGCGGGGTTGGGCTTGGCTATCTCGCCCAATGCCTGGCTATGGAGGAGATCAGCCGCGCCTCGGCGGCCGTCGGTCTCTCCTATGGCGCTCATTCCAATCTCTGCGTCAATCAAATCCGCCGCCATGGAACAGAGGCGCAGAAGCGCCGCTATCTGCCCAAACTGCTGTCCGGCGAACAGGTCGGCGCCCTCGCTATGTCGGAGACCGGCGCCGGCTCCGATGTCGTCTCCATGCGGCTCGCCGTGCGCAAAAGGGGCGACCGCTACATACTGAACGGCACCAAGATGTGGATCACCAACGGCGCTTACGCCGAGACGCTGGTCGTCTATGGCAAGACGGATCCGCAAGCCGGCGCGCATGGTATCACCGCCTTCATCGTGGAGAGGAATTTCAAGGGATTCCGGCCGGGGCAGAAACTCGACAAGCTTGGCATGCGCGGCTCGCCGACCTCAGAGCTCATCTTCGAGGATTGCGAAGTGCCGGAGGAGAATGTGCTGGGCGCCGAAAATCAAGGCGTGCATGTGTTGATGTCGGGGCTCGATTACGAGCGGCTCGTGCTGGCAGGAGGCCCGCTCGGGATTCTGCAAGCCTGTCTCGATCTCTGCCTGCCTTACACGCGGGAGCGCCAACAGTTCGGCCAGGCGATCGGCACCTTCGAATTGGTGCAGGGCAAGCTCGCCGATATGTATATCAGCCTCAAGGCGGCGCGCGCCTATGTCCACAGCGTGGCGCGCGCCTTCGATTCCGGCCAGGGCTCGCGCAAGGATGCGGCGGGCGCGCTCCTCTTTGCCGCCGAGCGGGCGACGCTGGCGGCGCTCGATGCGATCCAGCTTCTCGGCGGCAATGGCTATATCAACGACTATCCTGCCGGCCGTCTCTTGCGCGACGCGAAACTCTATGAGATCGGCGCCGGCACGAGCGAGATCCGGCGCATGCTGATCGGCCGCGAGCTTTTCGACGGGCATTAGCGCGATGGCCATTCTCAAGACCTCCATCACGCCTCAAGGGCAAAATTTTGCGGCCAACAAGGCGGCCATGGAAGCCCTTGTCGCGGAGCTGCGTGCCAAAGCGGCGAGGATCGCGGAAGGCGGCGGCGCCAAGGCCCGCGAAAGACATGTGGCGCGCGGAAAACTTTTGCCGCGCGCCAGGATCGCGGCGCTGATCGACCCCGGCGCGCCCTTTCTCGAATTCTCCCAACTCGCCGCTTATGAAGTCTATGCGGAGGAAGTGCCGGCCGCCGGCCTCATCACCGGCATCGGCCGGGTCAGTGGCCAGGAATGCGTCCTCATCGCCAATGATGCGACGGTCAAGGGCGGCACCTATTATCCGCTGACCGTCAAGAAGCATCTGCGCGCCCAGGAGATCGCCAAGGACAATCACCTCCCCTGCCTCTATCTCGTCGATAGCGGCGGCGCGCATCTGCCGAGCCAGGATGAAGTCTTTCCCGACCGCGACCATTTCGGCCGCATCTTTTACAATCAGGCCCGGCTTTCGGCGGCGGGCATTCCGCAAATCGCCGTGGTGATGGGGAGCTGCACTGCGGGCGGGGCCTATATTCCGGCGATGAGTGATGAGGCCATCATCGTCGCCGGCCAGGGCACGATTTTTCTGGCCGGGCCGCCGCTCGTCAAGGCGGCGACCGGCGAGATCGTCTCGGCGGAGGATTTGGGCGGGGCGGATGTCCACGCCCGAACATCCGGCGTCGTCGATCACTATGCGCTCAATGATCACGATGCCCTGCGGCGCGCTCGAAACATCGTCGCGACGCTCAATCGCACCAAGAAGGTGAGCCTTGCGATCCGCGAGCCGGCCGAGCCGCTTTATGATGCCCATGAGATCTATGGGCTTGTCCCCGCCGATCCGCGCGAGGCTTTTGACGCACGCGAAATCATCGCCCGCATCGTCGATGGCAGCGCCTTTGACGAGTTCAAGCCGCTTTACGGCCAAACCCTCGTCTGCGGCTTCGCCCACATCTTTGGCTATCCGGTCGGCATCCTCGCCAATAATGGGATCCTCTTTTCCGGATCGGCGCTGAAGGGCGCTCATTTCGTCGAGCTTTGCGCGCAGCGCAAAATTCCGCTCGTCTTTCTGCAGAATGTCACCGGCTTCATGGTCGGCCGGAAATATGAGGCGCAGGGCATAGCGAAGGATGGCGCCAAGCTCGTCACGGCGGTCGCCTGCGCCGAGGTGCCGAAATTCACCATCATCGTCGGCGGCAGTTTTGGCGCCGGCAATTATGGCATGTGCGGGCGCGCCTTCGGTCCGCGCTTTCTCTTCATGTGGCCCAACGCGCGCATCTCGGTGATGGGCGGCGAGCAGGCCGCCAATGTCTTGGCGCAAGTGCGCCGCGACGGTTTGGTGGCGCAGGGAAAAGACTGGGATGCCGATGAGGAAGAGGCTTTCAAGGCCCCCATCCGAAAGCAGTTCGAGCGCCAGTCGCATCCCTATTATGCGAGCGCGCGGCTGTGGGATGACGGCCTCATCGACCCGGCCGACACCCGCAGGGTTTTGGGCTTGTGTATTTCAGCCGCTCTCAATGCGCCAATCGAGGAAACGCGCTTTGGTGTGTTTAGGATGTAAGGTGCCGAGGCTACAAACCCGCTATCGTTAGACACGCCTTTGGATTAGCTTAGGTCGGGTTTTGGAATGCGCCCCATGGACAAGAAGCCAATAGCCGATCCGATTCTGACCCGCTTCCGGTCAGATCTCGACAGAGTTTATGGCAATCGGATCGAGCGGGTGGTGTTGTTCGGCTCACGCGCACGCGGCGAGGCCAGGCCTGATTCCGATTATGATATTGCCGTTTTTCTCCGAGAATCGGCCGGGCTTTGGCAAGAAACAGGACCGCTTGCGGAGATCGGCACGGAGATCCTCATTGAGACGGGAGCGGTCATTAATGCGCTTCCATTCCCGGCCGGAGCCTATCATGAGCGCACCGGCTTTATGGGCGAGATCCGGCGCTACGGTCGTGAGCTATGAAGCAAGAGACGGCAGACTATCTTGCGAAGGCACGCGAAGATTTGGACGAGGCCCGCAACATCGCGGGCATTGGACTCGCCAATGCAGCCGGCCGATCTGCCTATTATGCGGCCTTTCATACGGCCGAAGCCTTGATTATGGAGCGCAATGGGAGAGCCGCTTTAAGCCACAAAGGTGTGCGGATCGAATTCGCGCGGCTAACAAGGGAAGAGCCAAGGCTCGGGGAATTCACGACGTTTCTGACACGTGCCTATGATCTGAAGGCCTTTGCGGATTACAGTATCACGCCAAAGGGACGTATCTCTTTGGCGGATGCGCAAGCCGCGATTGAGGAGGCCGAACGAATGCTGGCACGCGTGGTTGATTTTCTAAGTTCCTCCACGCACTCTGGGGAATCATGAGGCTGTTGCTTAAGCACTCGCTCAAAGAAATGCTTCTTGTCTTGACCGTATCCCTCCTGTGAAGCTTCCAATACCCCACCATTTCAATGCGCTTATCTCGGTGATGGGCGGCGAGCAGGCCGCCAATGTTCTGGCGCAAGTGCGCCACGACGGTTTTGCGGCGCAGGGAAAAGACTGGGATGCCGAGGAGGAAGAGGCTTTCAAGGCCGCCATCCGAAAGCAGTTCGAGCGCCAGTCGCATCCCTATTATGCGAGCGCGCGGCTGTGGGATGACGGTCTCATCGACCCGGCCGACACCCGCAGGGTTTTGGGCTTGTGTATTTCAGCCGCTCTCAATGCGCCGATCGAGGAAACGCGCTTTGGTGTGTTTAGGATGTGAGGTGCGGCGCCCGAAGCTAGGATTACACTAAACATAACGCGCAAGCTCACAGACATCATCCAACCTGCTCGACCGCCAGGCTCCCTTGTGGGAGAGGCTTCAAAAGACGATGGGCGGGCACAGAAGGGTCCAGCCAATCGACCCAGTCGGCGCGGTCGAGAAGGGCGACCTGGCGGTCATGGTAAGGCGCAATGTCGGGACCGGGCGCCATCGTCAGCATGGTGAAGGCTTCGCCAACGTCCTTGTTGGCCTGCCAAATGCCGGCGATACAAAACCAGGGCTCACCTTTCTTCGTGAACAGCCACTTGTCTTTCCGCTTTTTCCTTTTATCCGCCGGGTCCGTGAACTCATAAAAGCCATCGGCGATGATGAGACAGCGGCCGGTCCGCAACTCGCGTCCTTCCGAGCGGAAATTGTAGACGGGCCTGCCATTCTGTCCCAGCCAGCTCCAACGTCTTTGCACCAAGTCGCCGATGCCCCGCTCACCGCCAATGGCTCGCACGATCGGTGCTGTGTCTGTGATCTTGATGTCGTCACGCGCCTCAATATTCGGCGTGCCTTCGGAAAAACGGATCTTGATCTTGAGGTCTGCGAAATCCTCGATGATCGCCGCCACTTCGGCCTTCAATCGATAGTCATTGCACACACGGCCCTCCTGCACGGCGGGTTGTAGGCCATCGACGTTCCATTGGAATTCCAAGTTGAGAAAGCTGGGAAAACGACCGCGTGATCGGACCTGCGAACTCCGTCTGGAGCGAAAGCCTTGGCACGGACCGCCAACTTTCCGTGCCGAGAGACGCTCGTGCTACTCGGTGGATGAATCGTCTCGCCCAGGCTCGGGTTCGACCAGCCCCGTCATCGCGTGCAGCCAGTCACTGATCTGCGCCGCTTCGTTCTCTAAACTGACGATCCGCGCAGCAAGGCCGCTGGTGATGTGCAGGTCGGTGGCATAGGCCGGATCGGCAAGCAGCCGCCGGCTGAGCGTAATTTCCTCGACCAATATTCCGAAAATCGCGGATAGCTGGCTTTCGCGCGCGTTGTTCTCGCGACTCAGCAGGGTCAGTGCCGAGAAGCCGTGTCCGGAGCGGCAGCGGAAGCGAAGCATCGGCTGCTCGGTAAGTTCGTATAGCGCGCTGTGGCACTGCGGGCAGTTAAGCCCGGATGGTACGCTCATCTGCTCCAGTTGCCACCAGTCGTCGACGGTGAAGATGCCTTCCGCAATTCGGTTTTCGATCTCCATCAGGGCACGGGCATGATCGGGCGTGGGCTCGGCCGGCGTATCAGCCGCAAGCCTGGTCAGCAGCCGCGCCATATAGCCGAGTCTGCACGTGTGGTCGACTTGCACGTGGTGCAGGGCGCTCAAGGGCATCGAGGGTGCGGTCGCTTCGGCCGGTTCCTGGACGACCGTGGTGCCGCCACATGCTTTCACGGCGAGCAGGCCGGCGGTACCATCGTCGAGCTCTCCCGTCAGGACCACGCCGATCACCGCGGGTCCATAGACGAGCGCCGCCGACCGGAACAGCGGGTCGATGGCGGGGCGCGCGAAGTTCTCGTGCGGCCCGTGCGAGAGACTGATGTAACCGCCTATGCGGACCAACATGTGCCGGTCGGGCGGCGCGACATAGATATGCCCGGGCTCGATGAGCTGCGCGCTGCGCGGGTGCGCCACCGGCATCCTGCACGCCTCGCTCAAGATGTCCGGTAACATGCCCGGGCTATGAGAAGCGATGCGCTGGGCAATCAGAATCGGAACGGGAAAACGCGGCGGCAGTGCCCCTAAAAGGCCTGCCAAAGCGTCAATCCTGCTAAACGATGCGCCGATGACCACGATGCGGTCTGTCAAGGTTGCCACTCTGACTGATGCCATATTGAGCGGTATTGGAGAGCACTGGAAAATCCGCCTTGATCTGCTTCATGAAAGCCGAGGCAACCGCGTTATGTCAAGGAGCCGAGTTATGGGTCCCCGGCTTCAGGACATGCTACGATGTAAGCTCTTCGTTTGAGTTCTATGATTTAGTGCTGAGTGCTATGTACGGGAGGCTCACGCAATAGAGGCGGCTCAAGGCCCAACCATCTCGCGCACGTCCTTGACCTCCGTGGCCAAATGCAGCTTCAGCAGTGCGGGTTCGGTGAGCGATCGGATCTCAACTGAAGGAGCGGAAACCATCAAATACAAGATGTCCTCGGAAATTCCAAGCCTTTTAAAGTAGTTCCGTTCATAAGCGATCATTTGAGGTTCCAACGAACGCTGGATCTCCCTATTGACCGATGCTGTCCCCCGGTAGGTGTCTCGTTTCTAGCCGCCATCACCGAATGTAACTCTGGCTCGCCGAGCGCGCCGCTCCACGTTCCTTGCTTGCAACCGCTTGATGCGCTCGCGCAGGGATCAAAGACGGTTTGAGTGACGGCGACATCAAGCCCCCTTTCCCTTATGAGATATCCTATCAGCATCGCCTGATTGATCAATCCGCCGTTCGAATGAATGAGGATGGGGAGCTTCTGGCCGTTCAGCGAATTGACAACTTTGCGGAGGAGCTCTGGGGTGGCAAGAACAATGTCGCCTTCGGCCGACATCCATTCGGCGCATTTCGGCTCGCTTTAACCAGGCTTTGAGCTGCGCGCCAGGATCGGGGCGCCGCTTCAGGGGTCCGCAGTATAGCGTTCCCAGACAATGTATTGACCTAACTGACTAGGTCTCGGCTTTGAGGGCCTTCGAAAGAACTTCAAATACCGATGAAATCAATGAATCGACGCTCGATGGCACAGTGTCTTGGATTAGCTTCGTCAAAGCTCTTAGTTAGCGTCGTTCAGAACGCCGCCTAACACTGCCGGTGGACAAGTTCACGGCTTGGGCCGATTTTGACGGGCTGGTAGCGGGCAGTGGATGTCCGCCGAGCATTTGCTCCAAAGGTCGGCTGTGATGAAGCGTGGACGACCGAGGGTATGACGCGGCGTCGATTTGCCGCCAAGGGTGAGAATGGCAGAAATGGCAGATTTGATTGCTTTCGTCGAGACAACCGCACGCGATCCGCTCGTCGCCGCATTTGCCATTATCGCGGTTGGCGTGCTCGTCAGTCGATTGCTGTTCAAGCAGCAGCCGATTTGGCGAGCTATTACCCGGATCGTCTTTCTGGTTCTGCTCACCCTTCTATTACTGCACAACGGCATCATTCCCTATGAATCGCTGCGTTCGAGCGGGACGCCCGCACATGACGTCATAGTGGGAACTTTGAAGATCGCTTGGTGGCTTTGGGCTGCGTGGTTTCTGGTCGCCTTGATTCGTAGCGTTGTCGTGTTCGAAAACCGGCGCCATGAGGCCAAGCTGATTCAGGACCTCCTTTCCGCCCTAATCTATCTGGCCGCGACTTTCGCCATTATCGCGTATGTGTTCGATCTCCCTATCCAAGGCCTGCTCGTCACTTCCGGCGTCATTGCCATCGTCCTCGGCCTCGCACTTCAAAGCACGCTGAACGATGTGTTTTCGGGCCTCGTCCTCAGTCTCAGCCGACCGTACCGGTCAGGCGATTGGATCAACATCGAGGGAAGCACGGAGGGCCATGTTGTCGAAATGAATTGGCGCGCCACACATGTCTTGACGTCGCGGCACGATCTGGCGATCGTACCCAATAGCGCCATCGCAAAATCAAAAATCGTGAATGTGAACTATCCTTCTAGCGTTCATGGAGTCACCGTGGCAATCAATCTGGATTCCAGAACACCGCCAGCTCGCGGCGTAAACATTCTGACGCTGGCCGTCCTCAACTGTAGATCCGTTCTAGCCATCCCTCGTCCGAGTGTTCGTGTCGTCTTTATCGACTCTGTTCGCACAGGATACGAACTTACATTCTTCGTCGAAGAGCGTGGGGCCGAGGCAGAGGCACAGAATGAATTGTTCGATCGGATCTTTCGGCACGTCACGGCGACCGGCGCCCATCTGGCGTCACCCGAGGGCCGGGCAGATCAAGCTCGCGGTGAAGAGCCCTCGAATAGCGAAAAGACGAGGGCAGACATCGTGCTCGATCTCGTACCGCTCGTGACGACCTTGACACCAAAGGAGCGCGCCGCGATTGCCGCAAAGTTGAAGCAAAGGTCTTACGACACAGGCGAAACATTAGTCGAACCCGGCACTGTGCTGCAGTCGCTTTTTATCGTGGGAGAGGGCGTTCTTTCGGTGAAACGGGG
>DATJTB010000104.1:0-24697 GCA_035503795.1 Methylocella sp.
GTGCTTTGACGAGATCCACAAACCTTGGATCTGAAATCAGTATCCCAGCCTCCCGGTTGACGGTCGCCGAGTCGGGGGAAAGGCTGATGGAACCGATATAAAGAAGTTCGTTGTCTGCGAGAGCGGATCTCGCATGCATGTAGGGCCACGCCGGGGACTCCGTGGGACCGGTCACATGCACTTGGAGGCCTGCCGCCTTCAACAGGCTTAAGGATTCTCCTTGCAGCTTTTGCACTTGCGGCGCCGCGCCATTGACGGAGATGGGCGAAATCAGACGGACTTCGACGCCCCGGCCGACGGCGGCCGCGAGCTCGCTCTCCAGAGTGAGATTGCCCAGCAATTCCGTCGTGATATCGAGGGTCCTCTTTGCGTTCTGAATGAGGGAGACGAGGCGATCAGTCGCACTCACAGGGCCGACGATCAGACTTGGATCATTGATGATGGGTGTCGAGTTGAAGGGCGGAGCGGCGCCGCCCACAGGTACGGTATAAGCCCAGTCATTTTCAAAGAGATTGGAAAGGTCCTCGATAAGGCCGGAGGAATCGGTTGCATAAACATAATCCCTGTATTTCTCGAAAGTGTCCGTGTCGAGACAGGCAGAACCGATTAACATCTCCTCGCCATCGATCAGGATCACTTTAGGGAAACTGCGCGGAAATATGGGGTTGCTCAAGTGCAGTTTTCCGCCCGGTCCTGTGAGGTAGGCCGCCAAATTCATCCGCTCCGAAGTAAGTGATAAATATTTACCTCGATCCACAATGGCCCGCACATGCACACCATGCTCGATTGCCTGCTTTAAACTTTGCAGAATTTGCGGGTCCTCGAGCACACAGATTTCGATTCGGATTTCTTTGCGCGCCCTTTGAAAGGCCTCGAGATAGATCGTGCGTCCTGCCTCTGGGAGCACACGCAGCTCTGAGCGCGCGTCTGCCGCCCTGGACAGGCCTCCGCCCGAGAGGGGCACAAGAAGCAAGATGAGAGTGCAAACTCGCGCAGCAAAGGGGGATCCGAACAATGGCTGATGCATGGCCGGGGCCTTCATTTTGTGATTTGGTTTTCTAACTGACTGCGGTCTCATTTAATAGAACTGTCCATAATGGTACTTTAAATGGAACTTAGCGGCTCTATGAATCAACTAACATAAGTCGAACAGTGCGTCTTCAATTTCGAGCGCGGCGAACAGCATGGTTGTGCCATGGCGTTTGTAGTCGAGCCCGGTTCGCTGTGGTCCAGCCTGGATCCGTTTGGGCCGGTGCAATAAATAGTGACTGGGTTGGAGCCCAAAGTCTGGCTGAGGTGTACGACAACTATATCCGAGGGCCGCATAGATGAAGAACTTTTCCGATCTCTCCGAACAGGAGATCCTCGCGCTCGCGATCAGCCTCGAAGAGGAAGATAGCCGCATTTACGCTGAGTTCGCGCATGGATTAGACGAGAATTATCCGGATACGGCAAATATGTTTCGCGCCATGGCCGCGGAAGAGACCGGCCACCGCCACCGCCTGCTCAATCTTTACCGCAAGCGGTTTGGCGAGCACATTCCGCTCATCCGGCGGCAGGACGTCAAGGGGTTCGTCGAGCGCAAGCCTGTCTGGCTATCGCGGCCGCTCGGGCTCGACAGAATCCGCGCTCAGGCCGAGGTCATGGAGGCGGAAACGAAGCGCTTCTACCGCCAGGCTGCCTTGCTTTCGCGGGACGCGTCGGTCAGGCGGCTGCTCGGCGATCTTGCCGCGGAAGAGCGCCGCCACGAGGCCAAAGCCGAGCGCATCGAGGCTAAATATGTTCCCGCGGAGGCGCGCGAAAGGGAGCATGAGGCGGAGCGGCGGCTCTTCATACTGCGGATCATTCAGCCAGGTTTGGCGGGTCTTATGGACGGTTCCGTCTCGACGCTCGCCCCTTTGTTTGCCGCTGCCTTCGCGACCCAGACCAGCTGGCCGACCTTTCTTGTTGGGCTCGCCGCGGCCATCGGCGCTGGGATCTCGATGGGTTTTGCGGAAGCCCTTTCCGATGATGGATCGCTCACAGGGCGCGGGAGCCCGCTCGTGCGTGGTTTTGTATGCGGCCTGATGACGATGGCCGGGGGACTAGGGCACGCGCTCCCCTATCTTATCCCAAAGTTTTGGACGGCAACCTCGATTGCGGCCGGCGTCGTTGTGGTCGAACTCTCGGTGATCGCCTGGGTGCGCAACCGCTACATGGATACCCCGCTCATCTCCGCGGCCTTGCAGGTGGTGGTGGGAGGCCTGCTTGTCTTTGCGACCGGCGTTTTGATCGGAATGTCTTAGAGAATAGGTGCTAAAAGGGGAACCATAGACTGTGGTTCCGTCTACGAGCGCACGACGCGACTCTCGCGTCAAAATGTTGCCTGACAACCTCTGGCGGTTCACGAATCGATTTCACCGAGAAACAACTGAGTATTGGTAGTATGCAAGACTCTGCGCTGTAGAAAACCGCAACAAGCGCTCAAGAAAAGCGCAACCAAATTGCTGCGGCGCTCCAAGCACTCGGCAAAAACGCGCCGCAAGGGCAGCAGGTACTCAACAATCTCCACCAGAGAGCGGCGAACGTTCAAATCGCCTCGAGACCCCGCTCTCCCTTTTTGTTTGAGCAAGGCTCACTGCGACAGTGCACTCAAGATGCGGGCCCAGCTTCGCGTCCCCTTGTGAAAGGAAGAGAGCTCATATTTCTCGTTGGGGGAATGCATGCGGTCATCTTCAAGGCCGAAGCCGACCATGAGCGTATCGATCCCGAGATCCTTCTTAAAGGCGCCGACAACCGGAATCGAGCCGCCGCAGCCGGCCAGCACCGGCTCCTTCCCCCATTCCTCCCGCAGCGCCCGGCGGGCGAGGGTCAAGGCCTCCGAACTGAAGGGAAGCTGCAAGGCGGCCGAGGCGCCATGCGAAATGAACTCGGCATGGCAATCGGCAGGCAGCCGGCCCTTGACGTATGCCCTGAAGGTTTCGGCGATCTTGACCGGGTCCTGCGCGCCGACGAGGCGGAAGGAGAATTTGGCGCTCGCCTGCGCCGGCAGCACGGTCTTCGAGCCCTTGCCCGTATAGCCGCCGATGATGCCATTGACGTCGCAAGTCGGGCGCGACCACAGCTTTTCGAGGATGTTGCGGCCCAGCTCGCCGGCTGGGACGGAAAGGCCCACGCCGCCCAAGAACGCGTCGCCGCGGAAATCGAGATTTTGCCATTGAACCGCGATCTCCTCGGGGAGCTCGCCGACCCCGCTATAAAAACTCGGCAGCGTCACGGCGCCCTTATCATCATGCAGGCCGGCAATGATCCTGGCCAGCACATGGATCGGATTGACCGCGGGGCCGCCGAACATGCCCGAATGCAGATCGCGGTTCGCGGCCCGGATCACCACTTCCTCGAGCACGAGCCCACGCAGCATGATGGTGATGGCAGGCGTCTCCTTGTCCCACATGCCGGTGTCGCAGACGAGCGCCAGATCGGCCTTGAGTTCCTCGGCATTGGCGGAAAGGAAAGCCGGCAGCGAGGGCGATCCCGTTTCCTCCTCGCCCTCCAGGAAAAAGGTGATATGGCAAGGGAGATCCCCGGTCTCCTTGAAGGCGCGGCAGGCCTCGATGAAGGTCATGAGCTGCCCCTTGTCGTCGGCCACACCGCGCCCGATGATCTGCTTGCCCTTGTCGGCCTCGGCGATACGGGGCGCGAAGGGGGGTGTTTCCCAAAGATCGAGGGGGTCCGGCGGCTGCACGTCATAATGGCCGTAGAACAGCACATGCGGCACATCCGGCCGCGCCGCCTTGGCCTCTCCGACGACCATCGGATGGCCGGCTGTCGGGCGCAGCGAGGCCATGCAACCCATCCCCTGCAGCTCGGCGACGACCCATTCAGCGGCTTGCTTGCACGCGCCGGCATAGGCCGGGTCGGTCGAGATCGAGGGAATTTCGACGAATTTGAACAGCCGTCCAAGGGACTTGTCGAGGTTGGCGTCAATCCGCGCCAAAACCGTTTCGAGGCTCGCCATGCGGATTTCCTTTACTTCTTGATCGTGCCGGAGCTTTGCGACCGTGGAAGACGCATCTCAGTGGCGCTATAGTCGAATTTCGTTAAAAGCTCTTTTTCGTGGCCTGCTTGCGCTCGCCACCCGGAAATGCGCCCCTTTGTCTTTTAGAGGCGCAAATGCCGTGAAATCTCATAGCCGGCTTCAACGGCCAGGAAAAGCAAGTTGGCTAGGGGTCCATGGTGCCAGGAGGCCGGACGAAAGATACGGTGAAGAATGGTACTGCCACCACGGATCGAACGGAATCGTTCGAGCGGAAAGAAATCGCGTAAGATCAATAAGTTGGAGCGAATTCTCGTCGCAAAAGTCTGTGAACTTTTGCGGAATTCGCTCTAGATCCACATAATGGCTCAAGGTTTGACGCCGCGCCTGGTATCTCCCCTCAGGCGTACCGCACGGATCCAGATTGGACGATCAGGCGGCAAGCGGCAAAGAATCGGTGTCATTCGCTTGAAAATGGGTTGAAGAGAGCAATGCTCAGCTTGTCGAAATCTTTTGTATTGCGTGTGACGAGTGTCGCGTCGTGCACCATCGCTGTCCCGGCGACAAGAGAGTCGGCCAAAGTCAGCCTGCGGCCCTGCTTCTTTGCAAAGGCGCGGAGACGAGCCGCCGTTTCGGCAATGGGCACGTCGATCGCGATGGCGCGGCTGGCGAAACGATCCCGAATCGCTTGAAGAAAGAGGATAAGACTGTGCTTTCGCTCCGGAGGCGCGACCTCTACACCGAAGGTCAACTCGTGAAACAAGATCGAGCTGATCATCACGTCAGAGACCGTTGCGACGAAATCAAGGACGCCCGGATTGGGCTTCGCGCGCGCCAATTCGGATATGATATTCGTGTCGAACAGAAAAAACGCACTCATTGTTCAGGGTCCTCGAAAACCAGGTCAGGGCGATCTGAGGTCCGAGGTGGAAGCTGAACATCCGCGCCAATGCGGGATGCCTGTTCGATCAGCCAAAGTCCATCGTGTCCCTTGCTCTCAAACTTCTCTCGATAGGCATCGAGCGAAATGACGACGCAGGGCTCTTGCGTTCCAATGAATTGAGGCTCTCCGGCACGCGCGCGGCGAAGCAATTCCGAAAGCTGTGCCTTGGCATCTGCCACAGACCACATGCTCGCCTCCTAATGGAGCTAGTTCAGAACTAGTCTATAATTCATTTCTCGCGGAAGTCAAGGAAATGCAAGAGAATAAGGCGGCGTTCAGGGCTGCGGTCATCTCTCGCATTTCGCGGTGGAAATGGGGCCGGCAAGTCGGTTCTGCTCGACGGCCGTGTCGGAAGGCAGGCGCGGTACCAGAACAGTGCGCGTGGCTTGGCTCGGCCTAAGACGGCAATTCCGGCCAACACGGATGAAGGCCCGGAAGGGCGAGAGCCAAGCACCTTGACGACGCTCACCATGAGCGTGCCGATCGCGCTCATCCCGAACGGCCGAAAAATGAAGGAACAACAAGCCGGACTATCGCATCTCAGCCGCAAGAGCGGCTCCGAGTTCGGCGCGTGTCCATCCGGGGCCGGCTTCAAAAATGGTCTTCATCTTTGGGGCGGAGACGGCGCTAGAGCGCTTTCCGATCCGATGGAATCGGAAAGCAGCTCTAGATCTTTGTTTTGTCGCATTTTCACGACGCGAACCGGTGACCACTTCGCTGGAAAATGCTCTAAACTAAGCGCCGTCATTTTGTTTAGTTCCTGAGCCGCGCCGCAGGTCGCACCTCCAATGACTGGAAATCCGTGTCTGCTGACTATTTGCTGACTCGCGACGAAAATCGTTGAAACGCAAAAAATATAGAAATTCGTTTTGCTCTTCAATCATGGTACCGCCACCCCGGATCGAACGGGGGACCTCTAGATCCACAATCTAGCGCTCTAACCAGCTGAGCTATGGCGGCATAACGGAGAGGGCCCGGACCGTAAAAGGATCGCCCCACAAATGCAAGGCTTGGCGCGGGGGCGGAATCTCCCACGCAAGGTCTGGCGCGCCAGCCTGTGCTTATGTATGAAACCAAATGCCGGCTCGTCAACTATAGGAAATGAACCCATAAATTTTAAGAATTAATTGACTATATTGATCTTAACAGCGTCAGGCGGTCACACTTTCCTGGTGCGGCAAGACATTTCGGGCGGGGGATCCATGTTTGCCGGAAGGGCGTCGGGGCGGAAAGCTGAATGGCTTGGCAAGCCGGAACTGACGCGAGAAGAAATCGAGAAGATGCTGACCTTCCACCTGCCGGAGGGCGGGGGCGCGCCTTTCGCAGTTCTGGAAAGCCGCGCGGCTTGCTGTCCCGAAGTGATCCTGGCCAGTCCGGATTTCATTTCCCTGTTCGGCGTGGATACGCTCGCAGCCATCAATGGCTTCGATGATCAGGGCGGCAAGAAAAGGGCTCTTTCGCCGGCTCACCGGCTCGCCGATTTCGCGCAAAGCCTTGCGGTGAATGCGGCGGCCAAAGAGGGGCTTCTACGCTTCAAGATCGGTCGGGCCACGAAAACCCTCAAGATCCTCGCCCGTCTGGTCGAAGCGCGCGACGGCGGCGGCGCGCCGCTGTCGATCATCACGGTTCTCAATTCGCCCGCACGTGGCAAGAGATCAAACGCGAGCCAGCCGGCGGAAAAATGGCCTGAAGCGCAAGGGGCCGTCCCGCAGCCTGCCTCGGCGGATGGCATCGGTGTGAAGGCGCGTCTCGAACTCGCGTTGCGGCAGCAGAAAAGCGCTTATCGCGAGCTTGCCGCTATTCTGGACACTGCTACGGACGGCATTGCGGTTCTTGACCAAGCGGGCTTGATCCAAAGTCTCAATCGCTCGGGAGAGGCGCTATTCGGCTATGAGCAGAGTGAAGCCGTCGGACGGCCCTTCACCGATCTGATCGCGCCGGATAACCGGGCTGAGGCCAACGCCTATTTCATCGAGTTCAAGGCAGCGGGCGGCGCCAATCTGCTCAATCCGGGCCGCGAAGTTCTTGGATTGGCTCGCCAGGGCGGCCCCATTGCCCTCTTCATGACGCTTGGGCAGATCGGCGAGGTGCCGAGTTATGGGAAACGGAAAGATGAGTCGCGAGGGTTGCGTTTTTGCGCCATTTTGCGCGATCTTACCCATTGGAAGAAAGTCGAGCGGGAGCTTGAAGCGGCCCGCCAGCAGGCGGAACGGGCCAGCGCCTTGAAATCCGCTTTCCTCGCCAGGGTCAGCCACGAAATCCGCACGCCGCTGAATGCGATCCTCGGCTTCACCGAAGTCATGATGAAGGAGCGATTCGGCCCGATCGGCAACCCGCGCTACCAGGACTACATCAAGGATATCCATGCTTCCGGGGCGCTGGTGATGAGCCTCGTCAACGATCTCCTCGATCTCTCCAAGATCGAGGCGGGTAAGATGGATTTCGAATTTGCCCCGGTCGACGCCAATGGCGTCGTAGCCGAATGTGTGTCGATCATGCAGCCGCAAGCGGGCGAGGAAAAAGTGGGCCTCAAGCTATCCCTCTCGCCGGCCTTGCCGCATATTCTGGCGGATGAGCGGGCGCTTCGCCAGATCATCCTCAATCTCTTGTCCAATGCGGTGAAGTTCAACCGGCCGGGCGGCCGGGTCATGGTTTCGACGCTGCTGGCCGATGCGGGCAATGCCATCATCCGGATTCGCGATTCCGGCGGCGGCATGTCGGAAGCCGATATCGGAGCGGCGTTCGAGCCATTCCAGCGGCTCCCCACGGCTCGTCCGGCAAACGGCACCGGCCTCGGCTTGCCGCTCACCAAGGCGCTCGTCGAAGCCCATCACGCTTCCCTGACCATCAAGAGCAAAGAGCAGGAGGGCACGCTCGTCGAGATCGTCTTTCCGCCGGCCCGCATCCTGGCGGAATGACGTCACGAGTAGAGCCGCGCTGGGTGAGATTGCAATTGCTTCCTTTAAAATAGCTCGACAAGAGATCATAGAGGGAAGCCCGATCTTCTTCGACGGGGTTGCTATGCGAGAGGCAGCGATCTTTCTTGTTGTCGAGGCTGATGTCTTGCTCTGCGCAATAAGCGCGTGAATTCGAGAAATCGGGTATTCAACAGCCTGGAACGCCTCCCATATGAGAGGCATGGATCAAAATTTTCGACAGGCTTCCACACTCCTCTCCTTTCATGAAGATCCGGGCGAAGCCAACGCTTCGTTCACGCCTTCCGCGGCTGGGCCCGACGGCGCCGAGGCCGCCGAGGGCGATGCCGCTCTGCACGATGCCTATTCAAGGGCGGTGACGAAGGTCGTCGAGACAGTCGGGCCGAGCGTCGTGCGGCTTGATGTCCGCCACGGCGAGCGCAGCCCGACCGGCTCCGGTTCTGGTGTCATTCTCTCGCCGGATGGGTTGATCGTGACCAACAGCCATGTCGTGCAAGGGGCCAAACGGGCCGATGTCACGGTGCTTGATGGGCGCAGTTTTTCCGGCCGCGTTCTTGGTGATGATCCAGATACAGATCTTGCTCTGGTGCGGATCGATGAAGACGCCGTTCTGCCGGCGGCGAGGCTCGGCGATTCGAAAAGCCTGAAGCCGGGGGAAATTGCCATAGCGATCGGCAATCCCTTTGGTTTTGATGCCAGCGTCACGGCGGGTGTGATATCCGCTCTGGGCCGCTCCCTGCGGTCGAGAAACGGCCGCTTGATCGAGGATGTCATTCAGACGGATGCGGCGCTGAATCCCGGCAATTCGGGCGGGCCACTCGTCTCCTCCCGAGGTTTGGTGATCGGGATCAACACCGCGATCATCTCCGGGGCGCAGGGAATCTGCTTTGCGGTTGCATCCAATACGGCGAGCTTCGTGCTGGGCGAACTGATCGCCAACGGCCGGGTTCGCCGGGCCTATCTTGGCATCGGGGCCGGCACTGTGGCGCTGCCCCGACGGATCGCCTTGCGCCTTGGCCTGAAACAGAAGATGGGAGCGGTGATCAACGCGGTTGAACCACAAAGCCCAGCCGATCATGCGGGTCTTTTGACCGGTGATATTCTCCTTGCCCTCGATGGCATGCCCATTACCGGGGCCGATGATCTCGTGCGTCACCTCGATGCTGGGAAGATCAACCGGAGCATCCCGTTCGATGTTTTGCGGCGTTCCGATCAACGCCGTTTCTGGGTTGCTCCCCAGGAGCGTCGGTAAGGAATTTTGATGGGCTGGCGGGACGCGATCCCATTTTCGTTCCACCACAAAAAGAAATGATCAGCGCCTGGCCTCCAGTATTCGCTGCCGGTAGCAAGATTTCAGATGATTTGATCAAATATCCATATTGCAGCTGCTAGGTCAGCCATGTGGAGGCCAAATCAAAGAGGAGCCTCTTTGAATATGAAGAAAACGTGACGAACTCAGATATCAGATTTTATGCTAACATCTTATGGTGAGACATTGGCCTTCAGAAAAGAAAGCTTGATACTGTAAACATAAAACTTTGTATAAACTTTTCAAAACATCTATAAATATCAAATTTATCTCAACTTTCAAATAAAGTAATTCATTAAGTTTAGAAAACATAATCTTGTATGTGATGGCATATATTACTGTTAGCTTGAATAATTATATTTGCTTTAATTATGTAACTCGAAGTTTTTAAAAGTTCTAATAAGTGCAAACACATTGCTCTTCTCGCTTTGGTGGTGTAAATTTGAACTTAAAGTAAGCTAAAATATGAATCTTCCCGGTTGGATTCAATTGCCTTCCCTTCCTGGGAGGGAAGGGGCGCTTTTCTGCCCCGCTTCGCGGTGACCGGCACCGACGGCAGCTTGAATGACGCTTGGTACTCGCACCGAGCGTAGGAGATCATCGTATGGGCGCCGCCCTCGTCATTACCCTGCGTGAGGTCATCGAAGCGGGATTGATCATCGGCGTCGTGCTGGCGATGACGAGAGGCGTGCCGAAACGGGCGCGTTTCATCGGGGCGGGTGTTTTGTTCGGCCTTGTGGGCGCCGTCCTGACCGCCGCTTTTGCCGGCGTCCTTTCCACCGCATTTGCAGGAGCTGGCCAGGAGGTCTTTAATGCCAGCGTCCTCGGCCTCGCTGTGATCCTGCTCGCCTGGCATAACGTCTGGATGGCTCACCATGGCCGGAAATTTAGCGAGGAAATGCGTCGGTTCGGGGATGATCTCGCAAGCGGAAACAGATCGCTCATCGCCCTGGCCATCATCGTTGGGCTGGCGGTTCTGCGTGAAGGTTTTGAGGTCGTATTGTTTCTTTATGGGATCATCTTGTCGAGCGGCACCACAGGGCTGAGCCTCTTGATTGGCGGGGCGGCCGGTCTCCTTTTGGGTGCAGCTGTCTCGGGTCTTGCCTATTGTGGCCTGGCGATCATCCCCACCCGTCATTTCTTCAAGGTGACGAGCATTCTCATCACATTCATGGCGGCTGGCATGGCAGCCCAGAGCGTTGCCTTTCTCGAACAAGCCGATATCGCGACGGCACTTGGCGCGACCCTCTGGAATACGGCCTCTGTCCTTGCCGATAATTCCATTCCGGGTCGCTTTTTCCATGCTCTGTTTGGTTACACCAGCCAACCCACCGAATTGCAGATGCTCGTTTATCTCATGACACTCGTCACCATTTTCACTTTGATGAAGTGCGTGGCGCCGTCAACGAGACGCGGCCATCGGCTGGCCGTGAATTGAAGGATGGTTCCGGGCGAGAAATTCGAATCTTCAGAATCCGTAAGCCGGAGCACAATGACCCGGAGAACCTGCAGTTTGACTTCACAACGGTCCAATCGAAATTGAGCGCGGCAATTCAGCACATCCGCGACGACCGCTCGTTGGCTAAGCTCGGAAGGGCGCGCATAAGTTCATTGCCTTGCGAAGGATAAAGCGATAGAGAGCTACGCAATCGCATGAGGCCGGGCGTTGAAGAGCCCCGATCAAAGTTGGTTCGCTCGAACCTCCCAGGCCCCGAACCGGCGGCTTCCTTGAGCGGAACACGTCGAGCCAGGGCACGCCGAGCGCGATGCGAAAAGTAGGTGAGCCTGATCCAACGAGGAAGCTCAAGTCAAAGCGGATTTTTCAGTTGCAAGGACGAGCTTGGCCGGCTACCTCGTGGAGGCGAGTTCGGTCGTGCCTGACCAAACCATGAGAGCCGGATCAGGAAGTGTACGCGCAAAGCGGCTTTGCCTGAAGCATTTCGGGGTCACTCCCGTTCTCCAGATCCAAGATCAACGATCATTCATTTTAGGGATGGAATGACTTTCAGCACCCTCGGTCTCAGCGAGAAGGTTCTTCAGGCTGTGGCGGTCGCGGGTTACCGTACGCCAACGCCGATCCAGGCACAGGCCATTCCGCATGTGCTTGCCGGGCGCGATGTGCTAGGCATAGCACAAACCGGCACGGGCAAGACGGCAGCTTTCACCCTGCCCATGCTCTCGCGGCTGGAAATGGGCCGCGCGAGAGCCAGAATGCCGCGCACTTTGATCCTTGAGCCGACGCGGGAATTGGCTGCGCAGGTCGAGGAAAGTTTTGCTCGTTATGGGGTCAATCACAAGCTCAATTTGGCCCTACTGATCGGCGGCGTGTCGTTTGGCGACCAGGAAAGCAGGATCATGCGGGGGGCCGATATTTTGATCGCCACGCCGGGCCGCCTGCTCGATTTCTCAGAGCGCGGCAAGTTGCTTTTGACCGGCATTGAGATTCTGGTCATCGATGAAGCCGACCGGATGCTCGACATGGGCTTCATTCCGGATATCGAGCGCATCTGTAAGCTTGTTCCTTTCACCCGCCAGACCTTGTTCTTCTCGGCGACCATGCCGCCGGAGATCACAAGGCTCGCCGATGCCTTCCTACACAATCCGGTACGCATCGAAGTGGCGCGGCCCTCATCCACAGCGGCCACCATATCGCAAAGCCTGGTGGGCTCGGAGAATGGCGCCGCGAAGCGGGAAACCTTGCGCCGCTTGATCCGCACTGCATGTGATTTCAAGAACGCGATCATTTTTTGCAATCGTAAGCGGGATGTGGCCATCCTTCATAAATCGCTGCAGAAGCACGGTTTCAACGCCGGGGTTCTGCACGGCGACATGGACCAGCGGGCCCGCATGACCTCACTCGAATCCTTCAAGAGTGGCAATATCGAGCTGATCGTCTGCTCGGATGTGGCAGCGCGAGGTCTTGATATTCCGGATGTGAGCCATGTGTTCAATTTCGACGTGCCCACTCACGCTGAGGATTATGTCCACCGGATTGGCCGCACCGGGCGAGCCGGAAAAACCGGCGTCGCGGTCTCGATCGTGACGACGAGTGATAAGAAATATGTTCAGGAAATCGAGCGGCTCATCGCTCGCAAGATCGATTGGATCGAAGGGGAAGACCTTGCCAGTCTTCCCGAAGGGGAGACAAGCGCGCACAGTCTAACGTCGCGTCGGTCGGTCCCAAAATCGGGATCGGCAACCCGAAGCGGATCGGCCCGGCGGCCCGCCGATTCCACCACAACTCCGGCGCAAAAGCCAATCTCCCCACGTCCGCCGCGCCAACAAGTGGCGGATGCGCCAACGTCGAAAAGAGCCGCCCAGCCACGCTCTCGAACGAAAGCAGAGACGGAGGCAGTCATCGGCATGGGCGACCATGTGCCGATGTTTCTCTTGCGCCCCGTCATCGCCAAGCCCGGCAAGACAGCCGCCGCGAAAGCTGACTCTGCCGAGAACACGCAGGTGGGGTGAGACCGCGCGGCTCTGGACAACAATCGCCCTGAAGCTCACAACTGTTCATGCCTCTTCACGGGGCGCGATCGAGACCGATTCGCCGCAGCCGCAAGACCCAGTTTGATTGGGATTCTGGAATGTGAAACTGGATTGCAAAGTCGTTGTCTCAAAATCGAGACGCGTTCCGAGCAGAAACAGCAGATCCTGCGGCCCTACGAGGATTTTCACGCCCTGATCTTCGACAATCTGGTCGGCCGGCCCGGCCGCGTCGGCGAGATCCATGGTGTAAGTTAGGCCGGCGCAGCCGCCTTTCTTGACACCGACCCTGATGCCAGCGACCGGCCGCCCGGCGGCCTCAAGCAGCTCCCGCGCCCGCGCCGCGGCCGCTTCGGTCAAGGACAGGATCGCAAATGGCGAAGCGGTCATAACAATCTCCAAAAGGTGGCACGGCTCTCGTGGCCTATATGGCGTTTCTATAGCACGGAAACAACATTTGTTGAGAGGTTTTGCTTGGCTGATGCCCGGAGTTTCAGACGGGGGCAGGAAAAGCCAAACCATGAGGCAATCTTTTCAGGCCGCTTTCTTGATCGCAATGGCGGCGAGCTCGCGTAAAATCCGCCGCGTGCCGTCGAGCCTTGCCGCCAGCGTTTCGAATTCGCGCACAAAGACGATCCGCATATCCGGCCGGACCTTGGCGAAGGAACCCTGCTCGGCAATATAGCGCACGAGGCCTTGCGGATTGGCAAAGGCATTGTCGCGGAAGGCGATGATGACGCCTTTGGGGCCGGCTTCGACCTTCTCGATATTCGCCTTACGGCAGAGGTTCTTGATCGTCACCAATTGCAGGAGCTGCTCGACTTCGCCGGGTAGAGGCCCAAAACGATCAATCATCTCGGCGGCGAAACTCTCGATCTCCGCGTCGCTTTGCAGGGCGGCAAGCCGCCGGTAGAGGCCGAGGCGCAACTGGACATCGGCGATATAATCCTCCGGAATGGTGACGGGCGTGCCAAGCGTGATCGACGGTGACCAAGCTTCTTCGGCAGGCGCCTCGATGCCGGCCTTCAAGGCTTCGACCGCCTCGCGCAGCATCTCCTGGTAGAGCTCGTAGCCGACCTCCTTGATGTGGCCGGACTGGTCATCGCCAAGCAGATTGCCGGCCCCCCTGATGTCGAGATCGCGGCTTGCAAGTTCAAAACCGGCACCGAGGGAATCGAGCGAGTGCAGGACCTTCAGACGACGTTCGGCCTGCGGCGTCAGCGGCTTATTGGCCGGCACGGTGAACAGCGCATAGGCGCGGACTTTGGAACGTCCGACCCGCCCGCGAAGCTGATAGAGCTGAGCAAGGCCAAACATATCGGCGCGATGCACGATAAGCGTGTTGGCGGTGGGAATATCAAGGCCGGATTCGACGATCGCGGTCGAGAGCAGCACGTCAAATTGGCCGTCATAGAAGGCGGCCATGCGGGCCTCTAGTACAGTGGCTGGAAGCGCGCCATGCGCGACGATGAACTTCACTTCCGGCACATGTTGGCGCAGATAGGCACCGGCCTCATCAAGATCCTCGATGCGCGGGCAGACGTAGAAGCTCTGACCACCCCTGTATCTTTCGCGCAGGAGCGCCTCGCGGACGATCATTTCGTCGAAGGGCGAGATGAAGCTGCGCACCGCCAGGCGGTCGACCGGCGGCGTCGCGATGATCGAAAGCTCGCGCACGCCGGTCAGCGCCAGCTGCAAGGTGCGGGGGATGGGCGTAGCTGATAGGGTCAGCACATGCACTTCGGCGCGCAGCTCCTTCAGCCGCTCCTTGTGCTTGACGCCGAAATGCTGCTCTTCATCGATAATGACGAGACCGAGCTTCTTGAAGCTCACGCCTTTGCTGAGGACCGCATGGGTACCGATGACAATATCGACCTCACCGGAGGCGGCAGCAAGCCTTGCAGCCTTGAGCTCTGCCGAAGGCACCATGCGGGACATTTGCGCGATCTTGAGCGGCAATTGCGAGAAGCGGAGGGCAAAATTTCTGGTGTGCTGGCGGGCTAGAAGCGTAGTCGGCACGACGACGGCGACCTGTGAGCCTTCAATGGCGGCGGTAAAGGCGGCGCGAAGAGCGACTTCGGTCTTGCCGAAACCAACGTCACCGCAGATGAGCCGGTCCATCGGCCGCCCGGAAGCCATATCTTCCAGAACCGCATCGATGGCAGCTTGCTGATCCTCCGTCTCCTCATAAGGAAATCCAGCGCAGAATTCGGCGTAGAGCCCCTCGGGCGGCACCAGCTTCGGCGCCGCCCTAGTTTCCCGCTCCGCGGCAATCTTGATGAGAGAGGCCGCCATGTCGAGAATTCGCTTGCGCATCCGCGCCTTGCGTTTCTGCCAAGCAACCCCGCCCAATTTGTCGAGCTCGACGGCTGTCTCTTCCGAGCCGTAGCGCGAGAGCAGCTCGATATTCTCGACCGGCAAAAAGAGCTTGTCACCGTCGGCGTAATGCAACTCGAGGCAATCATGCGGGCTTCCGGCCACCTCGATTGCCTTGAGGCCGACGAAGCGGCCGATGCCATGATCAACATGGACGACGAGATCGCCTGCCGTCAGTGAGCCGACCTCGGTCAGGAAATCCTCGGCTCGGCGCGATTTTCGGCGCGGCTGCAGCAGCCGGTCGCCCAGAATGTCCTGCTCCGCGATCACCGCGACGTCTTGGGCTTCAAACCCTTGCTCGATCTCGATGACCGCCAGAGCCGCGCAGCCGGATGGCAGTGATCGGGCCTGCACCAAAGACGAGATAGGGGCTAAGAAGGCAAGGCCATGGTCAGCAAGCACATGTGCAAGGCGTTCGCGCGAGCCATCCGACCAGCACGCCAGAATCACCCTTTTGCCTTGGGCCTGAAGCGCTTTGACGTGATCATTGGCCGCAGCGAACACATTGGCGGACGGATCCGCGCGCTCCTTTGCGAAACTGTGGCCGGGCTTTGAACCGCAATCGACAACGAGGCCGTCGTTTTCCGCCGCGGGCAGCGCGAAAGGTGTCTTGCGGATGAGGCCTGCCGCATCGATCCTTGCGAGCCATTCGGTGGGCTTGAGGTAAAGCGCCTCGGGTGGCAGCGGCTTATAGGCGGCGTGAACCGCGTCGGCTTCATAAGCACTTTTGCGGGCCGCAAAATAGTCCTCAATCTGGTCGTGCCGCTCCTTAACCGCTTCCTCGACGAGCGGATCGAAGATCAATGGGGCTCCGGAACAATAATCGAAGATCGAATCAAGCTTTTCGTAAAAGAGCGGTAGCCAATGTTCGAGCCCTTGATAGCGTCGTCCTTCACTGACCGCTTCATAAAGCGCATCGCCGCGCGTCTGGGCGCCAAACTGTGCTACATAGGCCTGCCGGAAGCGGCGGATCGTCTCGGTCTTGAGCTGCACCTCGCTCATCGGGACGAGATCAAGCGATCGAAGCTGGCCCGTCGTACGCTGCGATTCAGGATCGAAGGCGCGGATCGATTCGAGCGTGTCCCCGAAAAAATCGAGCCGCACCGGCTGTCCCATACCCGGCGCGAAGAGATCGAGAATGCCGCCGCGCACAGCGTATTCGCCCGTATCGCGCACGCTCGAGGCCCGCACAAAGCCATTGGACTCTAGCCATCGCGCAAGCTCGTCCATCGAGACCATATTGCCGGGTGCGGCGGAAAATGTGTCTCCGGCGACGGTGGAAATGGGCGCCACCCTTTGCAGCAGCGCATGGACCGTCGTGGACAATATGCGCGGCCGCTCGCGCGAGGAGCGCGACATGGCAAGGCGCGAGAGGACCAGGATCCGCTTCGCGCTCACGCCCGTGTTGGGCGAAACCCGGTCATAAGGCTGGCAATCCCAGGAGGGAAAATCCAGAAGCTCAATATCGGGCGCGGCAAAGGCGAGCGCCGCGGCGAAAGCCCGGGCACGCCGGCTGTCGCGCGCCACATGGACGAGGACGACTGAGCGGCTTTCGGCCTCGGGCGCCAACGCGCGCGTCAGATCGGCGGCGCAGAACGCATCAAAACCGTCGGTGATGGAAGAGAGTGTGAGCGCCCTTCCTTTTGCTAGCTCCGCCGCCGCCCGCTTGAGATCCATCACAAACCGAAGCCTTCGTCTTGAGGAACGAGCAAAGCCGGTGTCCCATCCCCCTCATCCTGAGGTGCCCGCGAAGCGAGCCTCGAAGGATGAGGAGCAAGCGTAGCCTGCATCCGGAAAGGCCCGATCTTGCTGTCGCGTCGAATCGCCAACGAAAGCAGCCTTCCATACCGAAGATATGACTTCCGAATCAAGGTGTGAGACGGGCGCCTAGCGATGCAGCGGAGCGGCATGGGCATGAAAGGCGCGGATTTTTTGCAAGATGCTTGTATCATAAGGGCTTGGCGGATCCGCCTCGCCGATCAGCCAAGCGAATATGTCGCGGTCCGCGGCTTCGAGCAGGCTTTCATAGGCATCGAGCTCGGTATCGCTCAAGCTGGCGATTTGCACCTCCGCGAAGCGACCGAGCAGGAGATCGACCTCGCGCATGCCACGATGCCAGGAGCGGAAGAGAATCTTTCTGCGGCGCGTGTCGAGTCCGGAACACACATGTGGTTTTAGCATGGGAAACTGCAAATGGAGACGGAGAGATGCTTCGGCTGAGTAATGGATGAGCTATATAGCCTCGTGCTCGCGATGTCAGCTGGTGACCGGCAGGGGCCAACCGAAGCGAATCCATGACGGGCCTCGTCCGGAGTGGGATGTAGTGACTCTTTTCACACCAATTCCGCTCACTCATCCTTTTGGACGCGATCATCCTTTTGGACGCGATGATTTTAGGTCGACAGGCTCCAAGACCATTGTGATCTTGCAAACACAGGCTTGGCTAGATGATGATTGCACGTGGTTCATCGCCGATCGGGATTTGAAGGACTGGCTGCTCACCCGAAAGGGGATCTTTGATGCGCCCTTCCGTGCTTGACCCGCTCTTCGGCTCGGCAGCCAACCTCGAAGGTGTCGGTCCAAAAACGGCCAAACTCATCGACCGGCTTTTGCAGGAGGGCACCCAACCGGCGCGGGTGATCGATCTTCTGTTTCATCTCCCGCATAGCGCGATCGACTGGCGCAACCGGCCCAAAATCGCAGCGGCCCCGCTCGATCACGTCGTGACGATCGAAGCCAAGGTCATCGATCACCGCCCGCCGGGGCCACGCTCCAAGGCGCCTTACAGAGTCCTCGTCGAGGATGAGACCGGCGACGTGCTCCTCGTCTTCTTTCTTGCCAACCCCGCCTGGATCAAGAAAAGCCTGCCGCAAGGCGCGACACGCTGGATTTCCGGCAAGATCGAGCTCTTTGACGGATATCGGCAGATCGTCCATCCGGATCATGTGCTGGATGCGGAGGGTTTTGCCAAAATGGCCTGGGTCGAGCCAATCTATCCGACAACCGAGGGCCTCACGCAGAAGATGCTTGGCAAGGCCATTGGCGGGGCGCTGGGCAAAATCCCGTCTCTGCCGGAATGGCATGATGAGCCGACACTCACGGTCCTATCTGCACCGGCTTTCGCCGAAGCCTTGCGCCAGGCGCACCGTCCGGACACGCCGGAATCGGTTAGACCGGAGGCCCCGGCTCGACGAAGGCTTGCCTATGATGAACTCTTCGCGAGCCAGCTGGCCCTTGCCTTAATGCGTTCGAGAATCAAACGCGCGCCGGGACGAATGAGTGCTGGGGACGGGCGAATCTCCCAAAAAATCATCGCCGGCCTGCCCTTCGCCCTGACCGCGTCTCAGGAGACGGCGCTGAAAGAAATCGATGCCGATCTTGCTGCCCCGACCCGGATGCTGCGGTTGCTGCAAGGCGATGTTGGGTCCGGCAAGACGCTAGTGGCGACTCTCGCCATGGCGAGGGTGGTGGAGGCGGGCCGGCAGGCCGCCTTGATGGCGCCGACCGAAATCCTCGCTCGTCAGCATTTTCAAACGCTCATTCAATTCGGCGCAGGCTCCGGCTTGCGCATCGCGCTTCTGACCGGCCGCGACAAAGGGGTAGCTCGCGAAAAAGTCCTTGCTGGGCTCGCCGAGGGCACGATCGACATCGTGACAGGCACGCATGCGCTTTTCCAGGACGATGTCGTCTTTCGCGATCTCGGTCTCGCCGTCGTCGATGAGCAGCATCGTTTTGGTGTCCACCAGCGCCTCGCTTTGGGCGAGAAAAGCCAGGCCGCCGATATTCTCGTCATGACGGCGACTCCCATACCGCGCAGCCTTGTGCTGACCTACTTCGGCGACATGGATGTTTCGAACTTGCGGGAAAAGCCGGCCGGACGACAACCGGTCGAGACACGTGTATTGCCGCTTGGCCGGCTCGATGAGCTGATCCTTCGGCTCAAGAAGGCCGTTGGCGAGGGCGCTCAGGCCTTCTGGGTTTGTCCGCTTGTCGCGGAAAGCGAACTCATCGATGTGGCGGCGGTCGAAGATCGGTTTATTCAATTGCAGGCCGTCTTCGGTGCGAAGGTGGGGCTCATCCATGGCAAAATGAAGAACCGTGAGAAAGACGAGGCCATGACCGCTTTCGCGGCGGGATTGACGCAGGTCCTCGTTGCCACCACGGTCATCGAGGTCGGCGTCGATATTCCACAAGCGTCGATCATGGTGATCGAGCATGCCGAACGGTTCGGGCTTGCCCAATTGCACCAGTTACGCGGCCGGGTCGGCCGTGGCGGTTCCCATGCTTTCTGTCTCCTGCTTTACAAGGCGCCGCTTGGCGAAAACGCCAAGGCCCGCATCGCGATCATGCGGGAAACCGAGGATGGTTTCAGGATCGCCGAGGAAGATCTCAGATTACGAGGCGAGGGCGAGGTGCTCGGCACAAGGCAATCCGGCTTGCCTGGCTTTCGCCTGGCCGATCCTACCGCCCATGCCGCCCTGCTGACGCTCGCGCGCGAGGAAGCCCGCAAGATTGTGCGCAAAAATCCCAGGCTTGATGGCGAGCGCGGCCGGGCCCTACGGCTCCTGCTCAATGTCTTCGAGCGGGGCGAAGCGGTCAAATATCTGGGGGCTGGCTGAATCCATCTAGAGGACAAAGGCGAGGACGGACAGCGGAATGAATGGCGCTGGCGGCGCGACAGATCGGCCCGACTTGATTCGCTCCAGCAGCTCCGTTAGATCCCGCACGTAAGCGCAGGTAGAGTGAAGTGCGATCCCCGCTGTGGGGGGTGATCACGAGGAGCCTGGCGGGCTCGTTCCGAGCTATATCGCTTTTGATCGAATTATGTGACCGGGATTGAAAAACGGTGGCCGTTTGCGAGCGGAGACTTCAGGCAATTCTGAAGCTTTGCCAGGGCAGGCCGTGGCCTATGTTGAACCATTCGAGAAAATGGATCACCCCTTGTTTTGCTTTCAATAAAAACTTAGATAGTGTAGCGTCGTGTTTTTTGCTGACGGCTCGGCCCCGCATTCTTGCACTGCGCTGACGACCTCCTCCTCAAAACCTCGATGCAAGCGGCACCCATCAAGATCTGCTCAGAGGATCCGGTGCCTGATCTTATCTACCATTCTAAGGATAACTTCTATGCCTACGGGAACTGTAAAGTGGTTCAATCCGGACAAGGGATATGGCTTCATCCAGCCGGACGACGGCGGCAAGGATGTGTTCGTACACATCAGCGCCGTCGAGCAATCGGGGTTGCGCAATCTGCAGGAAGGCCAGAAAATCGCCTTTGAAGTCGTTCCCGACAAAAGAACCGGTAAAACCGCAGCGGGCAATCTGCGCGCGGCTTGAGGAGCGAATCTTTTTGACGGAAGGGCCCCGGCGGAAGCTGGGGCTTTTTTTAATTTTGAAAAACTGCGGCTTGGTCGTTTTGGGCTAGCCTGCTAGAGGGCTCGCATCCCGCTCTAAATGACGAGAATCGATCACGTTTCATGGTTTTGGATCGATTTTGATCCAAAACCATCGTGATCTAATCGCGTCGGTTCATGCTGCGGCATTCTCGATTTCCGCGGGACCCGGGGTGTCTCCGGAAAAACTGGCGCCGTAAAAGATTCCTCCCAAGTCGATCCGCGTGCTGAGCCAACGCTGGCGCGGGAGTCTGGCTGCTTCAAGGCTCGCAATCATGGTGTTCTGGCCTTCGGCAAGGCAGGCCGGAAGGCTTCGGGGAGAAGCTCGCCCAGGGTGAAGATTCGGCGCACGCCATTCAGGTCGGCAATGAAGATTTGTGCCTCCTTTTCGGCAAACTCGGCGATCCGCTGACGGCATGCCCCGCAAGGCGTGACCAACGCTTCGCCCGTCCCGATGACAAGGAGTTCCGCAATCCGCCTTTCACCAGCCGTGACCATCGCCGCGATTGCGGCCGTTTCCGCACAAGTTCCATTGGGATAAGCGGCATTCTCGACATTCGCGCCGGAAAAGACTGCGCCGGACTTCGTGCGAAGAGCCGCACCAACCGCAAAGCCGGAATAAGGCGCATGCGCATTCATGCGGGCTTTAGCCGCTTGCGTGAACAGCGCTTCAATCGCCCCCATGCTTGCCCCTTGCAATCCGGTATTTGATCTTTGACCTTAAACTTTCGGGGCTTCGCTTTTGCTCCGGACGCTGCGTCAAGCGGACGCAGGCCAGCGGGCAAGCCCATTCCCTTTGCAGCGTTCTATATACTTTCAGGAGCAGAAACATCGACGTGATGAAACTTGAGCGGACAAGATATCCTCGATCCGACCTTGGATGGAACCCTTCTGCGATTTAACGGTTAGTTGAGCCGAAGCCATGTGAGGGTCAGAATGCAGAAGAGCGAGAGCGGTTCCAATCGCGGTTTTGCAGCGATGGACGCGGAGAAACAACGCGAAATTGCCCGCAAGGGAGGTCGCAGCGTTCCTAATGAGAAGCGCAGTTTTTCCCAGAACCCGAAACTTGCCTCCGAAGCCGGCCGCAAGGGCGGACGTTCTCCACGTAACGCCAAAGAGAAGGAAGAAACGCAAGGGAAAAAACCCGCGCAATGATTGGCTGAGACATAATTGCATCCATGGGGGCAGAGCATGCCATTTTGTACCCCAGGTCGAATCGGCCTCTATATCTTCCGGCTTGCGGCTCTGCCGACGCCGCCTTGCGATAAGGATTAGATTTTTTGTACATCTCTAGCGTGAACCGGGGGGGCTGAAGTTTGCGAATGCGACTGGGCGGCCTGATGCGCTTTCGCCGCAATGGGAAGAAACCGACCGCTTGACTCATGGAGAGCGAGCAGATTCCCTTCCGAAATGCCGAAATAGGCGCCGTGAAGGCTGAGCCGGCCTCGTGCTTCCCGTTCCCGGATCCACGGAAAGGTTCGCAAATTCACAAGTCCCTGAACAATGGAGGCCAACGCCAGACGCTCGACATAATCTTCGATCGTGCGATCCTGGCAATCCACATATGTGGCCGCCCGGCTTAGCAAACCAATCCACTTGCCGATGAAATCGCCGTCCGTCAGTGGCTCCTGATGATGGGTCTGCTGGCGCGCATAGGCCAGCACACCACCACAGCTCGCATGCCCCATCAGCACGATATGCTCGACTTTCAAGACAATCACGGCATATTCGAGCGCCGCGGATGTGCCGTGCAGATCGTCGTTAGGGCCATAAGGCGGCACGAGGTTGGCGATGTTTCGGACCACGAACAGTTCACCCGGCCGCATATCGAAAATCACTTCCGGCGAGACGCGTGAGTCGCAGCAGCCGATCAACAGAATCGTGGGATGCTGCCCAGTCTCGGCCAGATGATGATAGCGTTCTTGCTCCTGAGAAAATCGCCCGCCAAGGAAAGCTTCATAGCCGCTGATCAGCCGCGGCGGCAGAAGCACACGACCCGGCTGCTGCGTTACAGCGTCCGGTGAAAGATCGGTTTGGGGCATGGGCTTAATCTCACGAGGGCGGGGCAAGCGGTCGGTCGTGGACGATCATCGGGTGGCTTGTGCAGGGCTCGAATCGCCCTTTGACCATAGCATGGCTAACAGCTTCTTCAGCCACGAAAAGCAAGCATGTTTGGCCGCAAGATCTATCTTTCCTCACCTGGGCCGGAAAGAGCTCGCCTGCATCGGCGACTGAGCCTTAATAGGACAATCCATGATTTCTCGATCCTGGATCATTCCCGCTATGTGCTGGCCCGTTGTTTTCGAAAGTTCGTCTCACCTTGCCTTATCAGCAAAGGCTCGGTCATGTCGCAACAAGGGCATGGTGGTCTGTAGGGTAGGCCACTCATCCATCCAAACTCGACGCATCGATCTGCGTGAAGACTGCGTTGATGCCTGGAGCTCCCGCATTGGCACGGGCCAGCTCGAGCATAGTCCAGTATATCTAAGGATCTTGTCCGCAAGCCCCGACTTCGCCTTGCGATAGAGCAACTCATCCACAAGCGGCAAAAAATCTAAGAAAGGGCTTGCTTTTTGTGCATTGCACGCGCATATTATTGCGGCGCGGCAAGGTTTGCCGCCGATGCCCTCCTTGGGCGTTTCCTCCCTAGACTTGGGCCGCTTGTGGCAACGCAAGCGGCCTCTTTATTTTCGAACGGCAACGGCGTTCAGCCGCCGTAAAGCTCCTCGGCCTCTTCCTCGGTCAGGCCGTCGTCGAGGAGGGCAGATTCGATGGCCTCATCGATCTCATCCTGATTGTCGTCATTGCCGAGGAGTTCCTCGAGCGCGAAATCACCGAATCGGAAAGAACAGCCGTTTGCCACCAACCCCAAGCCAGCGCGACCCCTCGACGATCAGCGTGAATAAAATTCGATGACGAGATTGGGCTCCATGAGCACCGGATAGGGGACTTCTGCGGGCAGCGGGATCCGGTTCAGCTTAACCGTCAGTTTGGTTGGATCGGCCTCATAGAAATCGGGCACATCGCGTTCAGCAAGCTGTTGAGCTTCGAGGACGGGGATGAGCTGGCGGGATTTCTCTCGGACTTCCACGAGATCGCCGGGCTTCACCGGATAGGAGGCGATGTTCACCCGCCGGCCATTGACATTGACGTGGCCATGGCTGACGAATTGCCGGGCTGCGAAGACGGTCGGTGCGAATTTGGCGCGATAGACGATCGCGTCGAGCCGGCGCTCCAAAAGACCGATGAGATTGTCGCCGCTGTCGCCCTTCATGCGGATCGCCTCGGAGTAATATTTGCGGAACTGCTTTTCGGAAATATTGCCGTAATAGCCCTTGAGCTTCTGCTTGGCCTTGAGCTGAGTGCCGAAATCCGAGAGCTTGCCCTTGCGCCGCTGGCCATGCTGGCCCGGCCCATATTCGCGTCGGTTGACAGGACTTTTCGGACGGCCCCAAATATTCTGGCCCATCCGGCGATCAATCTTGTATTTGGTTTCCGCGCGCTTCGTCATCAGCTGTCCTTCAATCCGTTACATCTGCCAAGGACGCTGGCCGTTGCGCGCGGGCGCCAGGATTGGCCCTGCGTTCCAAAACCGCGTCCTCCGCCAAGCGGGGAGGCACGCGCCCTCCTCTGCGAAGCTCACACGTAGCTTCGCCGACAGGCTCAGACCTTCAATGAAGGGATTTCAATGAGGCATGCGCCACGGGTGCGTCTCGCGGGATGAGCCCGCCGAGTGTCCGCGCAAAGCCGTAAAGGCGACGCGGCAGGCCGGGGTTACAGAGTTTTTCATGCCCGGTCAAGAAGGCCCGCCGCACGCGCACCGCACGCGCCACCCGTCAGGCGCTGGCGACAGGTCGGCCGCGTTCATCGACCGCCCGCTCACCACTTTCCTTGAAAAATTCGCCTTGCTGGGGTGACAGAAGGTCGAGAACGAGCTCGGCCGGCCGACAGAGCCGCACGCCCTTCGGCGTGACGACGATCGGCCGGTTCAAGAGGATCGGGTTGGCCTCCATCGCCTTGAGCAGGGCCTCGTCGCTGAGGTTTTTATCGGCAAGCCCAAGCTCACGGAACGCCGGCTCCTTGTCGCGCAGAAAGGCGCGCAACGGCTGGCCAGCCCGCTCGGCGAGCTGCCGTAGCAGTGTCTTCGTTGGGAAGCATTTGAGATATTCGATGATATGCGGCTCGATGCCGGCATTGCGGATGAGCCCCAGCGTATTGCGCGAAGTCCCGCAGCGGGGATTA
>DATJTB010000105.1:0-5320 GCA_035503795.1 Methylocella sp.
CGATGAGCACACAGTTAGAGCCGCGCATCACGCGGCGAGAGGATGCAGAAAGCATCCGGCCCTTTGGTATCGAATTGAAGGTTATGATGGCTGCCGCGCGGACCGGCGGCACATGCTCGGTGCTGATTGGCGAGCTAAAACCGGGTGAAGGACCGCCGCCGCATCTGCATCGCGGCTTCGACGAATATTTCTTCGTGACGGAGGGCACCATCTCGTTGATCGTCGATGGTAAGGAAAGGACGATCGTGCCGGGCAATCTGGCTTTTACGCCCCGCGGTGCTATCCATTCATTCAAGAATATCGGGCAATCGACAGCGAGCGTGCTCGAATGGACGGTCCCTGGCGGCAACGAGCCCTACTTCCGGGCGGTTTCCGAAATGGGGTCCAACATAGATCCAAAGCGGCTGGCCGAAATCAATGCGCAGTTCGCAACGGAGTTCATTGGCTCCGAATTCTGAAAAACAAACGGACGAAGCGATTCTGACCGCAGCTCGCCTGCCACGCCGACGGGATTGGTTCCATCTGGCTGATTCTCTCCCCTCGCACCCAAAGTACCGTTTGGGACCTATTGACTGCTATCGCCGGGACAACATTGCATACAACATGCTATCCTACGCTGCCGTACTCCACAGTACTCCCGTCACTCCCACTCGATCGTCCCTGGCGGCTTGGACGTCACGTCATAGACGACCCGGTTGATGCCTTTCACCTCGTTGATGATCCTTGTCGCGGCGCGGGCGAGGAAGGCCATGTCGAAGCGGAAGAAATCCGCCGTCATGCCATCGGTCGATGTGACGGCGCGCAGCGCGCAGACGAAATCATAGGTCCGGCCATCACCCATCACACCGACGCTGCGCACCGGCAGCAGAACGGCAAAGGCCTGCCAGATCGTGTCGTAAAGCCCGGCCTTGCGAATCTCATCGAGATAGATGGCATCGGCCTCACGCAGGATCGCCAGTTTCTCCGGCGTGACGCCGCCGGGGCAGCGAATGGCAAGGCCGGGGCCGGGAAAGGGATGACGATCGACGAAATCCTTCGGCAGACCCAATTCGCGGCCAAGCGCGCGCACCTCATCCTTGAACAATTCCCGCAAGGGCTCGACGAGCTTCATCTTCATGCGCTCGGGCAAGCCACCGACATTGTGATGCGACTTGATGGTCACGGACGGGCCGCCACTCGATGACACACTCTCGATGACATCGGGATAGAGCGTCCCCTGCCCCAAAAACTCCGGCGCGCCGCGCCCATCTTCTGCGATCTTTTTGGCCTCGCGCTCAAAAACCTCGACAAAGAGACGGCCGATGATCTTGCGCTTCTCTTCCGGCTCTTCGATGCCCTTGAGCGCGTCGAGGAATAGCGCACTTTCATCAACATGGATCAGCGGAATATTGTAATGACCGCGAAAAAGGGAAACGACCTCCGCAGCCTCGCCTTGCCGCAGCAGCCCATGATCGACAAAGACGCAGGTCAAACGGTCGCCGATCGCCTCATGGATCAACAAAGCGGCAACCGCCGAGTCGACTCCGCCCGAAAGGCCGCAGATGACGCGGCCCTGCCCGACTTGGCTCTGGATCGCGGCGACAGCTTCCGTGCGAAAGGCGCGCATGGTCCAATCGCTCTTGAGCCCGGCGATATGATGGAGAAAATTGGCGATCAGCCGCTTGCCATCCGGCGTATGCGCGACTTCGAGATGGAACTGGACGCCGTAGAGGCGGCGGGCAGGATCGGCGATCGCGGCCATCGGCGCATGGGCCGAACTTGCGATGCGGGAAAAGCCGGGCGGCAGTTCAGCGACCGCGTCGCCATGGCTCATCCAGACGGGATAGGACTTGCCTTTTTCCCAAACGCCTTGAAAAAGATCGCTGTCCTGCAAAACCTCGACCTCGGCGCGGCCGAATTCCCGCTTGTGACCGGCAGCGACCTTGCCCCCCAATTGCGCCGCCATGATCTGCTGGCCATAGCAAATGCCGAGAATCGGAACGCCGCTTTCAAACAGCCCAGCCGGCGCGCGCGGCGCATCTGCCTCAGGAACGGAAGCGGGCCCGCCCGACAGAATGACCGCTTGCGGCGCCAGTGTTCGAAAGGCCTCCGTTGCCCGCTGGACCGGGGCGATCTCACAATAAACGCCGGCCTCACGGACACGGCGGGCAATCAATTGCGTGACCTGCGAACCAAAATCAACGATCAAAACCTTGTCATGATGCGAGATAAGACTTTCTTGGAGCGGATCCGCCACCATCAATCTTCCTATATCTCTCCAGTGCTCCGATTCATTCAATTTGAATGGGATAAATTTTCAAGCGGTTTTCGCAATTGTCCGGGTTCCGGCCCATCTTTCGCGTCGGTTTGAATGTCGGACGGTCGCGCCAAGCCTGTTCGGCGAAAATCAGGAAAAGCGCGGACCGCGCCGCGCCTCCGCGAGAGCCTGTGAGAGATCCGTTGCAAGATCAGCCTTGTCGGCCGGCCCCAGAAAAGCGGCGATCTCCACCGCCTTGCCGCGCGACACGAGGGTGAGGCGTGGCGTACCCAACTTTTCATCCTGATCCTGCTCGAGTCGCACGAAACAAGGGTTGAAAAGAAATTCAGCCCGCTCGCCGCTGGCACTCACTTTGGCAAGCTTGAGCTCAAAAAAAGTGACTTCCAAATCTTCATAGGCCTTTGCCGCTTGAAAGCTCGCCCGGAACGCGAAATAGAAAATGACAACATCGATCCCCATGAAACCCAGAACCGGCCAGGCGCCCAAGATCGCAAAGGGCAAGGTGGAAATCAGGCTGGCACTCGAAAAAATCACCATCAACAGGGCAAATCCGCGCCGATTCAACGACCGATACGGCTGCAGCCTGGCTGAAAACAGGGGCGGCTCTTCTGGTGCATGATCCAGGTCCTCGCCAATCATGAGCTTCCTTCACCATCCCGTTTCTAAATAACACCACGGCTCTAGCCTTGCGGGACCGTCAATTTTATAATGCTCCCATGGGCAAAAAGAACACGCCGATTCCAGAACAAGCCGAACAAAAAGTCAAAACCGACCCGCCGCCTTCGCGGGCGCCAAGCCGGGCGAAAGGGCAATCGAGTCTTGCACCAGTGCAGCTGACGGCCAAAAGCAAGCGGCAAAAATCGAAAGAGCAACCCAATCACAGAGCCAGAGTGATCGAAATTTTCCGGCGCTTCGCGACGGCTGACCCGCATCCGAAGGGCGAACTCGATTACATCAACGCCTTTACCCTGCTTGTCGCCGTCGTGCTCTCGGCACAGGCCACCGACGTGAGCGTCAACAAGGCCACCGAGCCCCTGTTTGCCATCGCCAAAACCCCGCAGCAGATGCTGGCGCTTGGCGAGGAAAAGCTCGCCGCCATGATCAAGACGATCGGCCTTTATAGAACAAAGGCCAAAAACGTCATGGCGCTGTCGGCGCGGCTCATCCAGGATTTTGGCGGCGAGGTGCCGAAGAATCGCGACGCGCTCGAGACCCTTCCCGGTGTCGGCCGCAAGACGGCCAATGTGGTCCTGAACGTCGCTTTCGGCGAGCCGACCCTCGCCGTCGATACACATATCTTCCGGGTCTCGAACCGAATTCCGCTCGCGCCCGGCAAGACGGTGCTCGATGTCGAAAAGGGGCTTGAAGCGATCATCCCGGAGGAGTTCAAACTCCATGCGCATCATTGGCTCATTCTGCATGGCCGCTACATCTGCAAGGCGCGCCGCCCGGAATGCGCGCGCTGCCCGATTGCCGATCTTTGCCGCTGGCCGGAGAAATCTGCCTGAGCAGAAAAGGAGCGAAAGCCTATGTCGCGGCCGGGGACAGCGGCGTCCGTTACTCGGCTCGTTCGGCTGGGTCGCGCCTCCCGGAGAGAGTCCGCAACGTGGTACTGCAAAACACGCCGTGCTCAGACAACCACGGTCAGCCGCTCGGCGGCGCGCGTAATGCCGGTATAAAGCCATCGCGTGGCATGTTCGCGAAAGGCCTGGCTCTCATCAAAGAGGACGATGTTGTTCCATTGCGAGCCTTGCGCCTTATGGACCGTGAGGGCATAGCCGTAATCGAATTCATCCGAATCGCGCCGGGCCTTTGGCGCGAGGCTCTCTTCAAGCCCTTGGAAAAACTCGGGCAGGACAGCGATCCGCCGCGCTTTGGCGGAAGGATCCTCCTCCGGCACGACATTCAAGGCGAGTTTTTTCTTGCGCGACCGCGCGGTGGTTTTGACGAGCCAGATGCCGCCGTTCAGCAGCCCCTTCGTGCGATCGTTGCGCAGGCATACGAGCTTGTCGCCAGGCTGTGGAAAATCACCCTCATAGCCGAAGAGCTCGCGCATTCTTTTATTATAGGCGCGCCGTGTTCGGTTGAGGCCGACGAGGAGTTGATCGGCCGCCGTCACCTGACCGGAATCGATCGCCTCGCGGCCGATGACGCGGCTTTCGCCATAAGAGCCCCGTGAAAGTCGACCGCCCTCCCGCACCCGCATCGACATCTGGATGATGGGATTATCCGCCGCCTGACGATGGACCTCCGTGAGCATGACATCGGGCTCGCCCTCGGTGAAAAAGCCGCCACCCTTGACGGGCGGCAATTGTGCCGGATCGCCGAGCACCAGCACGGGCTTGCCGAACGACAAGAGATCGCGGCCGAGTTCCGGATCGACCATCGAGCATTCATCCACGATGACGAGACTGGCTTCGGTAATTTCGCTGTCGTCATTCAACACAAAAGAAGGTTCATCCGTATCGCTTTCCCGGACCCGGTAGATCAGGCTGTGAATCGTGCGGGCATTCTCGCAGCCCTTGGAGCGCATGACGAGGGCGGCCTTGCCGGTGAAGGCCGCGAAAGCGACGAACCCTTTGGCATCCTCCGCGATTTTCCGAGCCAAGGTCGTCTTGCCCGTGCCGGCGTAGCCGAAGAGGCGGAAGAGTTGCGGCTCGCCACTTCGGAGCCAGGCTGCGATCTCCCGCAAAGCCGTTTCCTGCTGACCCGTCCAGATCATGTCCTCTCCCCTGCTTTCGCCGTTGCAAAATATGCATCAGACAGCAAGGGTGTCCTGGCAAGGCCCTTGTAGGGGCAGGCGACCACCGTTAAAGACGCTATAGTTCGGGAAGAGCGGACGTGGCGAAACAGGTAGACGCAAGGGACTTAAAATCCCTCGGCTTCGGCCATACGGGTTCGACTCCCGTCGTCCGCACCATGGCCGCCAGCCTGCCAGGCTCAAAACCTTACAAAAATGTTTCACGTGAAACATTTTTGTCCGATGCGGAGAGAAAATCTTACAAACTCGAATACACCGGCTGCCCTTCAAAAAGTGGGATGTGCGAAAGGGAATGTCTTTTG
>DATJTB010000106.1:0-9543 GCA_035503795.1 Methylocella sp.
GCTCACGCAGGAAATGCCTCATGGACCGACGGTGAAACTGGCGGCGAATGCGATTGTTGGTGTGATGATTTTGTCGGATGTTAGGATGGAATCTCAGCTCGTGATCAAATGAGGTTCTCGTTCGCGCAAGCGCTTGGGACTCTTCTGTTCATACCCTGTGAAGGAGAGGAATGATGAGTGCGCATGCGAAAAACAATGTTGTTGAGATCGAGTTTGGCGAGCCCCACGAGGATCTTGCCGGGCTTCCGGAAGAGGGGTTGGGGCCTGAAGACGTGGTTCCCTTGGAAGGTGAGAAAACTGTTTCGAGAAAGAGTGCTCGCGGTCTCTGGGGTAGGTTAAAGCCGGCGTTCCTTGGAAAAGAGGGGAAGGAAGTCAAGCCAGACGTGACGGTTCATGAGGAAAGCGAGAAGACGGGGCTGAATGAGGCCGCGGGCCTTGCTCTCCTGCCCGACCAGGCGATTGAAGCGACCGAGGGCGGGGGCAAGAACGCGAAGGGCCGTGGCAAGCGTCTCGCCTTGGCGGGAGCCCTGGTGGTCGCGATGGGTGGCATTCTGTTTTGGCCGCAGGAGCATCAGACGGCTCCCATTCATGCGGCGATGCCGGACGGAACCAAGGAGCCCCAGATAGCGCCCCTGGCCGCACTGGCTGGCGTGACCCCTCGCGAGCCTGTGCCGGAGCCGGTTGAAGTAAGGCCGAGACCGGTTTCGAACTCTGATGTTGTGGCTGAAATCGCGTCGCTGGGGCCGAGTGTTGAGGATAAAGCGGCGTCGACACATCCGATTGAGGTTCAGAAGGCTGTATCGTTGCCGGCCGTGGGTGATGAGGGGAGGTCCTCGCCTGTTGTTCAGGAGAAAGAGCCCGGGAAGAATGATGCGGCTGTTATTCCTGGGAAGAAGGATCCTCGAAAGGGAATAAGCGAGGCTGAGGAAACCCAAGTGATGAACATGATCACAGAGGTCTCTGCATTGGTGAAGCAAACGCGCGAGGAGATCGCGGGTCTGCGTGGAGAGCAACGGAAACTGGCGGAAGCGACGAACGGCAAACTGGCGGATTTCGAGAGGCGGTTGAGTTTCGGCGAGGCCCGCCGTGAGATTGAAAACGCGAAGACGGCGGGGCTGACTGACACGGCACCTGTGGAGTCGGTGACTGCCGTACCATCGAAGGGCAGTCTCATGGCGATTAAGGCGATGGCGCCAACGCCCGGATCGAGCGCGCCTAAGGTCGAGAATGCGAGCCTTTCAAGCGTTGGACAAACGGTGATCCATTATCGAGTGCGCGCGGCATCTCCCAATCTGGCCATGCTCAGCACGGTTGAAGAAAGTGGGGATGAGTCGAAGCCGGTGCAGGTGGCGGTTGGGGAACAAGTGCCGGGTTACGGAAAGGTCAAGAGCATCGCACAGCGGGGCACGGCCTGGGTCGTCCTGACGGAGAATGGTGAAATCCGTTAGAGGGTCATTGTGAGCCTGCTGTTTGAGAGGCATAGCGGGGCACTCGGCGAGAGTTCGCCGGTGTCCTTTGCGCGTTGAGATGGACCCGCGAAGCGGGACCACTTGGACGGCTAGTTAAGCTGGAATCCGAGCCGCTCGATTTCCTTCCTATCATGCCGCCACGGGGGCTGCTTTTGGGTGCGGGGTCGTGGCGGGAGTTAGCGGGCACGTTACGTTCATTTCGGCGATCGACTAAAGGGAGAAATCATGCAGGGGCTCGTGAATTTTGCCAGCTACATCGGCTATTGCATTGCCGTGCTCTTGCCGACGTTTTGCTATTTGGCGGCCTCGGGCTTGTTCTTGTTTGGAGCTTGGGCTTTCTGGGTGCAGGCGCAGCCCGACAATCCCTATCGACATCGGCCATGGGTGCCGTTTGTCTCTCTTGTGCTTTGCGGTGTCTTCGCTTCGTTCGATAAATTTTTGACCATGGCCAATGGGACGGCCGGGACGAATCTCAATGTATCGATTGCGGCGCTGACGAGTTACACGCCGCCACAAGTCGGAGGAAATGTGCTTGGCAATACGCCGGGCGATGCGATTGTGAATGTGGTGGATTTGTTTCAGAGCTTTTTTCAACCTTTTGGGGCCTTTGCCTGCTTTTGGGCGGTCTTGGCATGGTGGTCGACGGTCAATGGACGCAGCAACCGGAGTCAGACGAGTTGCCTGGTCCAATTTATTTTCGGTGTGATGTTGATGAATATTGAAACGATTACGAATTTTCTCGTCCAGGAATTCACCGCTTGACCCTTATGTGCGTTCGCGGGCGCCAAGGTCAGAGTTCAGAGTGAGAGCGCGAGTTAAAAAAAGGCTTGTGCGGATCTCGGATGACTCGATTGGTCAAGGAGTGAGAAGGTGAAGCGGATTGTATTGAGGAAGAAGGCGGCACGGTCTGCGATTCGTTTGAAAAAGGCAGTCTTGCGTGTGGGTTTGTTTGTGGCCGGTCTCGGCGTTTCTGCGGCAATGGCCCAGAATGCGACGATTGGCGCTCAGGTCCAGACGACGGCTCAGGAATTTTCGACCGCGGGTGGGTTCGCGGCATCGACCGCGATGTATGTCGCGGCTCTTGTCTGCTTTATCGCCGGCACCTGGTTTCTGTGGCAGTCCCGTCAGCCAGAAAATCGTGAGTCGGGTAAGGTCGCGGCGGGCCTCACGGGTCTGATCTTGACGGGTCTTTTCGTGACCGGCGGCGCCTGGATCAACAAGGCCGCCAACACCACGACGGGTGGAAACGCCACGATAAGCAACCAGGCCGGCGTGGTGACGTTCCAATAATCTGGCCGTCATGTCTTTTCTGCCGCTCATCCTGTCGGTCAAGTTGCGTGCGGACGACCGTGTACGGCAGAAGGGTGGCTCCTGCCAGTTCTGCGGATATGAGGCCGCGGCCTGGCGGGAGTTTCCATTGGGAATGTCGGATCGCGGTGAAGGCGCCAGGTCTTGCGCCTTGTGTCATCTCGCCCAGCATCTCGATCGTCCCGAGATCGAGCGGGAAGCGGTCTTGATCTGGCTTCCGCAAATCACCCAGGCTGCCTTGAACCGCGTCGTCTGGCGGTTCTATTCGATTCTGGCGGAGCATAGGGTCGGGTTTGATCGCCGCCGGCCGGATGGGGTGAAGCCTGAAGAGGCGGCGGGGGCGGTTTCCTTGCGGTTGGAATTGAAATCGCTCGCGGCCTTGGCCGAGCGGGAGGTTGGCACGTCGTCGCCGGCGGCGCTCAGTGAGGCCTTTTACGCCATGAGTCCTGAGGCTTATGCGCTGCGAGCCAGGCGTCTTGCAGGTCTACGTCTCTTGGGCCTTGGCCGGTTTTACGAGGAAGGCCGCGACATTTTTCCGGAATTCATCGGCGGGAGTCGGGGATGTTCAATCTGATCGCGCGAGGGCTGGCCAGTGTCTCGCTGCTCTTGAAGCAGCCGCTTGCGAGCTATTGCGATGTCGAAACGGTTCATGGCGAGGCCTTGGTTACGAAGCAAGGCGAATATGTCTCCTTGTTGAGGATCGACGGGATGCGCCGCATGGCGACGCGGTCGGATGTGGCGAAGCTAGCTGAAGGGCTGCGTCTCGATCTTTCTGGCGCGCTTGAGGCCGGTGGTCATGCGATTATGGGATTTTATGCCTCGGATCCCGAATTGGCGAGCATTGAGATCGAGCGGCTGAACATTGGGATGTGCCGCCGGGTGGCGGCGGGTCTTGAGGCCGATCTTGAGAACATCCTCGATGAGCGGCTGAAACTCTGGTCAAAATCGATGCGCTGGGAAGCCGCCTATCTCGTCTTATGGACGATGAAGGCGGTGTTGACCAAGGAAGAGCGAAAGCAGGTGAAGGAGGAACAGGGATCGATTGCGCGGGAATGCCCATTGATTGGCGATACGCAGAAATTCTTTCTGCGCAGCGAAGTGATGGCGGCGCATCATTCAGGATTTGTGTCGCGCGTGGCGGCGGCGTTGCGCGGTCTTGATATTCCGGTGAAGGAGGTTTCCGCGAGGGAGGGCTTGCGCATTGCGCGCGAGGCCATGTACCGGGAGACAGCCGGGAGTGGGTGGCGCGCGATCTTGTTTGGCGACAAGGTGATGCCGCGCCTGCCGGAGGATGATGTCAAACATCCGAGGAAAGAGGGATGGCTGTGGCCGGCGATCCGGGATCAGATCTTTGCCTCTGACGCGATCACGCATGGGGGCGAGCGGGTCGAAATCGGCCAGTCTGAATATGCCTGTGTCGATATGGCGGTGGGCCCCGAGGATCCAAGACCTTTCGTTGAGTTGATCGCGCGTCTTGGAGCGGATCGGATTCCTTGGCGGTGCCTCGTGGTGATTGAAGGCGGTGGCAGTGGCGCGATGCTGCTGAAGCAAGCCGGCGCGACATTCCTATCGATGTTCCCTGCTAATCAGGACCTGCGCCGGGCCTTCGCCTTTCTGCGGCAAAAGCGGGAAGACGAAAACCATATCAGTGTGAAGTTGCGGGCGTCTTTTGCGACCTGGGCCCCGGTTGGAGAGGTTCAAAAGCTGCGCCGGCGTCGATCGACCCTGGCGCAGCGTCTGGAGGCGTGGGGGAATTGCAAGGGTGCGACGTTAGCTGGTGATCCTCTCGAAGCCGCGATGAGCAGCGTGCCAGTTTTGTCGCGCACATCGACGGGAGCGCCGTCTCTTGCGCTCCTTGGGGATGCCCTTACGATGTTGCCATGGAATCGAGCGGGTTCGCCGTTTGAAGAGGGGAGCGTCTTATTCCGGCAACCGAATGGGGCGATGTGGCCCTATGACCCGTCTGGTGGCTCGAAGCGGCCTTTGGTTCTCGATATTTTCGTGGCCCCGCCCGGGTCTGGCAAGTCTGTGCTGGCGAATACGATCAATTTGGGACTTTGCCTGAGCCCGGTGGTGATCGGTCCACGCGGGGCCAAGCTCCCATTGATCGGTAAGGCGGACATTGGACCTTCGGCGCAGGGGTTTGTCCGTCTCATTCAAGAAGCGTTGGGACCGCAGCGGCGGCACGAGGCGATCTATACGTTGATGCAGTTTGCGCCGGGCTATGAGTTCAATGTGTTCGATCTGCAGGTTGGGTTTGAATATCCTCTGCCCCTGGAACGGGCCTTTCTCCAGAACTTTTTGGCGCTGGCAACTTTGCCGCCGGACCAGTCCACACCCTTCGAGGGTATGAGCCAGCTCATCGGGATGGTGATAGATGAGGCTTACCGGCTTTGCACCGATGTGCCAGGTGGAACGCCGAAGCGCTATAAAAAGGGCGTGGAACCGCTGGTCGATGCGGCGATCGATAAATTTGGGCTGAAGCTTCATGAGGAGGATCCGCATTGGCGGGATGTCGTGACGGGTCTTTGCCGGTGCGGAGAGTATCGGTTAGCGGAGGTGGCGCAGCGGTATGCGGTTCCGGTGATGGGCGATCTGGTCAATGCGGCGCGCTCGGAGCAGGTGAAGGTCATGTTCCAGGAGTTGCGGATTGCGGAGACGGCGGAAGGGGCGCCTGAGATTTTTGCTCGATACATTTATGATGTGGTGCGCAAATATCCGACTTTGAATAGCCCGACGAAGCTGGATTTTGGACCGGCGCGAATCATTGTCCTTGATCTTGCGGAAGTGGCACCGACGGGATCGGCGGCGGCCAATCGTCAGACCGAGATGATGTACCTCTTGGCCCGGCATATTCTGGCAAGGAACTTTTTCTTGAAGCCGGACTATCTCGAATATGTGCCGGAGCATGTGCGGGATTATCACCAGCCGCGTTTTGAAGAGACGTATCAGTGTGTGAAGCGTCTTGATTATGATGAGTGGCATCGCACGCAGGGCAGTCCGCTGGTACGGGCGCAGGCCGAGCTCGATGTTCGTGAGGGCCGCAAGCACAACGTCCAATTGGGATTCTCAAGCCAGAGGCTCGGGGATATGGGGGATGCGATCGTCAGTCAATCGACGGGGCGTTTCGTTCTTCGCGCGGGGGACGAGGAAGAGGCGCGTCGGATTATCGAGCGTTTCCATTTGTCGGAAGCGAGCGCCGATGTGGTGCGATACCGTCTGCATGGGCCAAGCGCGGCCGGGGCGCCGTTCCTGGCGATCTTGGAGATCGGCAATGCTAAATATGAGCAGATGCTGGTCAATACGCTGGGGCCGGTGGAACTCTGGGCTTTGTCGACAACGCCCGGCGATACGGCCCTGCGGAATCGGCTTTATGAACGGGTGGGCTTTCAGGAGGCCTTGCGCAGGCTTTCGAAGATCTTCCCGGCCGGCTCGGCCGTTCCTGAGATTGAGCGGCGGCGGACGGACCGCGCGGCGCGTGGGGATTCCGGACTGCGGGGCGGTGAGGGTGTGATCGAGGAATTGGTTGAGGAATTGGTGAAAGGCCACGGTCTTGGCCTTCCTCTCCAAGGGGTGGATGAGAATCCGGCGGTCGTCTTGCCAGCGGGTGCTTGAGATAAAGCCGAAAAGCGTTTTTCATTCGCGGCCGAAATGACGAGGCTTGGGAATCAGGAGCGGAGGATTCCCAATGTTGCCCGTCCGGACAAAGTTTCCAGAACAGGATCGTGGATTGTCAAGCTCGGCCTGGCGCCGCATGGTGGTGCTGTGTCTGTTGCCGGGGGTGATCGCCGGGTGCGCCCCGACCGTTGCCACGACAGTCGATACGCCGGGGATGCCGAACCCGGAATTGGCGATGCGTGAGAGCATGTCGCACGTCGAGAAGGAGTTGGGTGAGCTTGGCCGCAAGGAGCGCGTCACAAGGACCCTTCCAACGGTCGTGCCCGGCGAACTCGATAAGGTTGTCGCCTTCGATTGGAATGGCTCACTCGAAAGCGCGGTGAGGAAGCTGGCCGGCGAGGTCGGTTATACGGTGACGGTCGACGCGCCATGGAATGTGCCTGGCATCGATGTGGCGATCAGTTCGGGGCCGCAGCGAGTCTACGATATCTTTGAGGCGCTTGGGGCGCAGGCTGGAGACCGCGCGACCGTGGCTGTTGATCCACAGCATCATCGGGTGGAGGTCATTTACCATGTCTAGGAAGGCGAGGCTTCGGATTGGGGTGAGCGTCCTTGTGTTGGCCATGCACAATGGGGTTCAGGCGGCGGACAAGCATGTGGCGCCAGCGTCTGCGTCGGGTTCGGCAACGACTCAGGCGTCAGGGCCCGATCAACTGACGGTGCTGCCGGTTCCGCCGATGCCGCCCGACGCCTATGTGGATCGAGGGGCGGCTGCGTTGGGTAATCCATTGAATAAGCCGGTGACGGGGGCGGCGGAACAACCGGCGATTGAGGGCGGCGAGAAGCCCCCATCCTTGGAAGCGCTGCAGGCGACGCGACCTTCTGGTGGCCAGGCGAGCACATTGGAGCCTGGGCGGGCGGATGCGCTTTATCAAGCGGCGATTACCTATGGCGCTCAGGGTGGTCTTGCGGCGCGGGCTTTCGCCATCAATGACATGCTTCGCCGTTATGAGGCCGCGCTCGACAATGTGTATGACTTCCAACCGCTTGTGCTGCGGCTTGGAGGTGGTCAGACGATGCTCCGGCCACCGATTGTGACGCAAGCGCAAATGGCTTTTGCCCTGGGTGAAAGCGGTCAAGTCGCGCGCGAGACGGGCTGCATCTATCAGATCACGCGGGATGCGCAACTGGCTTCGGCTCCCCCGAATTGGCGCACCTATTTGGTGAGGCATTGGTCGGCGCCGGCGCGGCCCAGCGATGCGGTGCTCCCGAGGACGGACGAGGAGGTTGCCTATTGGAACAAATGGGTGGCCGAAGGCTGGGGGCAGGGCGAGAGACAAGCCGTCGAGATTTATCTCGACGATTTGGGGCGCCTACAGCGTGATATTGTTGGGATGGCTCGCTATCATGTGCTGTTGAGATCGGGTCTCGTGATTCATCCAAAGATCGTCTTCTCCAATAGCGTGGTGAATGGGGGCGGTCGTGAGCTGAGGGCGATTGATCGGATCATTCGGATCACGGATCAGAAGGGCTTGAAGGTGGATAGCCATAATTGGCGGCGCTCCACGGCTTCCTGTCCTGGCTGATCGGGGTGCTTCGATGCTGATGGAGGCTTCGACCCTAACGATCGCAGGTGGGCGAGAGGACGCTCAGGCGTTTGATCCGCGCGGGATGCGTTGGGTCGTCGATCCTCGCAAGTCGGCGCCGGGACTCGATGCGCTGTTGCTCCATGCTTACAGTCGTGGGGCGTCACGCATTGACTTCCAGACGGGGCAGCCTGTGTGGCTCCGGATTCATGGTCGCAATGAGCGGGTAGGAAGGGACTCGCTTGATGAAGCGGAACTGGCGGACATCACCAATCATATGTACGGGGCGGACGGCCTGGCGCGCTTGCAAGGCGGTGGTTCTATCAATGTGCGTTACGAGATCGTTCTGAGCCGGACGGCGCGAGTGCGGTATCGGGTGAATGGGGTTCCGATCGAGACGAACCGGGGTGTGGGGGTCAATTTAATCCTGCGGCCTATCCCCGATTCGCCGCCATCTCTCGAACAGCAGTTGGTCGAGCCTGAAATCATGGACTCCTTTGAGATCAGCAAGGGCATGGTGATTGTGTCTGGGGCGACCGGGTCAGGGAAATCGACGCTGATTTCGGGGATGACGGTCGCCAAGCTCGAGAATCCGAATGGGGATTATAATATTGTGGAGGCTGGAGCGCCTTTGGAATTTCGGCTCGACCGGCCCCGCAACACGTCATCGACGATCGCACAGAGTGAGGTTCCGCGCGACTTTCGGACGTTCGGATCGTTCATTGAAGAGTGCATGCGACGTGAGCCAACCGACATCATTGTCGGTGAGTGCCGTAATGTCGAGACGATGGAAGCCTCGATACAGGCGGCAATTTCCGGGCATGCGCTGACGACGACGATTCACGCGAAGGATGTAGCTTCGACGATGGATCGGATCGTTTATCTCACGAGCCCGGGCGAGCGTCAGAATGCCTTGAAATGCGTGCTGGAATCGATGCGGTTGGTGATCAATCAGCGGCTTGCCAGGTCGACCGATGGGAAAAGGACGCCGCTTCGCGAGTTTCTCATTTTCAATAGCTCTACTCGGGATCGATTGAGTCGCGCGACTCCAGAGGAATGGACACAAGTGACCAAACAGTGCGTCGAGGAGCAAGGACAGAGCTTTCGCAGGGCGATCGAGAAAGCGTTCCAAGCAGGACGCATCAGTGAACAGACGGCGGCTCATGAGTTGCGGGAGATCGAGTGATGTGGCGGGCGACGGCCTTGCCGGTGAAGATTCTCTTTCTTGATGGGCGGGTTTGCCTGCCTGTGCTCCTCTTCGTCGTTTATTGGAGCTGGATGACATTCTGGATTGCGGTGACGGGCATGACGTTTTTCGCCGTTGTGAGTTGGGCCGGAATGACCGTGCCGGCGGTTCTGCGGATGGGGCGGCGCTGGTTTATCGGACCGGTCCGGCGGGCGGTGCCTGAATGGAAGACGCGAGGTCTGGCGTGAGTGTTGATATTGAGCGTGTGTCTGGCGTGATGGAATTGCTCATGAAAGAGTCCGGCCGGCCAATCGTTGCGCGCAATTATGTGAATGGTGGCTTCAAGGAGGTGCCTCCTGATATTGCGGCTGCGCCC
>DATJTB010000107.1:0-3962 GCA_035503795.1 Methylocella sp.
GACTTCAACATCGAGAGCATTTGCTACATCGGAAATTGTCTTAATCGTCCAATTTCCGGGACCACGTAGAATTTTGCTTACTCCGGTTTTATCTCGTCCAGTGCGTTCACCAAAATCCGCACGAGTAAGTCCCTGATCTTCCTTTCTAACCATAAGCGCCGCATATATGGCGCCAAAGATGCGCCGAGCCAGCGTCTCACCAAGGAAATTGCGCTCTTCCGTGTCATATCTGTGAGCATGATTAGAAGGATTCATCGACGTCTTTCACGGGTCCTGAGAGATAATCTGTCCAGTGGACTCCTCTATGGGGCTCGGCTCGCCTGAAGCGGTCATTCCACTGCTCTATGAATTCTTCTGCCTTTAATTCGTAATTTTTCCGCCCCTTCGTTCTTCCGCCAAGGTCGGACCTCTTGTGAATTGCAAGTCCTATAAACGTATTGAATTTGCTAAATCTCCCCATTATCCGCCATTGGTTGTCCGAAGCTTTCCGAAAGCAAATGAGCCACACTTCATCAACATTTGACATGCGTTCGAGTTCAGGGCTTTTTTTGCTCGGGTCTCCCAAAAGGCTCACGCTCAAAAACTCGCCCGCTATGAACGAATCTATTAAGGCGTGTGCTCTATGATCTGGGAAGTTCGCGGTCGCGGCCCGCGCACCGCCATGTAGAAGCGCGTTGACATCCTCCGAAACATATATAGAGCGCGGTTCCACCTTCAATTGCCGTCTTGGGCGAACGCGATGGATCGCTAAACCCGATTTTTGTTTTATAATGGGCGTTGAACTCAAATTCAACTCTGCGGACGACGCCGAGCGGATGGAAACGCAATTTCCGCAAAACAATATACTGACCCGTGACGTGAGCGCCACAGTCTTATTCCGGATATGAAATCATATACTTGCGTCAAGGGTAATCCCCAAACCATTTCAGCAAGACCATTTTTGGCGATGACGAAGCCCAGGCCTTCCGCGCGTTGATCCAATTCTCCCCGCGCGGGCTCATCCGTTCCCCCATTGCCCGGGGATTGCCACTCCCAGCTTGCAGCCTCGCGACGAAGGCAGCCGCAAAGCGCGATGGCTCGGTGTCCCCCACGCTCAGCCGGCTTTGACGGCTGTCTGCGCGGCGAGCCAGCGTTCGGCCTCGATCGCCGCCATGCAACCAAAGCCGGCCGCCGTCACGGCCTGACGAAACGTGTCATCGGCGACATCGCCGGCAGCGAATACGCCCGGCCGGCTGGTCGCGGTCGAGAAGGGCGCTGTCTCGATATAGCCGTTCGGCTTGATCACGATCTGGCCCTTGAAGAGGGCGGAAGCCGGCTCATGGCCGATGGCGATAAACACTCCCACTGCCGCAAGGTCCCGCGGAGCGCCGGTTTGGACGTGGTGCAGACGGATGCTCTCGACACTCAGGAAAGGTTCGGTCTTGCCGTCGATAGCCTCGACGACATGGTCGAAGATCACCTCGACATTGGGGCGCTGCGCCAGCCGCTCCTGGAGAATGCGCTCGGCCCGAAAGCTGTCGCGTCTATGGATGATCGTCACTTTTGATGCGATCTGGCTGAGATAAAGCGCTTCTTCGACCGCCGTATTGCCACCCCCCACGACGACAACCGGTTTTCCCTTATAGAAGAACCCGTCGCAGGTCGCGCAGGCCGAGACGCCGTAGCCGCGAAATTTGGTTTCCGAGGGCAGGCCGAGCCATTTGGCCTTGGCGCCGGTCGCGATGACAAGGCTGTCGCAGCTATAGCCCGCGCCGCTGTCGCCCGTGAGCCGGAAGGGCGGGCCGTTGAGGTCGACCTCGACGATGTGATCGGAGACGAGGCTGGTGCCGACATGCTCGGCCTGTGCCTTCATCTGCTCCATCAGCCAGGGGCCTTGGATCGGCTCGGCAAAGCCCGGATAGTTCTCGACATCGGTCGTCACCATGAGCTGGCCGCCAGGCTCGAAGCCGGAGATCAGGACTGGCCGCAGCAAGGCGCGCGCGGCATAAATGGCAGCGGTGTAGCCGGCCGGACCGGAACCAAGGATGATGATCTTGGTGTGCGCCGGCGTCGCCGGCGAAGAAGTGTCCAACATGGAGAGCTCTGGGATGGAGGGATGCGGTGTCGAGTGGCAATGTGCCGGCCCGGGCCCGCTCGGAATTAAAGACTCATTTGGCCAATATAGAGCTCAAGAGCTTGACCGCAATCTCCCTCCGCGACGGATGCCCCTGATGCCGCCAAGCGTAAGCTGAGCCTCAGCCGAGGCCTGGTTTATTGCCGGATCACGATGAATTTGGAATCCGATGATGGAGAGTGGGATGGATGCGAAAAGCCGGCATCCCGTTTTTCGCATCCCGCACTTGGCCGCGCTCATTTTGGGCATGCGCGCTGGCGGTCGAGCCTTTGCGCTCAGCCGTGGCGGGGCGGCAGCATAGGCTGGCTTGGTTGCAAGGAAAGGGCGCCGATCCCAGCCGACAGATTGAGGCCGGTCGTTTCGCCTGCCGAAATGGGCTGCAGATTGACCATATTACCATACCCACCGACCAGTTGATGGGTGCTCACCCCAGGGCCAATCGCAAGGCTGCCGCCAGCCCCGGTATACTCGCCGGCCAGCGCATAGCGGGGTGGCGGGCCTTCCGTGATCACGCTCCAGGCGAATTGGACCGGACCTGTCACGCCGATATCGACACCGATCCGGCTGATCGTGCCGGTATAGAATTCCGGCCGGCCGTGATGGCGGTGAAACACGCAGGAGACGGCCTTGGCCGACCCGATGACGAAACCGATGCCCGGCGCGATATTGCACTCGAGCACCCCGGCCTGCCCCGGAATGGCGGAGGAAGTGGAGGCCGCAAGGCAAAGGCACGCCGCGCCGAGGAGGGCCGCATTGACCGATAGTCGAAAACCACGTTTCATGAACAGTTACCTCTTCTGTGAGAAGCTAATCCCCAATGGCCTGATTCGGCCAGCGTGAAGGATTAGCGTGAAGGATTAGATTGTGGGATTGGAAAAAGAATGACCGGCGATTTATGCCCCAGCCGCCAAGCTTCGAGGATGCTGGCCCATGCAACCATGATCTTTCAGTTTCGCCAGTTTTCCTCATTCGTGGCGGTCGGCTTCATCGCGACCGGTGTTCATTACGCCCTCTTGATCACACTTGTCGAGATGGCTGGGCTTTCGGCTGTTCCGGCCGCCCTGATTGGCTATGGGAGCGGCGGCCTCGTCTCCTATGGATTGAACCGCCGGCATGTGTTCCGCTCCCAGGTGCCGCATCCGCTCGCGGTTTCGCGATTCGTTCTCGTCGCGGCGGTGGGGTTCGGGCTGACCTATATGTTCATGTCGCTATTGGTCGGAGGCGCCGGCGTTTCCTATATTCCGGCGCAAGTCACGACGACCGGCGTCGTCCTGTTCTGGAATTTCCTCGCCCATAAGGTTTGGACTTTTGCTGCCTGATGGGTCGAGAACTCCGAAGCTTTTTTAACGGCGGGCATGAACGGCCAACGCTCTCGGTATTTCATTCGTTTGCGCCGCTGGAGGTCATGCGGGTCCCTCAAATTAAGGCCAGCGGGCGAGCGGGGGGAGTGAAGAAAGGATCGCCTCGACATTGCCGCCGGTTTTGAGACCGAAAACCGTGCCGCGGTCGTAAAGCAGGTTGAACTCCGCGTAGCGGCCGCGCCGCACGAGCTGTTCCTCGCGCCCCGCGGGCGTGAAGGGCAGGCTGAAATTACGCCGGACGATCTCGGGATAGATTTTGAGAAAGCTCATCCCAACCGCGCGGGTGAAGGCGAAGAGCTGTTCGAACCGGCTCTCGTCTCCCGGGGCGGTATCCAGATAATCATAGAAAATGCCGCCGATGCCGCGCGGCTCATTGCGGTGCTTGAGCCAGAAATATTCATCGCACCACGCTTTGTATTTGTCATAGGGCGCGATCGCGGCGTGGTCGTCGCAGGCTTTCTTCATTGCCGCATGAAAGGCGAGGGTGT
>DATJTB010000108.1:0-3387 GCA_035503795.1 Methylocella sp.
TGGATCGATTCGATCCAAAATCATCGTGATCTAAAGGCGAACTCGCCCCACTCGGCATTTGAAGGCGCCCTTTGTGCGGCGCAAGACCGATCCATGGCAGCCAGAATCCAGCTTGAAACCTTCGAGGTTACGAAATTTTCATATGCCTGAAATGGTCGCGTAAAGGGAACCCTACCATCTTGGCACTAACGCTGGCGGCGCTCAACCACAGTTTGGCAAAATTGCAAGTTAAAAAGCACCGTCACAAATTTTGACACGTTTGATGAACCTTCAAAAAGGAAGAAACGGATGTTGAATTCAAAGTCACGCGATCCCAAGGGCGGTAAGGATTTGCCCTTCATCGTGCGGCGGCGCCATCAAATACGGGCCGTGCTTCTTGGCACGGTCGCTGCCCTGGCTCTTGGTGCCTTGAATCTGGGCACGGTCGTCCCGGCGCGCGCCGAAGCTCAGCAAGCGGCCACCACCGGCGATCTGTCGCAGCAGAGAGTGGCAGTCCAACCGAATTCCTTCGCCGATGTCGTCGACCATGTGCGCGGCGCGGTCGTTTCCGTCAAGGTCAAGACGACGGAGACCAATGTCACCGATGAGGAGTTTGACTTCCCCCATTTCGCGCCGGGCGATCCACTCGAACGCTTCTTCAAGCATTTCGGTGAGGAGGAAGGCCGCCACCAGAAACCGCATGTGACCCAGGCCCAGGGCTCTGGTTTCATTATCAGCCCGGATGGTTACATCGTCACCAATAACCATGTCGTCGACAACGCTACGGAAGTCTCGGTCACCTTGGATGACGGCAAGACAGTGCCGGCGAAGATTATCGGAACCGACAAGAAAACCGATCTCGCACTGATCAAGCTCAAGCAACCTGGTCCTTATCCCTTCGTGGAATTCGCCAAGACGGCGCCGCGGGTGGGCGATTGGGTGATTGCGGTCGGCAATCCCTTCGGCTTGGGCGGTACGGTGACGGCGGGCATCATCTCTGCGCGCGGCCGCGATATTGGTGCTGGTCCTTATGATGACTTCCTCCAGATCGACGCGCCAGTGAACCGTGGCAATTCCGGAGGCCCGACATTCAACAGCCAAGGGCAGGTCGTTGGTGTCAACACCGCGATTTTCTCGCCTTCCGGGGGCAGCGTTGGCATCGGCTTTGCCATTCCGGCCGACACGGTACAAAGCGTCATCGCGGCGCTGAAGGATAAGGGTGTCGTGTCGCGGGGCTGGATCGGCGTCCAAATCCAGCCGGTGACGCCGGAGATCGCCGACAGCCTCGGGCTCAAATCCAGCAAGGGCGCGCTTGTCGCCGAGGCCCAGCCCGACTCGCCTGCCGCTTCGGCCGGCATCAAATCCGGCGATGTGATTCTCGGCATCGACGGCGAGCCGGTCGATGGCCCGCGCGAGCTTGCCAAAAAGGTGGCGGCGCTCGGCCCGGGCAAGAAAGCCGATCTCCTCTATTGGCATGATGGGTCTGAGAAAACCACTTCGGTCAAGCTCGGCTCCTTGCCAGATGATGCGGAGCGACACGCGAGCCAGTCTTCGGAGAAGGAAGACAATCTCTTCAATGGCCTGGGCCTCTCGGTTGCGCCGGCCACTAGTGTACAGGGCGCCGGCAATCGCGGTGTGGTCGTCTCCGATGTGGATCCGGATGGGGTTGCCGCGCAGAAAGGCCTTCAGGTGGGCGATGTCATCCTGGAGGCGGGTGGCAAGGCGATCAATCATCCCTCTGACCTCAAGGCGGCCTTCGCCGAGGCCAAGAAGGAAAATCGCAAAGCCGTGCTATTGCGGGTCAAAGGGACCGAAGGGACGCATTTCGTAGCGCTTTCGGTCAATCCGGCTTCCTGAGCCTCACGTCCCCCGAGGCTTGACTGCCGGTCCGCATCCCCCCGTAGCGGAGCCGGTTTCAGGAGGCGCCAGGCCGGAAGGAAACTTCCGGCCTGCTGCTCTTCTGTGAGGGAATGAGCTATATGTCCGCCATGCGAATCCTCATCGTCGAAGACGATATCGAAGCCGCCAATTACATGGCTAAGGCGTTCCGCGAGGCCGGGCACGTCGCAGATTATGTCGCCGACGGGCTTGAGGGCTATGCCAGGGCGCGGGAAGAGGCCTATGATGTCCTCATCATTGACCGGATGCTGCCGAAGCTCGATGGCCTGTCGCTCATCGGCAGCCTGCGCGCACAGAACGTCCGCACACCGGCGCTGATCTTGTCGGCGCTCGGCCAGGTCGATGACCGGGTCAAAGGACTACGCGCGGGAGGCGATGATTATCTCGCCAAGCCCTATGCCTTTTCCGAGCTACTCGCGCGGGTCGAGGTGCTTGCGCGGCGCGCCCGGCCGGAGCAGGCCGAGGAAACCGTTTATCGGGTCGGTGGGCTCGAGCTCGATCGGCTGGCCCATAAGCTCACCAGGAACGGCAAGGATATTCCGCTGCAGCCACGCGAATTCCGGCTGCTCGAATATTTGATGCGGCATGCCGGCCAGGTTGTCACACGCACAATGCTGCTCGAAAATGTCTGGGATTATCATTTCGATCCGCAGACCAACGTCATCGACGTGCATATCTCCCGATTGCGTGCGAAAATCGACAAGGGTTTTGATCCGCCGCTTCTGCAGACGATTCGCGGCGCCGGCTATATGATCCGCGATGGCACTCGGTAAGCTCTTTCGCACCACTGTCTTCAAGGTCTCGCTCGCCTATCTCTTGATTTCGGCGATCGGCGCGGGGGTCGTCCTCGGCATGATCGATTGGAACATCAAGCGCCTGTTTGAAAAGCAGACCGCTGAAGCGATCGATTCCGACATCGCCGGCCTTGTCGAGCAATATAGATTGGGCGGCGTCGGGCGTCTCGTCACGATCATCCAGCGGCGCGTGCGCCGTCCGAGCGCCGGGCTTTATCTCGTGACGACGCCGGCGGGCGAGCCGGTCGCCGGCAATATCATTCGCCTTCCGCCCGATATTCTAGCCCATACCGGGATGGTCGAAACAACCTACCAATCCTTCGACGAGACGCGTGGCAATCCGCGCACACATCGAGCGATGGCACGCATCTTCGTCCTCGATGGCGGCTTTCGGCTTCTCGTCGGGCATGATCTCGAGGAAAGCGAACTTGTGCGCCACATTCTTGGTCGCGCGCTCATGACGTCCCTGTTCTGGCTCGTGGTGATCGGAACCCTGGGGGGGCTCCTGGTGTCGAGGCGGGTGCTCGATCGGGTCGATGCGATCAATGCCGATGCCCAGGCAATCGTCTCCGGCGATCTCTCTGGCCGCCTGAATGTGGCGGGCACAGGTGATGAGCTCGACCGGCTGGTGCAGAATTTCAATGCGATGCTCGAGCGCATCTCCATTCTGATGGGCGGGCTGAAGGAAGTCACCGACAATATTGCACATGATTTG
>DATJTB010000109.1:0-19470 GCA_035503795.1 Methylocella sp.
ATTTAGAGCGGGATGCGAGCGCAAAACCGCTTCACACTTTTGCTCATCCCGCTCTTATCGCTCGAACGAATCGTTCGAGCGATAAGAAATCGCGCAAGATCAAGAAGTTGGAGCGAATTCTCGTCGCAAAAGTCTGTCAACTTTTGCGGAATTCGCTCTAAGCCGTCGATCACTCGGCGGCCTCGATATTGTCCAGGTACCGCACCCAGGTCTCGGGGAGGCCATGCGCCCGCGCCCCTTCGCGCAATAAGGAAAGATAACGCAAGGAAGGACGGCCATCCTGCGGGTTTCCTAAAGCCATGTAAGTCATCGCCTCGAACGAGCGGCCCCGGCCGTCCTCGGCCATCAGCCAATGCGGATCATATTTCCCACCCGGTACGCCTTCCGACGCATTGAGGCGAAGCATGTCCCATCCCGTGATTTGGTAGAGCACGCCCCAGACTTCGGCAGAAGCGTCCTGGCATATGTTGGCGGGCGCCGCTCTTCCCTTGGGCCTTCCCTCAAGATTGAATCGCAACCGGTATCCCCTGATCTTGCCGGCGCGGCAGTCGAGCGGTCGCATCCTCCGACGTTCGAGAAAGGCGCTTTGGTGCATATTCGAACCATAAGCGAAATACCAGATGAGGTCGGATGGGCGTCCGATCAGCCTGAGACCGTAGAGCTGATAGACGCATTTTGACGCGATCCAAGATCGCGCCGTCCATGTCCGCCATCGAATTCGCATGGTTCCTGCCGTCGGTTTCAATGCCGTCATACACGCACTTGGCCTGACTTGGCCCGCGCAGCTGACTCGCAATTATGACGTGTTAGATGGGATCAAGACCGCGCATGGCAGCAGGCCTCACGGCCTATCAACACGCTCTCCCTTCGGGCTGCCTATCACGGAGCGTCCAACGTCAATGTTACATTACGCTGGCACAATCACAGTCCATAGAATGCCAAATCGATCTTCCACCATGCCGAAACGTGGCGAGAAAAATGTCTTGCCGAGCGGCATTCTTTCCGCGCCGCCTTTGGCGAGAGCGGCAAACACGCGGTCGGCCTCCGCAATGTCTTTCGCCGTATAGCACAGGCTGAACCCTTTGAACCCGGCATTGTCGGAACAGCCCCCGTCGGAGACCAGCACGACCGAATCCCCGATCTTCAGGCTTGAGTGCATGACCTTGGATTCCCAACCTTTGGGAATGCGGTCTTCGGGAATCGGGTCGGGGCTATCCTTGAAACGCAGGAGCATCTGCAGCTCCGCGCCAAAGACTTCCTTGTAGAAGGCGATGGCTTCTTCGGTGCGACCTGCGAAGAACAGATAAGGCTGGATGGTCACGATCGTCTCCTTGCTCTGCAGACGGAAATGAACTCATAGGCTCTATCTCGGCAAAACGGCATCGTTAAGCCCGTCGGACAGATCCAGCGAGTCAAATGCTCGTGCCCGGTCCAGGCTTTCCACGCCAGGAGTCGCGGCGCCTCGAAGGTGCGATGCAGCATTAGTGTATATCCATGGCCCGGGTCGCCCAAGCCAGCTCTTCGAGAATGCCAATCCATCCGGGGTGGACTCCGGCTTCCATCGCTGTCCATTGTGGATCGAACTCATGGATAAGCATGAAGCGACTGCCAGCGCCGCAACGTCGGATCTCCACGGTTACGACGTTACAACAGTCGTCGGGCCATCTCGATCGGTCCCGATCGTCCCGGTGTCGAGGTCGAACCACGCCCAAAGAGCCGTACGGGTGAAACCACGAAGGGCACCGGGGGGAGTGGGTTCATGCGCAGTTATGACAGGCGAGCGGGCGAAAGCCCGGAGATGAGGGCGCGAGCAAGTTCGGCGAGACGCACCTCTTCCACGGCCTTGCCAGCATCACGTCGGCTCGCCCTGTCCCCGGTTCGCCACCAGCCGAATGACATCTTTCCCCGCACGGTGCGGACTGCTGACGAAGGGCACGGCCTGGCACTAACTGGCGAGTTCGGATTTTTGCGGCCGGCCGGCCTTGAGCTTTTCCACCGCCTGCCTAGCGAGCGGATCAAGTCCTTCGCCGCCCTGGTCGAGATGGAGGATTATTTTTTCCCGCATCACCGGCGTCCAGAATTTCGTGAGGTGGGTGGCCATGCCGACCACCGCCTTGCCCTGGTCTTTTTGTGCGACAAAGAATTTACCGATCTGATTAGCCATATAGATCAGTTTCTTGGGCGAAGAGGCGTCATGCGACATGATGGCTGGCCCGATCAAGTAGGCGTTGCGGGTGGGTGAACACTTCAAAATCTCGGCCGCGTGCGATTGCCGCCAGCGTGATGCCGCAGCTCTCGGCAAGGCGGACGCCCGCGGCGGTCGGCACGGAGACGGCCACCAGCATGGGTGCGCCTAGACGCGCCGCTTTCTGAATGAGCTCAATCGAGACACGACTCGTCAAAAGAACGATCCCCTGGCCCGCGGCAATGCCGCCACGGGTGAGCGCGCCTATGAGCTTGTCAAGCGCATTGTGCCGCCCGACATCTTCCCGCACGGCGACAAGACCTTGCGACGGAAGGTAGAAACCCGCCGCATGGACGGCGCGCGTTTCATGATTGAGCTTTTGCGCTTCGGGTAGTGCCGCCATGGCCTCATAAATCGTCTCTGCGGAAAAGCGGCTCGCATTGGCGAAAACGCTCGGCGCGGGCCGTGCCGCCTCAGCCAGACTCTCAATGCCGCAGAGCCCGCAGCCGGTCGGCCCTGCCATGCTGCGGCGGCGTGCGGCATAGAGTTTCGCTTTCGTCTCCGGGAGCCAGACGCGAAGCTCAATCCCGAGCGAGGTGGATAAAACCTCGAAATTCTCGATCTCGGTCCGGGAATCAATCAGCCCTTCAGTGAGGGCGAAGCCGACGGCGAAATCTTCGAGATCGGCGGGGGTCGCCATCATGACGGCATGGGTCGAGCCGTTGAAGGTGAAGGCGATCGCCGTCTCCTCCGGGACGGAGCGGACCGAAGGTGCAACCGCGCCTCCCCGCCATGCGAAACAAGAGACCCTCTCGAACGGCGGCGGCGGTGGAGCGTCGCCGTCGTCCTCTATGACACATTCCGTCATTCGGCCGCTTCGGCCTCCTCGGCGATGCGGCGGCTTTGCTCGGCCTGCTCGCGATAGCGCTCCTGCCAATCCGTCGGGCCGTTGGAACGGGAGATCTGCACCGCCGTGACCTTGTATTCCGGACAATTGGTTGCCCAGTCGGAAAAGTCCGTCGTCACCACATTGGCCTGGGTCGTCGGGTGGTGGAAGGTCGTGTAGACGACGCCCGGCGCCACGCGATCGGTCACAAGGGCACGCAAGGTCGTCTCGCCGGCACGGCTTGCGACCTTCACCCAATCGCCGTCATGGACGCCGCGCTGCTCGGCGTCGTGCGGATGGATTTCAAGACGGTCCTCCTCGTGCCAGACGACATTGGCCGTGCGGCGTGTCTGCGCCCCGACATTGTAATGGCTGAGGATGCGGCCGGTAGTCAGGAGCAGCGGATAGCGCGGGCCGGCGCGCTCATCGGTCGCCACATATTCGGTGACGAGGAGTTTGGCCTTCCCTTTGGCGAAACCGCCGATGTGCATGATGGGCGTGCCATTCGGATGCTGCTCATTGCAGGGCCATTGGACGGAACCCTCTTCGTCGAGCTTGGCGAAGGAGATCCCGGCAAAGCTCGGTGTCGTCGCCGCGATCTCATCGAGAATCTCGCCCGCATGATCGTAGTGCATGGGCACACCCATGGCCTGAGCGAGCTTCACGGTGATTTCCCAATCCGCATAGCCGTTCTGCGGGCTCATCATCTTGCGCACTCTCTGCACGCGGCGCTCGGCGTTGGTGAAGGTGCCATCCTTTTCAAGGAAGGAAGAGCCCGGCAGGAACACATGCGCGTAATTGGCCGTCTCATTGAGGAAAAGGTCCTGAACGATCACGCATTCCATGGCAGCAAGGCCAGCCGCCACATGGTGAGTATCGGGATCGGACTGAAGAATATCCTCACCTTCGATATAAATACCCTTGAAAGTGCCTTCGACCGCCGCATCGAGCATGTTGGGGATGCGCATGCCCGGCTCCTTGTCGAGCTTGACGCCCCAGGCCCTCTCGAACACTTCGCGTGCCGCATCGTTTGAGACATGCCGGTAGTCGGTGAACTCATGCGGGAAGGAGCCCATATCGCAGGCGCCCTGCACATTGTTCTGGCCGCGCAAAGGATTAACTCCGACGCCCTTACGACCGATATTGCCCGTCACCAAAGCGAGATTGGCAATGGCGAGCACGGTCGTCGAGCCCTGGCTGTGCTCGGTGACGCCAAGGCCATAATAGATCGACGCATTGCCGCCGGTGGCATAAAGGCGCGCCGCCTTTCGGATGAGATCGGCCGGAACGCCCGAGATTTTCTCCACCTCCTCCGGGCTGTGGCGTTTGTCGGCGACGAACTCCGCCCATTCCAAATATTCATCCGGGTTGCAGCGCTCGCGGATGAAGGCCTCGTTGACGAGATTTTCCGTCACGATGACATGAGCAAGCGAGGTGACGACCGCGACATTGGTGCCGGGCAGCAAGGGGAGATGATAATCGGCCTGCACATGGGGTGAGCGGACGAGATCGATACGGCGCGGATCGATGATGATGAGCTTAGCGCCGGCCCGCAGGCGCTGTTTCATATGCGAGCCGAACACCGGATGGCCATCGGTTGGATTGGCGCCAATCACCACGATGACATCCGTCTCATCGATCGAATCGAAATCCTGGGTGCCGGCCGATGTGCCGTAGGCCGTGCCAAGGCCATAGCCGGTCGGCGAATGACAAACCCGGGCGCAGGTATCGACGTTATTGTTGCCGAAGCCCGCGCGAATCAGCTTTTGGATGAGATAGGTCTCTTCATTGGTGCAGCGGGAGGAGGTGATGCCGCCGACGGACGTGCGGCCATATTTGGCCTGAATGCGCTTGAACTCGGAAGCGGCATAGGCGAAGGCCTCATCCCATGAGACTTCCCTCCAAGGATCGGAAACCTTGGCGCGGATCATCGGCTTGAGGATGCGATCGCGGTGCATCGCGTAGCCGTAAGCGAAGCGGCCCTTGACGCAGGAATGACCGTGGTTGGCCTTGCCATCCTTCCAGGGAACCATGCGGACGAGTTCCTCGCCGCGCATCTCGGCCTTGAAGGTACAGCCGACGCCGCAATAGGCGCAAGTGGTGGTCCCCGAATGCTCCGGCTGGCCGATCTCGATCAAGGATTTTTCCGCTAAAGTCGCAGTCGGGCAGGCCTGGACGCAGGCGCCGCAGGAGACGCATTCGGAGTTGAGGAAAGGCTCCGCCTGGCCCGCCGACACGCGACTGGCGAAGCCCCGGCCATCGATGGTGAGGGCGAAAGTTCCCTGCACTTCCTCACAGGCGCGCACGCAGCGGTTGCAGACGATGCATTTGGTCGGATCATAGGTGAAATAGGGGTTCGATTCGTCTTTCTGATTGTCGAAGTGATTCTCGCCGCTGTAGCCGTAGCGCACCTCGCGCAGGCCGACATTGCCGGCCTCGGTCTGCAATTCGCAATTGCCGTTGGTGGCGCAGGTGAGGCAATCGAGCGGATGATCGGAGATATAAAGCTCCATCACGCCCTTGCGCAGCGCCTTAAGCCGTGTCGTCTGAGTGTGCACGACCATCCCTGGCGCAACCGGCGTGGTGCAGGAGGCGGGTGTCCCGTTACGGCCCTCGATCTCGACGAGGCAGAGCCGGCAGGAACCGAAGGATTCAAGTGAATCGGTTGCGCAGAGTTTCGGGATTTTCGTCCCGGCCTCCATCGCCGCCCGCATGACGGATGTTCCTTCAGGAACCTCTATCCTGACGCCATCAATGGTCAGCTCGACCTTTTTAGCTGAGACTATCGAGGGTGTTCCAAAATCGATTTCACTGACCAGCGGCATTAGAGCCTCCCTCATTCCGCCGCGGCAAGAGTGCGCGGCGTGAAATCCTCTCCGAAATGGCGAACGGCGCTCAGCACCGGATAGGGCGCAAAGCCACCCAGCGCACAGAGCGAACCGAACTTCATCGTGTTACACAGATCTTCGAGCAGAGCCATATTCTCGGCCGGTTTCTCCCCGGCAAGAACACGATCGATGACCTCGACACCGCGGATCGCGCCGATCCGGCAAGGGGTGCATTTGCCGCAACTCTCGACGGCGCAGAACTCCATCGCGAACCGGGCCATTTTGGCCATGTCGACCGTGTCATCGAAGACGACGATGCCACCATGCCCGATGAGCCCGTCCTTGGCCGCAAAGGCTTCATAATCGAAGGGCGTGTCGAACAGGGCGCGCGGAAAATAGGCGCCTAGCGGACCGCCACATTGGACGGAACGGACCGGCCGGCCAGTGAAGGTGCCCCCGGCGATGTCATCGACGATTTCGCCCAGCGTCAGGCCGAAGGCTGTCTCGAAAAGCCCGCCATAGCGGACGTTGCCAGCGATCTGCAAAGGCATGGTGCCGCGCGAGCGGCCGAAGCCGAAAGAGGCGTAATAATCGGCGCCGCGCTCCAGCACAGTTGGTGCAGCGACAAGGGAAAGCACGTTATTAATCACGGTCGGGCGGCCAAAAAGCCCTTTATGGGCTGGCAGCGGGGGCTTGGCCCGGACGATGCCGCGCTTGCCCTCCAGGCTTTCGAGGAGCGACGTCTCCTCGCCACAGACATAGGCGCCCGCACCCATGCGAATCTCAAGGTCGAAAGCAAAGTTCGAGCCCAGAATATTGCGGCCGAGATAGCCGGCTTCCCGCGCGAGCTTGATGGCCGAGGCAAAAGTCCGGCCTCCGTGCGGATATTCGGAGCGGCAATAGACATAGCCCTTAGTCGCGCCAACTCCGATGCCGCAGATCGTCATGCCCTCAATCAGGGCGAAAGGATCACCCTCGATGATCATGCGGTCGGCGAAGGTGCCGCTGTCGCCTTCGTCGCAATTGCAGACGACATATTTCTGGTCGGCCGGTGTATCAGCAACGGTCTTCCATTTGATGCCGGTCGGGAAGCCGGCGCCGCCGCGTCCGCGCAGGCCAGATTTGGTGATTTGCGCGACGATCTCCTGCGGCCCCACCTCGATCGCCCGCTTGAGCCCGAGCCAGCCGCCGTGAGCGGCATAATCTTCCACCGAGAGCGGATCAATGAGGCCGCAACGGGCGAAGCTCAGCCGTGTCTGACGGGCGAGAAAAGGATGCTCTTCCGGCTTGCCGATCCGAAGGGGATGCGCCCCGCCAATCAGGAAATTCGCTGCGAAGAGGGAAGCAACATCGCCAGCCGACACCGGGCCATAGCCGATTCGCCCTTCCGGAGTGTCGACCTCGATGAGCGGCTCCAAGAAGAAAAGGCCGCGGGAACCGGTACGGATGATCTCAATGGGCATCCCACGCGCCCCGGCTTCCACCTTGAGGCACGCCACGACTCGGTTCGCACCCATGGCAAGCGCCGCGACATCCTGCGGAACAAAAAGACGGGTCATGCGGCCCGCCTTTCCTCGAGCGCGTCGCCGATCTTCTCCCGATCTAATCGGCCGTAGGGCTCGCCATCGATGAGCGCGCTCGGCGAAAGCGCACAAAGACCGAGGCAATAGACCGGCTCGACCGTCACATCCCCATCGGTCGTGGTGCCATGCCAGCCGATGCCAAGATCGGCCAGCAGCGACCCCGCCAAGGCCTCGCTGCCAAGGCTTTGACAGGCTTCTCCGCGGCAAAGCTGCAAGAGATGGCGGCCACAGGGCTCACGGCGGAAGTCGTGGTAGAAGGTCAACACGCCGTGAATCTCGGCGCGCGTCTGGTTCAAGGCATTGGCAATGAGCGGAACGGCTTCGTCTGGCACATAGCCGAATGCTTCCTGCAAAGCATGAAAGATCGGCAGCAGCGCTCCCTCCACCCCGGCGTATTCGGCGATAATTTCCCCGGCACGTTCAGCATTCCAGGCGGAAGCCTCAGGCATATGTTTCCGTCCACATTGGTTTCTATCAAAACTATGAGGGGCTCTACCTCAAAGATCAATAAGCGTGTTTCGTCAACTTATAGAACCTTTCTATCAATCAGGCCATTCTTCCATATAAAGTTTTATGAATGTGTGGCGCGGCGCGGTTTTTCGCTTGGTTTGCAGCTTTCAAGCCTGGCGAGCTTACTGGCTTCGGCCAAAAAGGCCTTGGTGAGCGGCGGGACGGGCTCGCGACGTGGCGCGACGACACCGATAGTATGAACTTCCCCTGGCTCATCGATTGGGATTGCGCGCAGCTCTTCGCTGAGGCTCAAGAGACCCGCCAGCTTCTCGGAAATGACGCAGGCGTAGCCGCCGCAGCGGACGTGCGAGAAGAGCACCAGCATGGAGTTGGACTCAAGCGGCGGCCGCAGGGGACGGGGCAGCAGCTTGTCGATGATCCGGCGGTTCTGCATATCGGGAGTCAGGAGGCAGAGCGGCAGGCGGGCGACATCGGCCCATATCACCTTTTCTTGCTCGCCAAAAGGGCTCAAGGCACCGGTCAGAAGCAGGTAGCGCTCATGATAGAGCGGTACCATGAGGCGCTCTCCCAGTGGCTCATTGTCGAGATAGGTGAGTCCCGCATCGATTTGAAAATCATCGAGCATGGCAAGAATTTCGCGCGAGGTCTTGGACAGGACCGTGAAGCGCACGCCTGGGTGCCTCGCCTGGAAAGGAATGGTCAACTCGGCCGCCACCGGGGCGGCGGTTGGAACGGCGGCGATCCTGAGATGGCCGGAGAGGCTGGCTTTCGCCGCATAAAGGTCCTGGCGCATGGCGCGTGCATCGCTGACGATGCGCTTGCCCCATTCGAGGACCCGCTCGCCCTCGGCTGTCAGGCCATAGAAGCGAGAGCTTCGGTTGACGAGCAGCACGCCGAGCGAATCTTCAAGCTGCTTGATGCCGGCCGAAAGGGTCGGCTGGGTCACGCCGCAGCTTTCCGCGGCCCGGCTGAAACTCTTCTCGCGGGCGAGCGCAATGAGAAATTCCAGCTTGTCGATCATGCGGACTCGTCCCGGTCGGATCCCGAAGCCGCTTCGTCACGCGCGCAAAGCGCAGCCTGCCGGCCAGCAAAGGCGGAAAGAAAAGCGGCATGGCTCCAGGAAAGCGTCTTGGCGGACGTCTGGGCGCCGCTCGTCTGATCGAACTGTTCCGAGAGCTCACCTGACGCCGGCGTATAGGCTTTGACCGTCGCCAAAAATTGGTCGCCGCGGCTCAGAAGAGCCGAGAACCACGCTCTTTGCCGCTCAAGTGGAGACTGACCCTCGGACCGCAGATCGAGCCCACGGCGAAACATCTCGTTTTCAGCCGTTTCGGGAAAATCGGCCCCACTCGCCAGCGACTTGGCCAAAGCGTAATAGAATTCCGCCGCTCCGAGCGTCGAGAGATAATAGGCGCCGCCGCTGAAGTAATGATCCCCCTCATAGCGGCCGAGCGCCGGTGCGTGAGGCGGCAGCCGGTCCCAGTTGATCTTGTAGATCCGCGCAAAAAGCGCTTCGATCCGGGCCAGAGTGGCCATGACTTTCGGGTCGCAAAAGCTGTGGGCTCCCGCCTTGCGCCCGGAATGAAGGATGGCGAGGATCACGGCGAAATCGAGTTCCTTGCCTGGGGCCGGGACTTCGACATTTTGGCGGCTCACATAAAACCCCTTGTCCGCATCCCAAAACGAGTCGAGGGTGGCGAGACTTTCTCGCGCCGCGGCGCGAATGGCTGCAAGCGCGGATACCGGTCCGCCCGTTTCCGCGAACCAGGCCGCACCCGCCTCAAGGGCCGCGACGTGCAGGAGCCTGGTATAATAATGCTCGCCCTTTTCCTCCTCCCAAAGATCGAAGGAAAGCTCGTGCCAATGGGCGAGGATGAAAGCGAGGTCCGTCTCAATCAAGCGGCGCATCATACGGCGGCTTTCCTCGTCAAGACTGTCAAGCCGCCAATAGCGCATCAGGACGAGCGCCCGCGCCGCCGGGCCGTCATGCTGGGGGCGCGACCATTTGCTGATGTCAATTGTGGCATCCGGGTTGAAACGCGGCTCGCCAAGGATGCGATCACCAGTGAGCGCTACGATTTCCCGATCCTCACGGACGAATTGCAAGTATTGGGGCTCGACATTTTGCCGGAAATCGCCGGCGGCACGCAGAAAGGCCGGGCCATCGAGCGCATTGAGGAACAGGCTGAAGGCGAGAAAATCCTTGAAGCGGGCCAATGCCTCGGCTCTAAAGCGGCCTTCCTCTATGAGGTGGCGCAGTGCATCGATGACAACCGCCGAATCACGCTGCCAGTGAAAGAAATAGTCGGGATCCGGGTCCCAATTGGCAAGCGCGGTCGAGGCGAGGACCGAACCGGGCAAAGGCTGGACCCTCTGGCCAAAGCCCGGCCGATCCTTGACGAGGTGGGTGGCCGAAATCGAGGCAAGGACCGACGATGCCGAAATCTCGGCCTGGCGATCCCCCCAAGCGAGCAGATCCGCTTCATCGGTCCGTTCGCGCTCGTCATTTTCCGCTGCACCGGCGCTCGGCATCTGCCCACCCCGCGTAGATTACAGTAACTTTATGCAAAATCATCGTAAAGGCTGAAAGCATTTCCCGTTTCGCTTGATCGGGAAGTACCCACTTCGTTTACCGCTTGCTCGGAATTGGAGTCCCGCCTGCCGCGGCCAACAATGCGATGACCCGATCGCGAATTCCATCCTTGCTTCTATCACCGAGCTTGCGCAAAAGCCCATGGTCCGCCGTGATGAAGCGGCAATCCCGCGCGACCGCCAAAGCGATGTAAAGGCAGTCATAGGCAGGATAGTCGAGTTCGATCGCAAGCCGCGTCGCTGCCTCCAACAAGGCATGCGTCGGCACGAACTCGATGCCGGCGGCTTGAAGCAGTCTAGCCGCAAGCAGAGACTCATCTTTCGAGAGCTCGGCGCGTTGCACCTTCTTCCAGAGGATATTCGCACATTCGGTGGCGAGCAGGTCAGGAGCAATGAGCTTCATTCGCCGCAAGGCCAAGGCCTCCACCGTCCCATCCTCTTCGACAACCCATTTCACCGCGATGCTGGCGTCGATAACGAATATGCTCATCGCTCGTCGCGCCCCGCCCGGAGCAACTTCTCCGAGGGGGTTTGGTTGCGCTGCCTCGTCAGCTTGCGCAACTCGGCGGCCAGCCTGTCGAATGAAGGCTCCTCTTCATCCGCGAGTGCCTGGCGAAGAATCTCCCGATGCTCGGCCTCGGCCGAGCGGCCATGACGCGCGGCGCGGCGCTTCAGCCGGGCGATCAACTCATCGTCGAGGTTGCGCACGTGCAGGTTCCCGGCCATCAGGCCCTCCGTCAAATGAGAGCATTGATAACATTTTGGGAGCAGCCGTCAAGGATGGCAGCTTCGTTGGCCCATATCCTCGTAAGCTGATGCCAAAGGCAAGCGCCTCGGCGGCCAATGAGTTTTTCCTCGATGAGGAAACTCAAGGCATCGACGACGAAGGCCGTATCGCGCTACCGTGAAAGAAATAGTTAGGCTGATTGCTCTAACAAGGACAGAAGGGATGGCTTTGCTGACACCCGATCACAAAGTGCTGCGTTATGGAAGCCCGACCTGAGAGCCTGAAACAGGCCCCAGGCCAGACCGATACAAACCGAGAAAGACACAAGGTCAACGTCGAGAATCTCTTGGCCTTCGCCGCCGGAAATTCACTAATGGTCGCTTTCGTTCCCGGTTTCGGACAGAAGGCCATCTTGATGGAGACTGGATAGGAACAGTTACCCTTGGCTATCATGGTTGTAGCTTGCTATCATAGCCACTATGCCGCCCGGAGCAGCGATGGAATACCGACCCATGGTCACTCGAATGCTGATTCGGACGCCGCGGTTCGCCACGATGAAGGCGATCCCGGTTCGGGTACCCAGAGATTGGCACCGGCCGCAAGGCTGGGTTATATCTTTCGAGTCCGAATTCTCTAGCTTCGCGGCGACCTTTGGCTGTCGTGCCAACCACATGTGAGGCGAGTCATCAGAGCTGAATGTACCGGTCATCTTTGGCACCGCATAAGGCTTGCGATGCCCTTCACTGCCGTTTTCCTTGCCGCTCCGGTATGCGCGCAACAGGCAGACACTCAACTGATCTCGGGCTGTGTGCCCTGCCACGGCGCCGACGGGATCGCGAAATTTGGCGAAGTGCCAAATCTCGCCGCCCAGAACGAGCCTTATCTCCTCAATCAATTGCGCGCGTTTCACACGGGCAAGCGCGTGCACAAGGAAATGCGCTACATGAGCCGCAACCTGACGGAAGAGGAAATGGAGGCCATTGCGGCTTATTTCTCGAGCCTCCCCCCGAGGTGACGCGCGGCCGCTTCAGGAAGTTGAATGACCGAATTTATGTATGGCTCCGCGATGGCAACCCGACGAGCATAAATTTTCACGAATGCTGCCGATAGCTGCCGGTTAGCGAGTCGTGCGGCACTTACGTTCTGCGGCAAATCCTAAAGCCACAATGTCGTTCCGTCACAGTTGTGGCATTTCATTCTAAGTCCCGAAAAAATTGATTCGATCGCTGCATACATCCGCATTCTCAGCAAAAAATCGCTTTGGAAGACGGTTCTCTGCTTGCACAGGAGTTAGGGAAAAGGGGCAACTTGTCACATGATCGTCGAAACTTATCAGGCACGAACCGAACCTCAATTTACGCAGGTCTTTTCGCCTTGAAACGCAGTACCAGGTTCTCTGCTTTCACGTGTGACAATTCATTGTTGAGATTGGTCTCCCTTTAGTCGGCCTATGCCGCACCGCGCTTCACGATCTGATAGCCAAGACAAAGAACCGTGAACCAGACGGGAGCGACATAAAGGGCTACCCGTGTTTCTTCGTAAAAGTAAAGGAGCACCGCGACCAGAACCAGAAATGCGAGAGTTAACCAATTTGTGTACGGAGAACCAGGCATGCGGTAGGCAACTGGCGGTGCCACGCCAATCGCGACCGCCTTGCGGTAAGCCAGATGAGTAATGACAATTAGTGCCCAGGTCCATAACGCCCCTACGAGCGATATGCTGGTCACGTAACCAAAAACCCGCTCCGGGACAATGTAGTTGAGAGCTACTCCGATCACCATAATCATCGCTGATACGGTGACGCCCGCGATCGGAACGTTCTGGCCGCTCACCTTACCAAATAGCTGCGGAGCATGACCAACCCGAGCCAAGCTGTAGAGCATCCGCCCGGTGCCGAAGATACCGCTATTGCACGAGGAAGCGGCGGCCGTGATCACAACGAAATTGACAATATTTGCGCCTGCCGGAATTCCTACTCGCTCGAAGACTAAGACGAATGGACTCGTTGCAGGGTTCAATTGATTCCACGCAACGAGAGACATGATAATTAAGAGAGAGCCGATATAAAGGATCATCATCCAGACAATTAAACTGTTGATCGCATGAGGAAGCACCTCCTCCGGATTTTCTGTTTCGCCCGCCGACGGTCCGATCAGTTCCAAGCCTTGGTAGGCAAACATAACCATCTGCAGCGGTAAAAGCACGCCGAGTGGCCCGAAAGGAAAAAAACCGCCGTGGGTCCAAAGGTTTGAAACGCTTGCCGTTCTTCCCAAATCACCAAATTTGAATAGGATTATTGTTAAGCCAATTGTAATCACCGCGATGATCGTGGTTACCTTGATCAGCGCAAACCAGAATTCGATTTCGCCAAACAGCTTTACCGCCAGCAAATTTGCGACGGAGAGAAGACCGAGGGTTGCCAAGGCAGGAACCCATTGCGGAATTCCTGGGAACCAGTAATGGAAGTAGACGCCAACCGCGGTGATCTCTGCCATACCAGTGGCCACCCACATAAACCAGTAGGACCAACCCGTCATGAACCCCGCCCAAGGACTGACGAACTCTTCTGCATAGGCGGCGAATGATCCGGCCACTGGCTTGTACAGCAAAAGCTCGCCAAGGGCACGCATGACGAGGAACATGATCAGTCCGGCAATCGCGTAGGATACCACCAAACCTGGCCCAGCCTTCTGGATTGCTGTGGCCGAACCAAGAAATAAACCGACTCCGATCGTTCCGCCGATTGCGATCATTTGGACGTGCCGGTCCTTGAGCCCGCGGTGGAGATGTTCTTGGGAGTACGGCTGTCCCCCGTTCATTGGCTTTGACATATCGATCTCGGCATTAACGACTATATGGGGTGGTCACTTGTTTCGGAGTGTATAAAATGAAGTCAGTCCAGCGTTGTTGCGTTGTCATATTGGAAGTTCAGACTTACCCATAAAAATTAAATCGGCCCCAGCTAATCCTCTGTTCAATCTTGTCACACGACGCCGGGGACGATCGCGCAGCATAAGCGTTTAGGACGCTTCCGACACGGGGCCGCTGCTGTCTGCATCCGCGCCGAGCAAACCTTGACTCAGATTGACCCCCGGGGGAAATGGTCAATCGCTAGGACTTCAATCTATTTGTTCGCCGCACTCTCAGTTTGCGCATCAACGTTCGTTCCAACTCGGCTAATTCGCGCACGCGAAAAATTCGAGCCACCCAAAAATAAATGCTGACCCCGACCAGGCACACCACGGTAGCACGGATTAAAATCACGATGGGATGCATGCCTGGCAGGAACTGAAGCAGGATAATCCGCACCCCTAGCCCTGCGTCGATTGCGATACCTGCCGCGCCGCCGAAGATCAGCACCGCTTTCACCATGCTCGGTGCGCCATTAAGAGTGGTTCCCTTAGCTGCGGCCTCCTTTTCAAAGCGAAGACGCTGTAACCAGCCGAGAAGCAGCACGTAGACGAGGATGGCCACCGAGCTGGCGACCGCTAATCCAATCGCACCCAATTGACAACGCAGCAAGATGTAGAGAGGCAACGCCAGAATTGCGACCAACGTACCGATGATCGTTGGTAGCCAGGTGCTTCCCAAAGCGTACAAGCCACGACTGATCACTGTTTGCGCCGCCCAGCCGCTAAGGCCCAAGCACAGAAAGGGAAGGATCGTTCCAGTGGCATGCGCGTCCGCCACACTAAACCGACTGGAAAATAGCCCCCAGACCAAGTAGGCGATTTCAAACCCAGCGAGTGTCATGCAGATCTGCGCCGCAAATGTTGCGAACAGCATAAGTCTCACGGCACGACACAATACGCAGTATGCCTCCGCCACGCCGCCGGTTGCGACCATACGACTGATCGTGGGATAAGCCGCCACTCCGGCTGCCATCCCAAACACGCCGATTGGTACTTTCATCAGGGTCCGGCCGTATTGAAGATACGACAGGGTGCCTTCCGCGAGATAGGAGGCTTGGTTTTTGATGATCCACTCGTCGACCACCACGATCGAAAATCCGATCATTATCGGAAATGAAAGCCAGAGGTAATGCTGCAGGTCCGCGTTTCGGTAGGAAAGGATCGGGTACCAACGCATGCAAGTCCTGAGACAACCGTAGAGAGGAAGCGCAAATGGCCCGATTGCCGAGCCGGCCAGTACACCCCAGGCAAATCCGTCGGCGCCCATTCCGGCGTAGTGCGCCCCGACGAGGCCGCCGACAATAATACCCAGCGAGTACACGAGCGGTGCCATGGCGGGAAGGAAATGCCGGTCCTGGGCCTGCAGAGCCGCCGATAATAGCCCTCCAACGACAAGGAAGAACTGCGCTGGCAGAATGATCCGCATCAGATGCACCAACGTTTCTACCTCGGCCGGGTTTGTGAATCCCGGCGCTATCAGACTTGTCAGCGGCCGCGCGAAAATCATGAGCAGCGCAATGCCGACGCTCCCGACCACGAGAATGAAATTCGCGATGGCACTGAACGCTTTCCAACCGCCCTCTTGATCACCGCGTTCGAGGTACCCGAGGAAAATCGGTATGAATATGATCGATAGCGCGCCAGCCGCTAAGAGATAGTTCAAGAAGTCCGGAAGCGTGAAGCTTGCGAAGTAGAGATCCGCCTCCCGGCTGGCTCCCAGCGTTCGGCCGATGATCTGCTCGCGCACCAAGCCTATGATGCGGCTCAGGAAGATTGAGCTAGCCCAGATGGCCGATGCAATACCAATTGTGCGGGCTTGGCTCTGGCGCAGCTGCTGTGGCGGGAGGAGTGGAGATGACTGAATCAATTTAATGGATCGATTTCATTATGATCACGAAAGGATGGCGCACCAGACACATAGTTATCCTGAAAGGTGGGGTAAAAGGCAGCGCTTGCCGCTCACCTTATCTAAATGACAGAACGCTGGGAATTCCAGCAAAACTTGCACTTAGCCGCTTCCGATTTGATCTGCCCGGAAACGCCCTCCACGGCCTGATAGGCCGGAAGGCTCGCATCGAGCGCGGTTGCCGCGCTTACCGACGCAGGACCAGAAGCGAACGCCATGGCAGCGACGAGGACGTTGCGGGACGTGCTGCAGGCGGGGTTATGGCAAATGGTGACGGTCAAAGGACGGCTTCTTCTTTCGCTGCGGTGAGCCGCGCGGCAGTGCCGCGCTCGTACCAATCCTTGCTGCGATTGACGATTCGGACGACCGACAGCATGACCGGGACCTCCACCAAGACGCCAACGACGGTTGCGAGTGCCGCGCCCGACTGGAATCCGAAAAGAACAATCACCGTCGCCACGGCCAACTCGAAGAAATTGCTGGCGCCGATCAGCGCCGATGGCCCCGCGACGCACCACGCGACGCCAAGACGGCGATTGAGCCAATAAGCCAGGCCCGCGTTGAAATAGACCTGTATCAGGATCGGCACCGCCAAGAGAGCAATGACGAGCGGCTGGCGCATGATTTGTTGGCCTTGCAGGCCAAACAGCAGCACGAGGGTTAGCAGCAGCGCCGAAAGCGATAAGGGAGACAGTTTGCGAAGTGTCCGCGCAAGCGCGGCCTGTCCGCCTTTTGCCAGCAGCATATACCGCCAAAACTGCGCCACGATCACCGGCACCACAATATAAAGCACGACCGACAGCAAGAGCGTATCCCACGGCACGGTGATTGAGGACAGGCCGAGCAGCAACGCGACGATTGGCGCAAAGGCCACGACCATGATGGTGTCGTTAAGCGCGACTTGCGACAGCGTGAAATGCGGTTCGCCCTCGACGAGGTTCGACCAGACAAACACCATGGCCGTGCATGGGGCTGCCGCCAGCAAGATGAGTCCGGCTATATAGCCTTCGATTTGATCGGCGGGCAGAAGGGGCCGGAACAGATAGCCGATGAACAGCCAGCCGAGCAGCGCCATGGAAAAGGGCTTCACGAGCCAGTTGACACCGACCGTCACGGCGATGCCGCGCCAATGCGCCCGCACCTCGCCAAGCGCGGCAGGATCAATCTTGAGCAGCATCGGAACGATCATCAGCCAGACGAGCATTGCGACTGGCAAGTTGACTTGCGACACCGTTGCTTCGCCGATGACCCGGAACAGGCTTGGCATCGCGTGACCCAGCGCGACGCCCGCCACGATGCAGAGCGCGACCCATACGGTCAGGTAGCGTTCGAATGTTCCCATTGCGGGCGCTTTCGCCAACACCACAGGGGAGGCCAATGCTGCTTTATCCATGTTGCGCGTCCTTCACTTTCGCCGAGACGCTTGTAGAGCCTTCCATGTTTCCGATTTCGCGCAAGCGCGCGGTGAGCGACATAGTGTCGAGGCTTTTGAAGGGCAGCGCCGTAAAGGCGACAATGCGGTTGTGCAGGAAGCGGAACGCCTGATTGAAGGCGCGCTCCTTGTCGATATCCGCGCCTGCGGCCGCGGCAGGGTCTTCGATGCCCCAATGCGCGGTCATCGGTTGCCCCGGCCAGAAAGGACACGCCTCGCCCGCCGCGTTGTCGCAGACCGTAAAGACGAAATCCATTTGCGGCGCGCCGGCTGTAGCGAACTCATCCCAGCTTTTCGACCGCAAGCCCTCGGTTGGAAAACCATAGGCTTCAAGCGTCTTGAGCGCGAATGGGTTGACCGTGCCCTTGGGTTGGCTCCCCGCCGAGAAGGCATTGAAGCGTCCCGCGCCTACTTTGCGCAGGATGCTTTCCGCCATGATCGAGCGGGCGCTGTTCCCAGTGCAAAGAAAAAGGACATTGAAGGTGCGATCAGTCATCGACGCGAGCCTTTCGCGGACGGCAAGGCGCGAGATCGGCGACGAGCGGCGCGCAAATGTCGGGACGACCGCCACAGCAATCCTTCAGCATAAACAACGTGACTTCGCGGAACCGGGCGAGATCGGCGCGATAGATGACTGACCGGCTGTGCCGCTCCCCCACGACGAGACCCGCGCGCGCGAGAATGGCGAGATGCGCCGACATGGTGTTTTGCGGCACGCCCATGAGACGAGCGAGCTCACCGGCAGGAACGCCCTCTGGCTCCTTTTTGACCAGCAGCCGGAAAGTGTCCAACCGTGTCGTTTGGGCGAGGGCGGAGAGGGCTGCGATGGCTTCTATACTATCCATATATCCAGATTATAAGAAATAAATGGCGGACGCAAGCCTGGTGAAATTTTCCGTGCGTTGATCAGCTCGATAAGTCCTGCCTGCCCGCGCGCACTCGGTGGTTAGCAGGGCGAATTTGCGCTTGCCCCGGCTTGTCATATTGACAAAGCCCCGAAACGCGGCCTCGACGACTTCGCCGGATTCATTGCCGAGTTCCTACAACGTGGAGGCGGCCATCATGGCCTTACCGTCATGGTCGAACGCTTAAACTCATGTCGGTTATTGACCCAACGCAGACGTGCCGGACTGCGCAAGGGGCGGCTTTTAGATAAGCCCATATTTTCTTGCCGATTGCAGGAGCGGCATAAGAATTTGTTCGCCGCTGAAATCGTCATGGTGCACGTCCGGGTAGACGACCATGGTTTTAGGTTCGTTTGCCGCAGCAAAAAGAGTCTTGCCATGACGTAGTGGAATGATGGCGTCTTTCGCCCCATGCAAAATGAGAAGCGGGGCTTCGACGCTGGCGATTTTCGACAGCGAGTCGTATTTGTCACGCACCAGATGGCGTATACCAATCACGAAGGGGTAGAGCTCGGCGGCGCGCGTCTCCACTGACGTGTAGGGCGCTTGCAGCACTATAAGCCCCGGTGGGCGCTCGGTCGCCATCTGCACCGCCACGCCGCTGCCCAGTGATTCGCCGAAATAGATCAGTTTCTTTGACGGCAATTTGAGCGTGTCCTCGGCCCAATCGACAGCGATACGTGCATCCGCGTAGAGCCCCGCTTCAGTGGGGCTACCTTCACTTTTTCCGAAGCCGCGGTGACTCACCGCCACGAGACCTAATCCGGCATCGATCAACGCTTTGAACCAGGCCGCCCGCTCACCCAGATGAAGTGCGTTGCCGTGAAAGTAAAGGACGGTCGGGTAGCCGGGACGTGCCGCGCGCACCCAGGTTTGAAGTCTCACTTTGTCGAAAGTCTCGACAAAAATTTCTTCGACCCCTGTCAGACCGAACGCCGAAGGAGACGCGGTCATTTTCGCCGGGAAATACATCAGGCGCCTTTGGAAGGCGAATAATCCGCAAACGAGTGCGCAATATAAGCCGATGCCCATTTCAACGCCGA
>DATJTB010000110.1:0-10301 GCA_035503795.1 Methylocella sp.
AAAAATGTTTCACGTGAAACATTTTTGTCCGATTGAAAGCGGAAATTTTACATAGTTGTGGACGGGGCCCGCTTCTTGGAATGTGGGATTGGCGAAATGGGATGCTTTGAGCGCGTTCAGGTCCAAACCGCTGCCTTCAGAGTCTGCAACATGAGCCTCGCGTCAGCGATTTAGCCTTAAGGGAGATGGTGCATGAGTGTGCTTGAGGATCTCGGACGCCTTTCGGCGGCGGAGGAGTTTTTTACCTATCTCGATGTCCCTTACGACGCGACGATCGTGCAAGTCGCGCGGCTTCATATCCTGCGCCGGATGGGGCAATATTTGAAGGGAAGCGAGGTCGATGGGACCTTTGCCGGTCTTGGCGAAGAGGAGGTCAAGCGGCATTGCCGCGAGCATTTGGCGCAGGCCTATCAGGACTTCGTGGACTCTTCGCCGCTCAAAGAGCGCTTGTTCAAGGTTCATAAGGAGGCGGTCGCGCCAAAACCGGCAAAGCCTATGGTGTCGCTCACGCCGATCAAACTGGATGAGAAGTCGAGCGATCAGGATGTCGCTTAGCCGACACAACCGAACTGATTTTTAACAATAGGGCAATCCCGACGGAAGGATGTGAGACGGCCGATCCTGCCTTTTCTTTGGATGCCCTCCATTCTGCAAGATTTTGGCAAGATTTTGGCACGCAGCTTGCCCTCTTAAGAGAGTTGACTGAGCGGAGCCGGGCGAGGTCCAGGAGACCCCCAAAGGGCTTGACGATAGGAAATAGTCTCAAGCCGCCAAAGACAAGATTGGGCGAAGTCAGCCATTCCGGAAAAGAGTGAGGCACGATGCATATCATCGTCTGCATCAAGCAGGTACCCGATAGCGCCCAGATCCGGGTTCATCCGGTGACGAACACGATCATGCGTCAGGGCGTGCCGACGATCATCAACCCTTACGATCTTTTCGCACTTGAAGAGGCGATGCGCTGGCGGGACAAGCTCGGCGGCGAAGTGACCGTGTTGACCATGGGGCCGCCCATGGCGGAAGAATCATTGCGCAAGACGCTCACTTATGGAGCCGATCGGGCCGTCCTTTTGACCGACCGTTGTTTTGCTGGCGCCGACACTTTGGCGACGAGCTATGCTCTGGCTCACACGCTGCGCAAGGTCGCCCAAGAATTTGGCGAGCCGCAGATGGTCTTCACGGGCAAGCAGACGATCGACGGCGACACCGCCCAGGTTGGGCCTGGAATTGCCAAGCGTTTGGGGCTGAACCAGCTGACTTATGTGGCGAAGATCTCTGAGCTTGATATCCCGACCGGGCGAATCACGGTCGAGCGGCGGGCAGAGGGCGGCGTGCAGGTGTTGTCGACCAGGCTGCCGGTGCTCATCACAATGCTCGAAGGGACCAATGAAATCCGCCGCGGTTCACTTGAGAATGCGTTGCGCGCCGTGCGAGCCCAGATCATCACTTGGAGTGCGGCGGATGCCGGCATCAAGGACCTTACCCAATGTGGCCTGCGTGGCTCGCCGACGATCGTGAAAAAGGTCTTTGCGCCGCCGCCGCGAGCCAAGAAGGCCTATCAGATCCCGATAGAGGATCTGTCGGCGGATGGGCTTGCTGAAAATGTGATGGCGGAAATTTTCAAGCGGAAGCCCGCACTGGAAGATGATCTCATGCGGTTTGCGGCGGGCGAGTAGGGAGAGAGAGACAGACGATGACCGAGGCGGCGAAACCAGCGCCTGCACAGACAAACCGGGCCGGCACGAAGAAAGAGCTGCCCGAGCATTTCAAAGCGTATAAGCATGTCTGGGTCGTCGTTGAATCCGAGCATGGGCAGGTGCACCCGGTCTCCTTCGAGCTTCTCGGTGAAGGCCGCAAGCTGGCTGATAAACGGGGCGTCGAGCTGGCCGCTGTCGTTCTGGGGAGCGACAAGGAGGCGAACGCCGCGGCCGCGATCGCCAGCTTCGAATATGGCGCGGATCTCATTTATATGGTCACGGATACCGCCCTCACGCACTATCGCAATGAAGTCTACACCAAGGCGATGACCGATCTGGTCAAGACCTATAAGCCAGAGATCCTGCTGCTTGGCGCGACGACGCTTGGGCGCGATCTGGCCGGCTCGGTCGCGACAACATTGCTCACCGGCTTGACGGCCGACTGCACGGCGCTCGCTATCGATGACGAAGGGTCGCTGGCGGCCACTCGTCCGACCTTTGGCGGCTCGCTTCTTTGTACGATTCTGACGCTGAACTACCGGCCGCAGATGGCGACGGTGCGCCCACGGGTGATGGAGATGCCGGCGCGGCAAGAAGGCCGGCGCGGCCGCGTCGTCGAGCATCCGCTCGGACTCGTCGAGGATGACATCGTCACCAAGATTGTCCGCTTTATCGCCGACCGGGATTCGAACAAGGCGCAGCTGGCCTATGCGGATATTGTCGTTGCCGGCGGCCTCGGCTTGCGCTCGGCAGAAAATTTTCAGCTGATCAGATCTCTCGCCGAAGTTCTCGGCGCCGAACATGGCGGTTCACGGCCGCTCGTCCAGAAAGGCTGGATGACATCCGACCGGCAGATCGGTCAAACCGGCAAGACGATCCGGCCGAAGCTTTATATTGCAGCCGGAATCTCGGGCGCGATCCAACATCGGGTCGGGGTCGAAGGGGCGGACATGATCGTTGCGATCAACATCGATCCCAATGCGCCGATCTTCGATTTCGCCCATGTCGGGGTCGTTGCGGACGCTATTGAGCTTCTGCCGGCTTTGACGGAAGCCTTCCGCAAGCATCTGTCGGTGAACCGTCTGGCCGGGTGAAGGAGGCATCCATGATCGAAGAGCGTTTCGATGCGATTGTGATCGGCGCTGGCCCCTCGGGCAACGCCGCCGCCTATACCATGGCCAAGAACGGACTCAAGGTCCTACAGCTCGAACGCGGTGAATATCCGGGCTCAAAAAATGTGCAGGGCGCCATTCTCTACGCCAATGCGCTCGAGAAGCTCATACCGGATTTTCGTGAGGACGCGCCGCTCGAACGCCATATTATCGAGCAGCGGCTTTGGACGATGGACGACACCTCCTATGTCGGCATGCATTACCGCTCGGAGGATTTCAATGAGGAGCGGCCGAATCGCTATACGATCATCCGGGCGCAGTTCGACAAATGGTTCAGCCGCAAGGTCAGGGAGGCGGGAGTCCTGCTGCTGTGTGAAACCACCGTCAAGGAGCTTTTGCGGGATTCACATGGCAAGGTCATGGGCGTCAAGACCGATCGGGACGGCGGCATGGTGTTTGCTGACATTGTTGTCATGGCTGAAGGCGTCAACGGGCTTGTTGGACAACGGTCGGGCCTGCGATCCGAGCTCAAGCCGGAGAGCGTCGCGCTGGCTGTGAAGGAAATGCATTTCCTGCCGCGCGAGACGATTGAAAGCCGCTTTAATTTGAAGGGAAATGAAGGAACGGTCATCGAGGCGATGGGAACGATCACCGCGGGCATGACGGGTACCGGTTTTCTCTACACCAATCAGGAATCCATCTCGGTCGGTATCGGCTGCCTCGTTTCGGATTTCGCCGAGCGTGGCATGACACCCTATGGCCTTCTCGAAGCCTTCAAGAACCATCCGAGCATCAAGCCGATGCTTGCTAATTCCGAATGCAAGGAATATGCGGCGCACCTCATTCCTGAAGGGGGCTATAAATCTATTCCGGAGCTCTTCGGTGATGGCTGGATCGTCGTCGGGGATGCCGGCCAGTTCGTCAATGCCGTGCATCGTGAGGGCTCCAATCTGGCCATGACGACGGGGCGGATTGCCGGCGAGACCATCGTTTGGCTCAAGCGCCGGCGGGACGAATTCTCGAAGGCTAATCTCATGGAATACAAGCGCCGCCTCGAAGCGACTTTCGTTATGAAAGACCTCAAGAAATATAAGAAAATTCCGGAATTCTTGCACAACAACAAGCAGGTCTTCGGACTCTATCCGAAGCTCTTCAATGCGGCGGCGCAGACCTGGTTTCGGGTCGATGGGGCTGACAAGAGGACGAAGGAAAAGGAGATTCTGCAATCGTTCCGCAAGGGTCGGAGCTTGCCGGGTCTGATCGGAGATGCATTCAAGCTGGCGAGGGCATGGAGATGACAAATCTTGTCGAAATAGCGGCGGCTGGCGTCAAGGTCGAGGAAAAGCTCTATCACAACCGTTATCTAGTGGATGCCGGGCGCCCGCACATCAAGGTGCGTCCGCACGAGGTGCCCTCGAAGCAGCTTTTGTCGCTCACTTACACTTGTCCCGCCGGCTGCTACAGCCAGAATGACAAGGGCCAAGTGGAGATCACCGTCGATGGCTGTTTCGAATGCGGGACTTGCCGCATCGTGACGGCCAAGACAGGCGAGGTCATTTGGGACTATCCGCGTGGTGGTTATGGAGTTCTCTTCAAATTCGGCTGACCGCCGCGCAGATGCAGTGGGACGAAACACTGGAAGAAACGGAAATGCGCCTTGCTTTGCCGAGCGGCCACTGGCCGTTGGCCGAGGCGGAAATTGACCGGCTTATCGATGAGGATTTCCGGTTTGGTGATCTGACGACGCGCGCGCTCGGCATTGGCAAGCGCCCAGGCCGGATCACCTATGCGGCGCGCCAAGGACTTGTCCTCTGTGGTTCCGAGGAGGCGAGTCGCCTTTTTTCAAGACTTGGCGCATCGGTGCGCTTTACTGCGCCAACGGGTCTGCGGGCCGACAAAGATACGCTTTTGCTGGAGGCCGAGGGGCCGGCCGCGATCCTTCAAGCGGGCTGGAAAGTCGCTCAAACCTTGATGGAATGGGCATCAGGCATAGCGACGGCCGCAAGCGAGATTGTGGCCTCGGCGCGCCGAGAGGCCCCAAGGATCGCAGTGCTATGCACGCGCAAATCAGTGCCTTTCACGCGACAGATTTCCTTGAAGGCGGTGCTCGCGGGCGGAGGCGAAATCCACCGCCTGGGCCTGTCGGATTCGATCATGCTTTTCGACGAGCATCGGGTTTTCTGGCCGCATCCTGGGGATTTCAAGACCATCGTCGCTCAGTTGAGGAGCCATGCGCCGGAAAGGGCCGTCATGGTTGAAGTGACGACGGAAGCCGACGCTTTTGCCGCGGCGGAGGCCATGGCCGATGTCATTCAACTCGAGAAATTCAGCCCGGGAAGTGTGGCACGTGTAGTGCATGCAATTCGGAAAAGACCCGATGGCCGCCCCGTCATCGCAGCAGCGGGCGGTATCACGACACTCAATGCCGGTGAATATGCGAAGGCCGGAGCTGATACGCTTGTCACATCTGCGCCCTATTATGCACGGCCAGTGGATATTCAGGTCCGTCTCCTTCCGTTGTGAGTGGCGTGGCCAGATCTTGATCCTGCTGCGAAGGTTTTTGTCCCCTGCAGGAAAGTTTTTACAAAATTATGTTGCACTTGCGTTTCGCAGTTGCAACACTGCGGACTTGAGCTGGATACGAAACAGTGGTTACCCGTGCCCCGCTCAAGTCCGTCTCTGAGTTTTAGACTCGACTACGATGATTTTGGATCGAAGCGATCTAAAATCGCCCTGACCCTGCGGCAAAAGCTCGCCCTACAAATGCCGGTGGCATTTGCAGGGCGAGCCCTGACCACGAAGCTGAGTGCCACGGCAATGACGAATCCAGCGGATCAACTGCCGAATTCGGAAAGCCTCTCTCCGAGTCCGACCGAATTTTCGAACCGGGCAGACATCGCTCTGCATGGCGTCTATGAGATCTCGAAAATTCTCGCCACCCCAGCGCGTCTCGAAATCACTCTGTCCAATGTCCTGAAGCTCTTGTCCAACTTTCTCGAGATGCGCCATGGAATCATCGCGCTCCTCGATGACAGCGGCACGCCCGATGTGGTTGTCGGTGTCGGCTGGAATGCGGAAAATGCGAAAAGCCAATTCGAGCGCATTCCCGAACGGGCCATCGGACAGATCGTTACGACCAAAATGCCGGTCGTTGTCGAGAATGTTGCAAAAAACCCCATGTTCTCCGATTGGCCGTCGGCGGAGCAGGAGAAGGCTGCATCGAAGGTATCGTTCATCGGGGTGCCGATCAAGGAGCGCGGACGGGTGATCGGAACCTTGACCATTGATCGCGTATGGGATGGCCAGGCGAATTTCCGTTTCGATGAGGATGTGCGCTTCCTTGCCATGATTGCCAATCTGGTCGGCCAGGCGGTTCGCCTACATGATGTGGTGGCGCGGGATCGCGAGCGACTCATGAATGAGCAAAGCCGCCTCGCAAAGGAGCTCTCGGATACGACGGCGTCGGACCAAGAGGCCCGCCAGCGCGGGATCATCGGTGAGAGCGCGACCATCCGCGCGGTTCTCGACAAGATCAAGATCGTTGCCAGGACCAATTCGACGGTGCTGTTGCGCGGCGAGACAGGAACGGGCAAGGAGCTCTTTGCGCGGGCGACACATGATCTATCGCCGCGAAAGAAGGGGCCCTTCATCAAGCTGAATTGTGCGGCCTTGCCCGAGTCCGTTTTGGAGTCAGAGCTTTTTGGCCATGAAAAGGGGGCTTTCACGGGTGCCGTCGCGCAACGCAAAGGGCGCTTTGAGCTTGCCGACCATGGGACTCTCTTCCTTGACGAGATCGGTGAGATTTCACAGTCCTTCCAGGCCAAGCTGTTGCGTGTCTTGCAGGAAGGCGAATTTGAGCGGGTCGGCGGCATGCGGACGCTCAAGGTCGATGTCCGTCTGGTGGCGGCGACCAACAAGAATTTGGAAGAGGCTGTGACCCGCGGCGAGTTCCGTGCCGATCTTTATTACCGGATCAACGTCGTGACGATCGCGGTGCCGCCGCTGCGCGCCAGGTCCGATGATATCTTTCTCCTCGCCCGCGAGTTTCTGCAGCGCTTCAACGAGGAACATGGCACGCAAATGGCGTGGACGTCCTCAGCCAAGACCGTTCTCGAAGGCTGCTATTTCCCCGGCAATGTTCGGGAGCTTGAAAATTGCGTGCGCCGGACCGCGACACTGGCAAAAGGGTCGAAGATCGTCGGTGATGACTTTGCTTGCCGGCACGATGAGTGTCTGTCGTCTACTCTGTGGAAGGGGCCAGCCTCGACGGCTTCAAATGGCGCGTCGAACTTCAAGAGCAAGCTGCCAAACGGAGTCGAGCCGATTGCACCTGCTGCTGAAGAAGCCCCGGCAAACCCCCTCGAAGGCGACGATATCCATCCAGCCGAGCTTGAATCCGATTCGGCGAGCGAGGATGTGAGCGCTGCCCCAGGTGAAGAGGGAGGTGTCCAAATCGAACGTCAGCGCCTGCTACAAGCCATGGAGACCGCCGGCTGGGTGCAGGCCAAGGCCGCACGCCTGCTCAATCTTACACCGCGGCAAATCGGTTATGCCTTACGCAAGCACGAAATCCCCATCAAGCGATTTTGATGATCCTTCCTGAGGTGAGAAAGAGCTCGTCGCCGACAGGACCACGCGCGCACTCTATGGCTCGGCTTGGGCGCGTCATCGCGGGTTTCCGGCAGGCTACAATTCTGCGATCATCGAGCCTGACAATGGCCTGTCCGGATCCTGACATCTTCCAGTCCAGAAAATGGCCTTAGGGTCTAAATCAACTCCATAAAAATCAAAATCTTAGCTAATGGCACATGGATTGCTCGGTTGGTCGCCGAAATTGCGAAAGGTTAGACCGCCTGCGCGAGGTTTCTCACGTAGAACGTCGAGCGTTGCGCATATTGGGTGCGGGTGGGATGCGAAATTCTGATCCAAACAATCTGATACAAACAAAAAGCGCCTGTGCCGGTGGGTTGAAATGGCTGGCAAGGGCGCAACTTGCTCGCGGGCATAGCAGAGCGAAGTCACCGTGAATGACTTTAAGTCAACATGCCGTGATCCGAGTGAGACCCGGGTCACAGTGACCTAGCTTCGCTTCAGAATGACACTTCGCTTTAAAATGACTTAGCCCTTGAGGCCATTTTGGAAGCTCTTTTGCACAGGCTTCAAAGTTAGGCAAAAGCCAGATCGTTCGACTGCCACTTAACCTCGCGACCCAAAGGAAAAGCCTTTATGAAAGTCATGATCCGCCGCTCGCCTGAGACCGGCCTTTCCATTTATGTGCCAAAAAAGGACTTGGAAGAGCCCATTGTCGAATGCGAACATGAAACCTTGTGGGGTGGCTGGATCAAGATCGCGAATGGCTGGGTGCTCAATCTGCCGGAAATGGCTCCGGATACGAAGCTGCCCGTGACGGTGAATGCGAAAAAGCAAGGCGATGATGAGGATTGAGAAATGAATGCACCGCAACCGCCATTGAAGGCCCTGCAGTTGGCGGACGCCGAAGCGGCGATCGCTTCGCTGGCCGAGCCCCTCAAAGCAGGCAAGATCGTTCCTTATTTGGGGCCGGGCGTTGCGGGATTGGGTCAGCCGAGCGCGCCCATGACACCCGAGGCGCTCGCTGAATTTTTTGGCGTCAAGGTGGCGCTGCCGCGCCGGGCCAAGGGCAATGCCTGGGCTGCGGCGCAGCACATAGAGAACATGAAGCACCGCTCAACGGTCACGGCTCTAATGACGGAAGCCTTCGCGACCCCCGTCGAACCGACCCCGCTGCATCGTTACTTTGCCTCTCTCAAGCTGCCGATGATTGTTGACACTTGGTATGATGGCGCGACGCGCAAGGCGCTGGAGGAGCAAAGCGCCGGCACTTGGGGTGAGGTCCAAGGCATTACGCGGGCCGGCATTGGTGAAGACCGCTGGTACCGTTTTTATGAAGCGGATGGAAAGGAATCCACTCGCGCGGCGGCAGAGGGCTGGACAACCTTGCTCTACAAGCCGCATGGCAGCATCACGCCGAGCAAGAATTACCTGATCTCGGACGCGGACTATGTCGAGGTTCTGACAGAAATCGACATTCAGACGCCGATTCCCGATGTCGTCAAGGATCGGCGGACAGAGCGGAGCTTTCTGTTCTTCGGCTGCCGTTTTCATGATCAGATGCTGCGCACCTATGCCCGTCAGGTCATGAAGCGTTCCAGCGCCATTCATTACGTAATTGTGGATCCAGAGAAGCTGACGAAGAATGAGATCTGGTTCATCACGGTGCAGGGCATGACGCCGATCGGTATCTCGCTTGCCCGGGCTGCTGAAATTCTGCTCAAAAGCGCCTGAGCAACGGGGCAGGCGGCGGGTCTCGGTTCGGTTCGTGCTTTTCGCCTGCGCCTGTCTTCTGTTTCGATGAAGATGTGGAAGGGGGGATCTTGTGCCACCCTGCGAGAGTTGAGCATTGGTTTCCCAAAAGCAGTTCCCGTTTGGGCCCGGTGCTCGAGAGCGGCGTGCAATCAGATGTGATTTGCACGCCGCTCCAATTTTTGGCTGGGCCATCCGAGCGCATTGATCCCATTTAATTGCATTGATCCCATTTAATTGTTATAGCGCGTTGCTGCGGCAAGCTGTCCGGTTTCAAACAACAAGGTGCTCTCGGAATCCAAGTGTCCATAAAGTGACAGCTTTGGCGAACTTACAGAAATCTCATTTTTATCATACGGTTAGAGTATAAACGAGACATGGCATGCGAGTTGCTCCTAGAGCTTGCCAAAGAGCCGTTTCGACGGCTTGGAATGAGGAGCGGACATGGAAACCCAAACAATTCACGGGGAAGCTGGCCCCGGCAATAGCGACAAACTGGCGGCTGTGCTGCAGCAGGTTGCGGAACATAAGGGTTGCGGAACATCGGGCGGCAGTGGCAAGGCGAGCTGTGGCTCGGCTGCCGGTCAGGGCGATCTCCCTACCGAAATTTGGGATAAGGTCAAGAACCATCCGTGCTACAGCGAGGAAGCGCACCATCACTATGCGCGTATGCATGTGGCGGTGGCGCCGGCCTGCAATATTCAATGCAACTACTGCAACCGCAAATATGACTGCGCCAATGAATCGCGGCCGGGTGTGGTGAGCGAAAAGCTGACGCCGGAGCAAGCCTCCAAGAAAGTGCTTGCGGTTGCCTCGACGATCCCGCAAATGACGGTGCTCGGCATCGCGGGTCCCGGCGATCCGTTGGCCAATCCGGAAAAGACCTTCAAGACTTTTGAACTGATTGCCAGAACGGCTCCCGATATCAAGCTCTGCATCTCGACGAATGGTCTCGCGCTGCCCGATCATGTCGATACGCTGGCGGGCTTCAATGTCGATCATGTGACCATCACCATCAATATGGTCGATCCGGAAGTCGGCGCGAAGATCTATCCGTGGGTATTCTGGAAGCACAAGCGCTACACCGGCGTTGAGGCTGCCAAGCTCCTGACCGACCGGCAGCTTTTGGGTCTCGAGATGCTGACCGAGC
>DATJTB010000111.1:0-2651 GCA_035503795.1 Methylocella sp.
CGAAGCTCACCACCCGGCGGTTCGCCAGAAACCCCTGAAAGTCGAATGGCTTGAACGGGAGCTGCTCAAGCTCGCGCCCAAGCGTCTCCTCTTCTTCCGCGGATAGAATCTCGGCACGATAGCGAAACCCCTCCGGCATACGGGGAGACGCGGCGAAAAGATCGGTCTGAGCGGCAGGCGAGGAGGGCCGGATGCGACGGCGGCTTGGAGCGTTCATCTGGCCATAGATAGGAAGCTTCAGGAGGTCAGCGTCGTCCTGTGGCTCTTCTCGCGATAAGGATTTCATTATCACGAAATCGTGATAATTTGATTTTGCGAATACATCACGGACTACGGGGGGCGGATGAGGTCGGCCGAGCTGGCTCATGCGCTGGACGGTTTATATGACGCGGCGGTGACGCCCGACCGATGGCCGGACGTGCTTCATCAATTTGCGCGCGCAACAGGCTCGGTCGGCTGTCTCTTCTACCCGCAGCATGCGGAGCGCACGGGCCTTGTCTTTCCCGCGTCCCCCGATATGCGAGGCTTCCTCACCGATTTCGTGCAGGAGGGCTGGTGGCTCGCCGACCATCGCGCCAATCGCGGATGGCCCCTGCTTGAGGGCGGCGCAGCGGTTCTCGTTGAACACGACGTAGCAAGTGACGAGGAGCGCCGGACTTTGCCCTATTACGGGGAGCTGCTGGCGCGGCATGATCTGCCTTGGTGGGCGGGGGATCGGGTTCACTTCCGACGGCCAAAGATGGGCGATGCCAATCCTGCGGAGCGCACGACAATCTTCGACCGCGCATCGTTCGGCAAGCGCATTGGCCGCAACGACGAGGCCCGCTCGGTACCGTTGCAATCGGAAAAGAAGGGCTTGGGTCCATGCGAAAATCCGCCTTCCACGCGTATGTCGCTACCGCTGCGTTAGCGTTGGCTTCCGTTTCTTTCGCTGGCGCTATTGCCGCGGATTTGCCGGCCAAAAATTGTCAACCAACATCGCGATCGAAAGTTTTGCCTGACCCAAAGAATCCGGCGCTTACTATAATGTCTTGCACCACGAAGGGTGGGTCGGATCAACTATGTACGATTTCAGACCAACTATTATTGAGGATAGGTATTCTAACTGCCAAATTAGCACGAATTACACATTGGATTATGACATCTACAATCGAATGGAGATAACAAACAGAGGAGGAGGCTCAGTATTATACATAACATTGCTTGGGAATCAAGGGCAGGTTATCCAGTATCCCTATATTGAAGATCAGCTCGTCCAAAGATGGTTCTGCGGTTACAGGCATGTGGCCTGGCAGAACGGGCGAGTCGGCGCGAATTACTTTGACATAACCAATGGCATCAGGCTCGATGCTGATCGCATCTACGGCAAATGGGGCGGTTGTTAGTTGGTGCGCCGGCACGCGCTGACAGTCCGTGAGGCGAACGACAGTCGATTTGCACGCGTCCTTCCTCAAAACGCTACCGATTCGCGGTCTTGCGCGGACGGCCGCCCTTGGCGCCGTTGACGCGGGATGCGGCGGCCTTGGCCGCCGACGTGGCCCGGCCGGCGTGGCGAGCCATCCATGCCCTCGCCCCGAAGAGGCCCGCCATCAGGCCCGGCAGGGAAAGATCGACGTCCAGTTCCTCCCAATGCAGGCCATAGCCCTTGCCGAGGATTTCGACGGTGGCGAGCTGGTCCTCGGAGGCCGTTTCCAGCCCCTGCGCCAGACGCGGCGGAAAGGCGAAGGCGCAGCCGTTCTCCAGATCGACAATCACCCGGCCGGAGCCGCGATCGTAGCGCGCAGCGGCAGCGCGCGGCTCGCTGGCGTGTGCAGCGCGACCCCGCTCCAGGGCGGCGTCGATCGCGGCGTCTGTCAGGTCAGCCATGTATCTCTCTCCATCGCGCCAGAAACGCTTGCCCATGCTTGGCCACGACATCCATCGCGCGGCGCGCCTCGTTCCGCTTCATGTCCTCCGCCCAGACCAGTTCCGGCACGCCACCGGGGCCGAGGAGATTGATCTTGGCGTGGCCATCGCCGAATACATGCACATGGGCCGGTTCATGATCGTCGGTGAAAATGACGATGCGCAACCCATGCGCGCGATGGATCGTGACCATCGACCCAGATAACCTATCAGGTTAGGTTTTTCAAGAGATCGCCGGTTTCGGCCGTCCCCGTCGCCGGAATCGGTGGTCAAGCCGCCTTACGGCCCCGCTTCGGCGCCCGCGCGGGCTTCGCCGGTTCGGGCGGGGCGGCGTTCTCGTCGAACAGCTCCGCGAGCTTCTCGGTCATCGCCCCGCCCAATTCCTCAGCGTCGACGATGGTCACCGCGCGCCGATAATAGCGCGTGACGTCGTGGCCGATGCCGATGGCGATGAGCTCGACCGGCGAGCGGGTCTCGATCTCCTCGATCACGTAGCGAAGGTGGCGCTCGAGATAGTTGCCGGGGTTGACCGAGAGCGTCGAATCGTCGACCGGCGCGCCGTCGGAGATCATCATCAGGATTTTGCGTTGCTCGGGGCGGCCGAGGAGACGCTGGTGCGCCCAGTCGAGCGCTTCGCCGTCGATGTTCTCCTTGAGCAGCCCCTCGCGCATCATGAGCCCGAGGTTCTTGCGCGCGCGCCGCCACGGCGCATCCGCGGCCTTGTAGATGAGATGGCGCAGATCGTT
>DATJTB010000112.1:0-8255 GCA_035503795.1 Methylocella sp.
AATTCCTGTGAAGCGACGTACTCGTTTATGTCAATGATATTGCCTAAGCTGCATTCCCGCAGCAGTAAATTACCATAATTGTCAAAAATCCAAAAACGACGATAGCCGCTGTCATCCAGGCGCTGATATAAAGCCTCAAGCTCTCTCATCTGCCCAATTGTTGAGAAGTAATTCTCCCAGAAAAGAATGGGCTTCGACGCCGCGAGTATATCGGGGGCCGACAAGATGACATCGCCATCATATCCGTCGGTATCCACTTTTATCAATGCGACGGCTGTCGCTGGTACGGCGCTATCGCGCGCGAGCGTGTCGAGTGATGCCGCGCGCTGGCCTGCTGCCTGGTCTTCCGCCAAACTTGCAGTCGTGCCGTTCCTCCGGAGTGACCCAGAAAAGCGGTCACTTCCAACCATGGCGCTGAGACAAATCACGGCGCGCTTACGGTTCGCGAATAAGGTCTCGGCATTGTGCCTGAGAAGCTTGAAGAACTCTTCCTCCCCCTCGATACAAAGCATTGGGTTTTGGCAAGACTGTGCAAGAGCAACGGCGGTGTCTCCTACATTGGCGCCAACATCAATAATCCAAAGATCAGGATCATCGAGCTCTTTGCATAATATTGGCAAGAAGCGGTCATAAAGCCGGTGCTGGGCTTGGTAGGCTGGGAGCAAATGCTCCTGGTTGAGCAAAATTGTATGCTCGCCAATCTTATAATGCTTTGTGGCTGGAGGTGTCTGAGGCATGCCGCCCGCTCCTGCACGCGCGCGCTTCATCAATTCTTTGACCGTGAGCATAATCCCCTCATTCACGGGAGAGACCATGCCTTGCGGCTCGCTAGCTCCCGGCGAAAACGGCCGGGCCGCCAGCCTTGCGGCTCTGCACATGGCAAAATGGCCGCCGCCAAGGACGATTCTCTCTCGATTACCCGCAGGCCTCTCTTTGCGCAAGTATGTGCCAGCTCCGGCCGGCCATCAAGGCGTGTACGTTAATCCGTCACTTCGGCCGAGCTTTTATAGCCCATCCGCTGCATGGTCTCATGCGCGTATTCTTCGAGAATTGATATGGCGTTGCGGCCGTCCCCGGATGGAAGCTCCTGCCAGCTTCCCGCTCTTGCCGGGCCGATGAAATTGAATTCAGGCCCAAGTCCATTTTTTCCTTTGCTTTCCCGCCGTCGCATCGAACCGGGGCTCGTGTCGGCCACTATTTCCTCGATCCGCGCCCGACTCGCGCCCACGCCCAATACCTTCGCGAGGCTTTCAGCCTGACCGATCGGATCGGCCAAGAAATCCTCGTAGCGGAAGACCGTTAGCTCGAAAGGCGCCGGCCGCGATCGGGGCGCGAGCCAGGAATTGACGTGCTCTTGCCAGGAGCAAGGCCATATGCGCCCCGCCGCCCAATCCATCGCGAATTCCGTCAAATCGCCCGGGTATTTCGATACAAACTGCGAGAACCGGTGATAAGAGAGGAGAACATCCCGAGGGTCGCGCACCACATAGATGACCCTGCGATATTCGCCGAATGGAGCGGGGCCATTCAAAGGAAAATGGGATTTAATGAGATACTGTCTTGCTACGGGCACCGCCGATTTGTCCGGCAAGACGTGGACATCGGGAATGATGGAATCGATCTCCGTCAAATTTTCCGGCGATATTTGAAATAGAAGTTCCGCTGCTATGCAGCTGATCCAGGTGGTGCCAGAGCGCGGGTAGGTCACGAGAAAAATATCCCGCTCTGCATCCGGACGGAACTTTTCTGGCTCAGAGGGCGGAGGGCTCACGAGATTCAGACGGCGGCTCAAAGCAGCCACTCTCGTCATCAACGTCGGCATCAGATGGTTCCGTCTCTTTTCCTAGCCTATGGGGCTCCTAGCAACTTTCGCCTATCGCGTCAAAATCCGCCAGCTTTGGCTTGATGAGTCTTGCGCCGAAGTTGCTTGCCGCAATTCCTGCTCCGTTCGTCGCGCGACCAGCACGGCGAGGTAAGGGCAAAAGCCGCTGCGAACGAATGGGCGGAGGCTAACTCAGGCGGATAGTCAGAACACTAGGGCATTTTCCGATTCGATCGAATCGGCAAATGCCCTAGCTAACCTTTTGTTTTGTCGCATTTTCGCGACGCGAAGTGGTGCCCACTTCGCTGGAAAATGCTCTAATTCAGGATACCGCGGCCGGACAGAACGGCGAGGAGCAAGGCCAATCCCAAAACCAGCACAGTGATCGCCGCCGCACATTCGAAAAGCCGGCCGGCGATCAGCATCTGCCGGGAATCGGATTTCACGAATTTGACCGCCGCCTGCTTGGCGAAAACCGTACCGCTTGCGAGCGCCCCCGTCGTCAGCGCGGTGCCGGCCGACATGGCCGCGACAGCGGCGCAGCCGGCCGAAAACATCTCCTGCGCCAAGGCGAACACGAGCACCAATATGGCGCCCGAGCAGGGACGCGCGCCCGCCGCGGCCATGGTGAGCAGGGCGGTTTTCCAGGAAAATGGGCCGCCGAGCCCGCGCGGATCCGGCGCGTGGAAATGACCGCAGTCTGGTCCATGCACATGCGCCTTTAAACCGTCATCCGCAACGAAGGCGCTTGTCGCTCCCCCTGCCCCGACCGCCACAACCGCGAATTGCGGAGCGGCACGGAAGGCGGCGAGCAGCGCGCCGCCCTTGGCCCAAGTCAGAAAGGCCCCCAGAGCGACAATTCCCACGTAGCTGACGATTTCGACCCAATTCGCCGCCGACGTCATGCGCGCCGCCGCCGCCTGGAAGATGAAGGCGCCGGAGCCGACGATCGCGACCGCGCTCGAGCCCTGAAAGACGGCGGCGCCCAGGGCGATCAGAAGGCCGCGCCGCAGAGCGCGCTCATTAGCGAGCATATAGGAGGCGATCACCGCCTTGCCATGACCGGGCCCGGCGGCATGGAAAACGCCGTAGCCGAAACTCAAAGCGATGAGCCCGAAGGCCGCCGATCCATCCTGCTTCGCGGCCCGAATCGCACCGCTGAGCAGGCGATAAAAACCCGATTCCTTTTCCAAAATCCAGCCGAGGAGTCCGCTCGTATTGGATACGGCGCCTTCATTGGCCCCGACCGCGAAAGGATGGTGGATCCCTTGCGCCAAGGATGCACCGGAAAGGCAGATGGCGAGCCCGAACAGCAGGATCGGCAGGGCGAAGGCCAGGCCGCCCACCAGCCCACGCGCCGGCCCGTATGCCGGGGCGAGAGAAGAGAGGAGCCGCTTCACGGGCATGCGACGATGATCCGACTTGCGAGCTTGACTCCGAAATCATAGCCCGGCGATAGACCGCTGAAAAAGGATTCCGTCAGCTTCTTGCTGTCCTCGGCCGCGAGCGGATTCGACCCGAGAATATTGATCGAGCACCCCTGCGGCGCAGCGGCCAGACGGACCGGATTGGCCTTGTCCAATTCGAATGCGACGAAATAGGTCGGATCATAGACCTGGAAGGAAAAAGCCTTTCCGGCACTCGCCGGGACTTTCAAGGGCAAGGTGAAGTGCAAAACCACGAGCTTGTCCGGCCGCTCCTCCAGGGAATAGTCCGCCGGCGGGGAGAATTCGATGGCCTGACCGGCGGCCTTGGCAAAGGTGAAGAAGTCGAATTCAGCGAGCGATTCGACATTGCTCTTGGCAAGTGGCGCAAGCTCTTCCTTCGTCAGAAGCTGGCCCTTTTGGCCCTGCCCCTCCGTCACGAAGGCGGAATACATTTCATCAAAGGTCCAGTCGTTGCGGATGGCTGCGATCTGGCCCTTGGCATTAAAGAGGACCTCAGCCTTTGCTGTGACCCACACATGCGGATGCGCCACCGCGGTCCCGCCCGCGGCGATCCCAAACAAAGCAATGGGAAGACATCGCCAGACCAAACGACTGAGCATCGAAAACTTTAAGCCCCATAAGTCTGGCCGAAGCAAGGCGGCGGGAAGCGCCGCGCGCCTTCCCGACAGCCGCCTTCCTCCCGCCGAGCGTCGCACAGCGGGACAAGATGAAGGCGAGCCTGAAGCAGAACTTAGTTAGCCGCCCACCGTAGTCCCCGACCCGCAGTGCATGAAACGGTAGGTATCCGGTATGGTCCGGGGCGCGTCGTCAATCGCGTCAAAGGCCTCGATATGACGTCCAAATCACTCCCCTCGCCGCATGACCGAGAGTTTGTTTCTTTCTAGGTGTTGATTAGCGTGGCTGAAAAGGGCATAGGCTTGTGTTTCAGAGCTCCCCATCATGCAGGCTTGACCGATCAAAGTCAGGCGGCCATGAGAGATTGAAGCGAGTTCGCCGCCGCCGCCGCCATTGCCTGATCGAAGGGCCTCTCTGGGACTTGATCCGGGGCGTAACATGCCGACAGGGGGCGGCATGGAGAATATTTATGAGCCGGTCCGAGTGACGGGCTGTTTATAGGATGACCGCACGATGAAAATTCGTAATTCGTTGAAATCGCTGCGCACACGCCACCGCGACAACCAGTTGGTTCGCCGCAAGGGTCGCGTCTATATCATCAACAAGACGCAGAAGCGCTATAAGGCCCGACAAGGCTAGGCTTGCGTGGGCTGAAACCGGCTCAGGGCCCGGATGCGAAGACCTTTCTTTCTCACGGTGCTTCTTTTCCTAAACACCTCGGCGCTCGCCCAGACAACTGCGCCGGAGCGTGATTACCGGAGCCCGTCCGAAGCTGCGCCAAGCGGGGAAGAGCCGCTGCCACCTCTGCCCGGACCTTTTCAGGGACTCGATATCAGGAAGTTGCTCGGCATTCCCGCACTTCCTCGATCCAAGGGGGCTTTGCCGGAGGCGGAAGATCAGCTGAACGACAGACCCGGCCCTCCAGCGGCAAAACGAAAACCCGCGCCATCCAAGGAGGCCGCCGAAAAAATCCGAGGCTGAGGCTGCGGCGGAGCTCAAAAATGCCCTGGCGCCCAAGCCGCCCCCAGAGGCCTTGCGCCGTCAAAGGCTGGACGATCTCTTCGCCCGTCTGCAAAAAGCGGAAAACAGCGCGGATGCGGCGCATATCGCCTCGACCATTCAGCAGATTTACCTCCAATCCTTCTCGGATACGGGCGATCTTCTCATGCAGCGGGCCGTGGACGCCCTGCATGGGGGCCAGTTCGAGCTGGCGCTGTCCCTCCTCGACAAGCTCGTCCTTCTCGATCCTCAATGGGCCGAGGCATGGAATCAGCGCGCAACCGTGCGTTATCTGACCGGCGACTATGATGGCTCTATGGCTGACATCAATCAGGTCCTGAAGTCGGAGCCGCGCCATTTCGGCGCACTGACCGGCATGGGCATGATCCTGCATGAGACGGGTTTCGACAAGGACGCGCTCAAAATCTTCAATCGAGCGCTCAGCATCTATCCGCTTGAGCCGGACATCCGGAAGCTCGCCAACCAACTCACCCTCGAAGTCGAGGGGCGGGGCATCTAGAGCGGGATGCGAAAAAGTGGGTACCGGCTTTTCGCTGAAATCCCGCGTCTCAAGTTTTTAGAATCGATCACTATTCATGATTTTGGATCGATTCGTTCCAAAATCATCTTGATCTAATGGTCGAAATCTAACCCTCGGTTCCCATAAGGGAGGGAGTCCGCATCAAATGGGAACGCCGCGGGAGGCGAAGAAAAGCCTTGTCAGCAATATGAAGAGGCCAAAGCCGATCACGGCGATCAAAAGCGAGCGTGCGTACTCGTTGGCTTCATTCGCGCGGCCTGGAAATTCCATCCTGTACCTTAACCATAGCTTTCCCCACCAGGACCGTTTGGGCGGCGGACGTTGAAGATGGAAATGCGACATGGCCCTTTCCTCCAACCCAAAGTTGGCAAGCCGATGATTTCTAAGCGCTCAATCTGTCACCACATTTTAAACGTGCCCGCACGGGATGCTCATCTGGATCTCGCTTTGCCGGAGGCACATGGCGGCGGGCCGGAAGCCGACAGACTTAGAGCATTTTCCGCTTCGATTGAATCGGAAAATGGCTCTAACATTTTGTTTTTTCGCATTTGCGCGACGCGAAGTGGTGCCCACTTCGCTGGAAAATGATCGAGGCAAAGTGGCTCCCGGCGTCGATCCTCAAGCTTTGGCGGGCTGCTTGACCTCGATGTTCTTGCTCGCCAGCAAAGCGGCGAGTTCGCCCGACTGAAACATTTCCCGGACGATGTCGCAGCCGCCGATGAACTCGCCCTTGACGTAAAGCTGCGGGATCGTCGGCCAATTGGAGAATTCCTTGATTCCCTGCCGGATTTCGTCATTGGCGAGGCAGTTCACAGGCTCATAAGGAACGCCCAAATGGCCGAGGATTTGGACGAGCTGGCCGGAAAACCCGCATTGCGGGAAATTCGGCGTGCCCTTCATGAATAGAACAACATCATTCTTTTCAACCGTCGCTTGAATTTCTTCCTTGATGCTCATGGCTGGTCCTTTCGAAACGGCTCTTCACACTTTGGTGCTAGCCTGGCTCATTGGGGGTTAGGGTCTGCAATTGAAGTGCATGCAGCGCGCCACCCACCACGCTGCCGAGCGCCTTGTAAACAAGCTGGTGGCGCTGCAGCTTTGACTTGCCGGCGAATTCCTCAGATATGACACGTGCCGCATAATGGTCGCCGTCGCCGGCGAGATCGGTGATCTCGACTGTCGCGCCGGGAAGGCCCTCCTTGATCAAGCGTTCGATTTCCGCGGACGGCATGGGCATGGCCGGGTCTCTCTTTCATCTTGCCAAGCCAGCTTGGGCCTCTCCGCCGATCAGGCGGTGCCCAGCAGTCTGGCTCAAGCTGGAAATTGATCCATATAGCGGGGCAGCCAGTTTTCAAAAGCCGCCGCAAGATCTCGTACCAATATGGCGGCCTCGGCGCCCAGGGTCAACTTGTCTCCTCCTGTCTCGCCGATGATTTCACAAGGTATCCCGGCCTCGCGTGCACTTGTCAGAACCGCCTGTGCGTTTTCCGACCGCACGGTCGACAGATACCGGGCTTGATCCTCGCCGAACAGGAATCCCAAGGCCGTGAGATCGACCGGAAGACGGATGGAAGCGCCGAGCTGGCCAGCGATCGCCATTTCGGCCAGCGCCGCCGCCAAGCCGCCATCCGAGAGGTCATGGACGGCGGTCACGGCCTGGGCGGCGATGAGACGGCGGACGAAATCGCCATTACGTTTTTCAGTGGCGAGATCGACCGGCGGCGGCGCGCCTTCATCTCGCCCGCAAATCTCGCGCAGATAGAGAGAGCAGCCGAGCCAACCCACGGTTGCTCCGATCAGCAGGATCGCCTCGCCCGGGCGCTTGAAGGGCGGGGTCGCGACAGAAGCGACATCCGCAACGAGACCGACGCCGGCGATGGCCGGCGTCGGGAGAATCGCTTGGCCCTTGCTTTCATTATAGAGTGAGACATTGCCGGAGACGACCGGGAACTCGAGCGCCCTTGCGGCCGCGCCGATCCCATCGAGACAGCCAATCAATTGGCCCATGATCTCTGGCTTTTCCGGATTGCCGAAGTTCAGATTGTCGGTGATCGCGAGAGGCAGGGCGCCGACCGCGGTGAGATTGCGCCAGGCCTCGGCGACCGCTTGCTTGCCACCTTCCTTTGGGTCTGCCGCACAATAGCGCTCGGTGACATCCGTCGTCAGTGCGAGGCCCTTGGGACCATCGCCGATCCGGATCACCGCCGCATCGGCCCCCGGCGCCACGACCGTATTGCCGAGGATCAGATGATCATATTGCTCATAGATCCAACGTTTGGAGCAAAGCGTCGGCGTGGCGAAGAGACGCAGCAGCGCCTCGCCGTGAGGGAGCCGCGCCTCAACGCTCGCCCCATCGAGAATGGGCCGGCGCGGCGCGGCGACGGAGGGGCGGTCATAGAGCGGCGCCGCATCCCCCAGCTCCTTGATCGGCAGATCGGCCTTGATGGTGCCGTGCCAACGGACGGTGAAGCGCAAATCCGCTGTTGTTTCGCCGATGACGGCGAAATCGAGCCGCCATTTGCGGAACACGGCTTCGGCTTCTCCTTCCTTGGCCGGATCGAGCACCATGAGCATCCGCTCCTGGCTCTCCGACAGCAGCATTTCATAGGCCGTCATGCCCTTCTCGCGGCAAGGCACGCGATCGAGATCGAGTGCAATGCCGAGATTGCCCTTGGCACCCATCTCGACCGCCGAGGAGGTGAGCCCGGCCGCGCCCATGTCCTGAATGGCGATCACCGCGCCGGTCTTCATCAATTCGAGACAGGCTTCGAGAAGAAGCTTCTCGGTGAAAGGATCACCGACCTGCACCGCCGGTCGCTTTGCCTCCGCA
>DATJTB010000113.1:0-8760 GCA_035503795.1 Methylocella sp.
CATTCCGTTGTCGGAAAATCCTGTTCTGCTGGCTTTCCCTTGCCGGCTATCAAAGAGTATTTTCATAAGCGCGGAAATAAAACAGAATTACAGCGGTATCATTTGAACGAGACCAGACTGCGCTTTATCCTCCTGAATCTGATTTATGTCGACCAGATGGGATCGTCACCCTTCGACGTAAAATTCAAAGGCAACGAACCTCACGTCGACCATATCTATCCGCAATATGCATTGCGAACCAAGCTCTGTTTATCGAGTGTGGATATCAATCATCTCGGGAACTTCCGATTCGTCGGTGCAACGGACAACATCAGAAAGCGAGGTGAAATGCCTGCGAGCTATTTCGCTCGACTGAAAGGTGCTGGCGTTGATATCGAGAAACACCTCCTGCTGAAAAGCGTTTCTGACGAACCTTCGGAGCTAAAATTTGACGTCGCTTCATACGAAGCCTTCCGAGATCGGCGTTTTGATAGAATTTGGGAAATCGTTTCCGCAACCGTCAATCCCGAGATGACTGGGGCAGGCCCGTAGGGCTGTTCAGTCTTCAGAACGGTGCAGCTGAATATAACATCGATACGATTTGAAGGGTTCTCGGAGAATCGCGGCATGGGTGCCATTGGCGCATCTGGCCTCCTTCACGAAGGCGACATTCGGCGATTAGCAGGCATTCAGAAACAGATCGCATATGTCCCCTTCCGGCCCCGGTTCAGTCATTATAAGCGCAGTATTGGAACATTCTTAAATGACTCAGAAAGTTGAATTAAAATTGAGACGATACCAGAATCTAGAATCATTTTCGCAGTTCGATTGAAGCGAGAAAGGCACTAAGGCACCGTCCGACAATAATCGCGTTATGGCGTCATACGCGGGCTTAACCCGCGTATCCAACAACGCCGCTACTCGCCTAACCTTGCGTTTGGATGGCCGGATCAAGTCCGGCCATGACGGCGTTGATGGATCAGATCGATTCGATTATTTCCGTACAATCCTAAGCTTCGGCCTCGGCTTCGCTCGCGCGCTTTTCCTCGAGCTTCGGCAATGGCTTTGTCCGCTCTTGAAGTTTTTGCAGCGCAACGAAAAACGCCGGAACAAAGACCACAGCCAGACAGGTCGATGCGATCATGCCGGTGAAGACACTAATTCCGAGCGAGCGGCGGGCATTCGCTCCGGCGCCCGTTGCCAGGACAAGAGGCAAAACGCCAAGGATGAAGGCGAAAGACGTCATGAGGATGGGCCGGAACCTCATGCGCGCGGCCTCGACAGCCGCTACCAGAATAGGCTTGCGGTCGATCAGGCGGCGTTCGCGTGCGACTTCAACGATCAAAATGCCATTCTTCGCGGACAAGGCGATCAGCAGCATCAGACCGATCTGCACATAAAGATTATTATCGACCCCGAGACTCGTCAGGGTTGTCACCGGCCCGAGCAAGGCCAGCGGCACCGCCGAGATCACAGCGAGCGGGAGTATCCAGCTTTCATATTGGCCGGCAAGGACGAGATAAACGAGCAGCACGGAAAGGGCAAAACCCCAATAAAGCAGATTGCCGGTGATCTTTTCCTGATAGGACATCGCGCTCCATTCATAGCCGACGTCACTTGGCAGTTGTTTCGCGGCAATCCCCTCCATGGCTGCCATCGCCTGGCCGGAACTGAACCCTTTCGCCGGCCCGCCGATGATGGTCGCGGAGGGATAGAGATTATAAAGCGAGATCAGTGATGGCGCGGTGACCGGAGATAAAGTGGCGAGCGTGCCGATCGGCACCATATTGCCTTCCTGGCCGCGGACGTACATGTTTAGGAGATCATCCGGCTGCAAGCGAAATTGCGAATCGGCCTGCGCGTAGACTTGAAAGGACTGGCCGAATTTATTGAACTGGTTGATATAGGTCGAGCCGACATAAGTGGTGAGGGCGGAAAAAATATCGCCGACGGAAACCCGCAGGGTTTCGGCCTGGACACGGTCGATGGTGAGACCAACATGCGGCGCATCGGGCCGGAAGGTTGTCAGGACCCGCTGCATTTGCGGATCGGCTTGCGCGGTTTTGAGCACCGCTTGCGTGAACTCATTGAGCTTGGTGTAGTCGAAGCTGCCGCCCAGAAGCTCGATCTGCATCTGAAAACCACCAGCATTACCGATCCCCTGGATTGGCGGAGGGACCAAAACAAAAGCCCGTCCATCCGAAATCGACTCGATCTTCTTCTGCAAAGTGGTGAGGAGGGAGATGAGATCCTGTCCCTTGGCCTTGGCTCGCTTTTCCCAATCATCGAAAATGACATAATTGACCCCGGCATTGGCGAGCGTCGCGCTATTGTCAAGCACGGAAATGCCGGCGATGGTGATCACCTGTTTTACCCCCGGCGTCGCCAGGGCGATTTGGGTGGCTTCATTGAGCGAGTTGGCCGTGCGACCGAGCGCTGCGCCCTCGGGCAATTGCACGGCGATCATCGCATAACCTTGGTCCTCATTGGGAATGAAAGCGGTCGGCAGCCGTGCAATGCCCCAAATCCCGAGGCCGGATACGACGAGCCCTAGAAGAACAACCCATGCGCTGTAGCTAACGAGAAAACCGATCAGCCGCGCATAAAGATTTTCCACCCAATTATAGACGGCATTGAAGCCGCGATAAAAAGTATTGCGCTCTTCCATCGGCACGGCCGAGCGCAACCAGAGCGCGCATTGGGTTGGTTTGAGGGTTGCCGCATTGATCGCACTGATCAAGGCCGTTGCGGCAATGACCATCGCGAATTGAGCCAGCATCCGACCAGTCAGGCCCGGCAGAAAGGCGGCAGGCAGAAACACGGCCATCAAGACCAACGTGATGCCGATGATCGGCCCTATCAGCTCATTCATCGCCTTGACGGCGGCGTCGTGGCCACTCATGCCCCGCTCAATATAGAGCGAAACGGCTTCGACGATCACGATTGCATCGTCCACGACGATGCCAATCGCCAGGACGATCCCAAATAAGGTCGAGAGATTGACGGTAAATCCAAGTGCGGCCATGCCGGCGAAAGCACCGATGATGGTGACCGGCACCGTCGTCGCCGGGACGAGCGTCGCTCGGAAATTCTGTAAAAAGACGAGGATCACGACAAGGACAAGAATACCGGCTTCATAAAGGGTCGTGTAGACCTCATCGACTGACGCCTTGATGAAGATCGTCGTATCATAGGGAATGTCATATTTGAGGTCTTGCGGAAAGCGACGTGAAAGCTCCGTCATTTTCGCCGCAACCTCCTTGGCGACCTGCAGCGAATTGGCGTCCGGCGTTTGATAGATCGCAATGCCAGCAGCGGGCGCACCATTGAGATTGCAGATCTGCGAATAGGTTTGCGAGCCAAGTTCGATTCGCCCGATATCCTTCACCCGGATCAGCCGGCCACCCTGGGCGGTTTGTCCCTTGACGATGATATCGGCAAATTGGCTGGGATCGTCGAAGCGGGATTGGATGTCGATCGTATATTGAAAATCCTGGTCCTTCGGCGCCGGCGGCATGCCCGTTTGGCCGGCTGCCACGACCTGGCTTTGCTGCTTGACGGCTTTGATCACATCGTCCGGCACCAAACCGAAGGAATAGAGCTTTTGCGGATCGAGCCAAATCCGCATCGCATATTCAGCCGCGCCAAATACCTTGACATTACCCACGCCAGGAAGGCGGGAAAGCTCGTTCACCAAATTGATCGTGGCATAATTGCTGAGATAAAGCGCATCCAGAGTCTTGTTCGGCGAATAGAGCGTGATGATCTGCAAAATGGCGGTCGATCGCTTCTGCACAGAGACGCCCTGCGATTGCACCGCGGGCGGCAGTTGAGCGAGCGCATTTGACACGCGGTTCTGTACAAGCACCTGGGCTGTATCGGGATCCATGCCGATCTTGAATGTCACGGTCAGCACATAGGTGCCATCGGCGGCACTTGTCGACTGCATGTAGAGCATGCCGTCAACACCATTGACCTGCAGCTCGATCGGCAAGGCAATCGTATCGACGACCGTTTGCGGACTGGCCCCAGGATAGCGGGCCGTAACCTGGACGGTCGGCGGCACGATGTTCGGATATTGCGCAACCGGTAGATTATATACCGCAACGGCGCCGATCAGCACGAGCACGATCGCCAACACATTCGCAAGGACCGGACGCTCGATGAAGAATTTCGCCATCATGGCCCGTTGCCTTGACCTGCATCACGATCCGTTTCGTTGGTCTGTAGCACCGGCGTGACCTTCGCGCCGGGAGAGACTCGCCACAGATCCCCTGTCACAACCCGGTCATCCGCCGCAAGTCCGGAGAGGATGACCCGCAAATCCCCTTCCAATTGCCCAAGCTCGACATAGTGCTGCTCGACGACGTCATCTTTGTTGAGGACGAGGAGATAGCGGCCGCCCTGATCATTCTGCAAAACCCGGTCTGGAACGAGCAAAGCGCCCGGCAGGACACGGCCCTTGGGGAGACGCATCCGCACGAAAAACCCCGGCAGCAATGTGTGATTCGGGTTTCGGAGAATGCCACGTATTAACAATGTGCCGGTCTGCGGATCAAATCCCGGCGCTACATATTGGATGGTGCCCCGATAAGGATAACCATTGCCATTCTCTATGCCAACCTCGACCGGAACACTCACAAGCTCGGCATAACTCAGCCGGCGCTGACCGAGATTCGCGCGGATTTTGAGGACCTCTTGCTCGCTGAGATTGGCGACGACATAAATGGGGTCGAGCTGCAAGATCTCGGCAAGGACGGTCTGCTGGCCGGCGCCGCCGACCGTATTGCCGGGATCCACCAAATGACGGCCCATCTGTCCGTCAAAGGGGGCCCTCACTTCGGTATAACTCAAATTCAGCTTGGCGATGTCGACTTGCGCCTTGGCCGAAGCAAGCTCGGCTTCCGTTTTCTTCGCCTGGAAATTCCAATTATCGACGACAACCTGCGCCGCCGCCCCTTGTTTTTCGAGAGCCGTGTAACGCTTGACCTCCGTATTGGCATAGAAAAGCGCCGCTGCCTCCGCTTTGACCTGCGCCTCGGCCTGGATCAGTTGCGACTGATATTGCTCCTGTTGGATGGTGAAGAGAAGGTCATCCTTCTTCACGAGCTGGCCGTCGAGAAAATGGATCTGATCGAGATAGCCTTCGACGCGGGCGATCAGCTTGACCGTATTGACCGAAGCCGCATTGCCCGTCAGCTCGACATATTCGGTCACTTTTTGCACTTTGGGGAAAATGACGGGGATGGAGGGTCCAGCCGGCGCGGCGGGTGGTGCGTTTTGTTGGGCCCGGCCTTCGGACTTCGGTGAGTCAGCCGGTCCCTTTTGCATCATCCTTTCCCACCAGGAGAGCGAAAAGCCCGGTCCCGCCGAGGCCGCGACAGCCCCAAGACCCAAGAGGACGCCCACCAACCCCCATTTGCGCCCCTTGGTCCTCTGCATGACCTTGGCTCTGCAAAACATCGAACGCATGAAGATTGTCCTCATCTCTGCGTCACCATTCAGGCGGGCGAATGGTGGGACCACGATCTTCCGGTCCAGGCAAGCCGGGCGTGGGTGGCGGCGTGCCGCCTGTAGGCGTGAGAATGGAGCCCCAATCCGTTCGGGCGCGCATCTCCTGCGCTGTTTTGACGTCCACAAACCCATTTTCATCCCGGATTTGCCAGCCGCCGCCGAGTGCCCGGAAAACCGAGACCAAGCCGGTGGAGATGTTCCCAGTCGCCGCGGCAAGATTAGTTTGGGCTTGATAGAGATTTTGTTCCGCCGTCAAGACCGTTGTGAAATCGCGTGTTCCCCCTTGGTATTCCAGGGTCGCGACGTTTAGGGCGCCCGTCGCTGCGGCGGTGCTGCGGCGCAAATATTCGGCTTGGCTGCGCGATAAAACGAACATCGAGATGCCATTTTCCACGTCCTGCTGGGCCTTCAGAACAGCATTCTGATAATCGACGAGATATTGCTGCAAAGTTGCGTCTTGCAGCCGCACATCGTTGGTGATCTGACCATAGTTCAACAGGTTCCACTGGAAGGACGGGCCGACGGAAAAGGCCTGCCCCATGGGATGGAAAGCCTGCCAAAGATTATGGCCGCCGACGTTGCTCGCGGTACCGCCGAAAACTCCTGAAATGCTGATTGCTGGGTAAAGGTTGGCTTCGGCCACCCCAACCTGTGCGCTTTGCGCGGCAGCCTTCAATTCCGCGGCGCGAATATCGGGTCTGCGGCGCAGCAGGTCCGCTGGGACGCCGACGACGACTTTCCGCGGGGCAACGGGAATTTTTCCCGTCTCCCGGGCGAGCAGGAAACCCAGAGGCTCGGGCGCCATGCCAAGCAGCACGCACAAAGCGTCGAGCCCTTGTTGCAGCTGGATCTTGAGTTGCGGCACCGTCGCTTCGGTCGCACCAAGCACATTTTCCGCCTGGTAAACATCAAGGAGGGTCGCGGCGCCGCCCTTGTACCTGTCGCGGGCGATGGCGACGATCCCGCGCTGCTTGACGATATTCTCGCGGGCGATGGCAATCTGCCGCTCAATCGTGCGAAGGCCGACATAGGTGCTTGCAACATCGCCAAGCAGCGTCACGAGGACATCGTCATAGCTTGCGATCGAAGCGAGATAGGCGGAATCGGCAGATTCGACCCCGCGGCGGAATTGCCCCCAAAAATCCAGTTCCCAGGCGGCCTGGACGCCTATCGCATCAGACCAGAAATTGAGGATTTTCAGGCCGGGCGCCGGAGTCGATTGGCCCGCGCCCGCCGCCGGACTGGATTGGGCATTGGCTTGGCTCAAAAGATTATAGTTTACGCTCCCCAGCGCCTGCTGTTTCTGCGGCCAGAACTCGCCAATCGCAACGCCGAGTTGGGCGCGGGCTTGCAGCACCTTGGTGCCGGCGCTCAGCAAAGTGAGATTTTGCGAATAGGCGATGTCGATCAAACGGTCGAGGATCGGGTCATGGAAAACCCGCCACCAATCGCGGTATTCCTCGGGACCGGTTTTCAGCGACTTACTCCGCCATTCAAGCCAATTGCTGGCCACCGGGGCGGACGGCGTCACGAAATCGGGGCCGACCGCGCATCCAGCCATCGCCAAAGCCAGTATCGGGATGATGGTGTGGCGATGACCAATCGCCATTCGTTTCGTCGGAACGGCTCGATGGGCCAAGCGCCACGCCAACAAGCCATTGAGGACCGCAAAGAGCCAGCATAGCGTATAAAGACCGATCGGCTCCCGCGAACGGCCGTGCGCCGCTCTCAGCGTCCTATGGCCCATAAGCACCTGCATGCGCGCCCGGATGGATCATCACATTCCGCAAAGAATCAATTATGGTTAATTTCGCGGGTTCAGCATCTATCACATGGCCGGCTTGCTGGCTGTGACATATCGGCAACCTCCCGAAGGATTTTACTCCCTTGAGGAACCAGATCTTCATCGCGGTGCTGGCATACACACCATGATGCGCGACGGACGATGATTTTGCACGGGACAACGACAAGGTGTCATGTGGGTGGGTCGTAGTCGGCGTCAGATTATTATCATCTGGTGCGAGATCCTACCGTGGGTGATGGCGTCGGCTTCCTTCAGCTATGAGACATTGGCGGCTCACCCTGATCTCACCACGTCCAGCCTGATGGAAGCTTTATTGTCAGCTCACCGATCATGATTGGATCGGGGATCCAAAATTATTGTGATCCTGTATCAGGAAAGGGCTTTGTCTTCAGCGCATCGGCAAGGCGCATTTTCGCGGAACCGGGCGCCAAGGGCTTTTGCTGGCTTTCATGTGGCGCCCAGCCGGAGAGATAGATCAGCTCGAAGGTCGCGCGGACCCGGCTATCCGAATCGGCAAATTTTTGCGCGTAGATCTCGGCGGCGCGGGAAAAAAACCGTTTGCCGACGGGAACGCGCCGACGCGCGATCAGCGCATTGGCAGCGCCCATGGCGCGCAGATCGGCGATGAGACCGAACATGTTTGCATAGCGAACCGTGAGGGTTTCACTGTCAGCCACCGGCAAGGCAAAACCCGCCCGCTGCAGCAGGCCGCCCATGGCCCGCACATCCGCAAAAGGGGCAATGCGCGGGCTCACACCGCCATAAATCTCCGTTTCCGCGGCAGCGAGCGCGGTCCGTAATTCCTGCAAGCTCGCCCCGCCCAAAAGGCAGCCGATAAAAAGCCCATCCGGCTTCAGAACGAGGCGAAGCTGAAGGAGCGCACCCGGCAGGTCGTTGACAGCTTGCAGGGCAAGCGCCGACACCGCCAGATCGAATTTTGCCGGAGCAAGGGCCAGATTCTCCATCTCGCCGGCGAAGCTCGGAATGGCATTTTGGTTCGCCGCCGCAGGTAGCGGCATCATGCGAATCAGGAGCGGCGGCTGCAAATGTGCGGCAAGCTGCTCGGCGAGCCTTGCGTTTGGCGTGCCGCAATCGAGGATGGCCCTGAAAGGGCGCTGGATGGCGGTGAGCCTTTCGCAGATTTCCGTCGCAGCGTGGGCGAGCAGAAAATCCTCGCCGCCCTTACGCAGGGCACGGGCGAGATGGCGACACGCGAGGCCTGTGTCGAAGATGCGAGGCGGAGTGTCGGTCATGGGCCAGGCCAGCCAGAGCATTTTCCCGCGAAGTAAAACCGGCTCGCGTTGAAAAAATGCGATCAATCGACCTAGCGCGCTTATCGCTCGAACGGAACCATTCGAGCGATAAAAAATCGCGCAAGATCTAGAAGTGGGAGCGAATTCTCCTCGCAAAAGTCTGTCAACTTTTGCGGAATTCGCTCTCGCGCGCTTTCCGCTCGAACGGAA
>DATJTB010000114.1:0-39752 GCA_035503795.1 Methylocella sp.
TACCGCGGGGATAGACCCCCTTTCGCAGCAAGCCATCAATAATATCGCGGGGTTCCCCCGCATACGCGGGGATAGACCCGGTTTGCCATGTCCGTCTTTATGGACCTCATCGGTTCCCCCGCATACGCGGGGATAGACCCGGGCCGAATATTGCCGCTTTCGTCCTCGGAACGGTTCCCCCGCATACGCGGGGATAGACCCGCCTTTATGTCGAAGTTTCCGGCACGATTACGGGTTCCCCCGCATACGCGGGGATAGACCCGCAGCCAATGTTCCCCGCGATATGGTTCATGGGGTTCCCCCGCATACGCGGGGATAGACCCTTTCGCGTCAGAGGCACCTACCTCGGGGTCCGGGTTCCCCCGCATACGCGGGGATAGATTCCCGCCGTCCAGCAAAACCCCTCGTTGCTCGGGTTTCAGGCGGCGCGAAGCTGGCGCATCGTCTCGAAGCGATAGGTCAGCGCTTCGGCGAGATGAAGACGGCTGACCGAGGGCGCGGCATCGAGATCGGCGATGGTGCGCGCGAGTTTCAGGATGCGGTGGAATCCGCGCGCCGAGAGATGCAGCCGCTCGGACGCGTCCTGGATCAGGGACCGACCCCCGGCATCGAGCAGGGCGACGGTTTCGATGACATTGGACGGCGCGGTTCCGTTGGCAACGACCCCGGCAAGACCGAGGCCGGCATAGCGGGCGATTTGAATCTCCCGCGCCGCGGCCACCCGCGCCGCCACCTCCTTCGAGCCTTCCGCCGCCGCTGGCAGCATCAGATCCGCGGCCGTCACCGCCGGCACATGGACGTTGAGATCGATGCGATCAAGCAGAGGGCCGGAAAGACGCGCCTGATATTGCGCGACGCAGCGGGCATTGGCCCCCCGGCCGCAGGTGAAGCCCGGCTCATCCGCCTGGCCGCAACGGCAGGGGTTCATGGCCGCGACGAGCTGGAACCGCGCCGGATAGACGGTCCGGTGGTTGGCGCGCGCGATCGAGACTTCCCCCGTTTCGAGCGGCTGACGCAGGCTGTCGAGCACCTGCGGCTGGAATTCGGGCAATTCGTCGAGAAACAGGACGCCATGATGGGCCAGCGAGATTTCGCCGGGCCTTGCCTTCACGCCGCCGCCGACGAGCGCCGCCATCGACGCCGAGTGATGCGGCGAACGAAAAGGCCTGCGGCTTGAAAGCGCGCCGCCCGCAAGATCCCCGGCGATCGAATGGATGAGGGAGATTTCCAAAAGCTCGCGTGGGGTGAGCGGCGGCAGAATGGAGGGCAGGCGCTGGGCGAGCATCGACTTTCCGGCGCCCGGCGGGCCGTTCATCAAAAGATTATGGCCACCGGCCGCGGCGATTTCGAGCGCCCGCTTGGCGCTCTCCTGCCCCTTGATGTCCTTCAAATCCGGCAGCGGGCCGGCCTCATCGCGTATCGCCGCCCGTGGCCTCGCCATCACTTGAGTGCCCTTGAAATGATTGGCGAGCTGAATGAGCGAGGCGGGCGCCAGAATGTCGATATCCTCCGCCGCCCAGGCCGCTTCGGCGCCGCTCGCGGCAGGGCAGATGAGCCCATGGCCGCGCGCATGGGCGGCAATCGCGGCCGGCAGCACCCCGGCGACGGCGGTGATCGTCCCGTCAAGCGCCAGTTCGCCGAGGACCGTGTAGGAGGCGAGCGCATCTGGCGGAAAGGCGCCCAGCGCCGCCATGATACCAAGGGCGATCGGCAGATCATAATGGCTGCCTTCCTTCGGCAGATCGGCCGGCGCGAGATTGACGGTGACGCGCTTCGCCGGCATGGCAAGACCCGAGGCATTGAGCGCGGCGCGAACCCTCTCGCGCGATTCGGCCACCGCCTTGTCGCCGAGGCCGACCACCGTGAAGACGACATTGCCATTGGCGATCTGGACCTGCACATCGACGGGACGCGCCTCGATGCCCTCAAATGAAACCGTCGCGACGCGGACGACCATGCTGACCCCCGGGAACTCGCAAAATGCCTTTCAAAGCTCTAAATCTCTGCCTGCCACCTGGTCGCGGGCAAAACCGAGGCCGCGACCGCACTCAAGCCTCAGTCAAAGGCTTAGCGGATTTGATGATTTGACACAAGAACAATATGCGAACGAATAAGTGTTCGCCCCAAATGGAAAAGCTTGTCAAACTCATGCTGCCAAAGGATGGGGCGCCGGTCGAATGGCGGAGCTCTGACGGGCTTGTGCCTTATGAGGAAGCCGTGGCTTTGATGGAGGCGCGGGTCGAGGCCATTGCGGCGGGCACGGCTTACGAGCTTGTCTGGCTGCTCGAACATCCGCCGCTCTATACGGCGGGAACCTCCGCCCGCATGAGTGATCTCTTGAGCAAGGATCTGCCGGTCCATAAAAGCGGCCGCGGCGGTGAGCTCACTTATCATGGGCCCGGACAGCGGATCGCCTATGTGATGCTCGATCTCAATCGGCGTCGTCCCGATCTACGGGCGTTTGTTTGCGGGCTTGAGAACTGGCTCATCGCAACGCTCGCTTGCCTCGGCATCCGGGGCGAGCGGCGCGCCGGCCGCGTCGGGGTTTGGGTTCCCCGTCCGGATAAGCCGAAGGGCGCGGCTGGCGAGATCGCCGAGGACAAGATCGCGGCGATCGGCATCCGCGTGCGGCGGTGGATTTCTTTTCATGGCGTGGCGCTCAATGTCGCGCCGGATCTGGCGCCCTATCGAGGCATCGTTCCCTGCGGCATCACCGCCGCTCACCTCGGGGTGACAAGCTTTCGCGACCTCGGCGCCAGCGCCTCGATGGAAGCGGTCGATGCCGCCTTGCGTGAGAATTTCGAACCCATGTTCGGCGAGACGGCGCGATGAATTGTCCGTGGCAAGCGCATTCCCTCATCAGCCTTTCAGAGGCTTCCCGCTGATCCGCAGTACGAAAAGGCTTCCTGAACTTCAGGCCGCGTGTTTGAATCCCGCCGCTCGCATGATTTGACAAGGATGCGCCATTGAAGAAAGCCTCGCCTCGCATCCTGGAAGCCGGTCACGACACGGACTTGTATCGGGCGATGGTCGCCTTGCGATCCGAGGTCTTGCGCAAGCCGTTGGGGTTGAGTTTCACGGCGGAGCAACTGCGCGAAGAAGCCAACCAGCGGCACTTGGCTTTAATGGTGGAAGGTTCCTTGGCCGGGTGCCTTTTGCTGGCGCCGGAGGAGGGGCGGATTGTCAAGTTCCGGCAAATGGCCATCGCGCCTTGCAATCGGGGCAAGGGGTTGGGCAAGGAGCTTCTCCTTCATGCCGAGACAATCGCGATGCAAAACGGATATCGTGGCGTCCGGCTCCATGCGCGCGAGAGCGCTGCCGGATTCTACGAAAAAATGGGCTATCGAAGGGTCGGCGAACGGTTCATCGAAGTCACGATACCGCATGTCAAAATGCAGAAAGAGCTCGCCTGAACAGGTGTCTTGTTGAATAGCGAGTGCCGAGCTGTGAGGCGCGGCCAGTTACCGCAGGCATCTTGGCCTTTGCGAGCCCCTGAGGCCCTTCGCCGTTGCTTGCGCCGAGCGGGCAGTGCTATAGGCTCCCCTTCCAGCAAAAGGATCACTCCATGTCCGTCGATCAGGCGAGCGTGCGCCGCATCGCCCATCTTGCCCGAATCAAACTCACCGATGCCGAGGTGCCGCATCTGCAAGACGAGCTCAACGCCATTCTTGCTTTCGTCGAGGAACTGGCGAGCGTCAATGTCGAAGGTGTCGAGCCGATGACCTCCGTCTTGCCGACCGCGATGAAAAAACGCGCTGATGGGGTGACCGACGGCGCCATCCCGGACAAGATCGTCGCCAATGCGCCGCTCTCGGACGATCATTTTTTCGTCGTTCCCAAAGTGCTGGAGTAGAAAAGCGCCATGACCGGCCTCACCGAGCTGACGCTTGCCGAAGCAGCGCGAGATCTGCGCGCCAAGAAATTCTCCGCCGCCGAACTCGCCAAGGCGCATATCGAGGCGGTCGAAAAGGCACGGGCGCTCAATGCATTCATCCTCGAGACGCCCGAGAAGGCGCTTGCCATGGCGGCCCGGTCGGATGAACGTCTCGCGCGCGGCGAGGGGGGACCTCTCGAAGGCATTCCTCTCGGCATCAAGGATCTGTTTTGCACCGAGGGAGTCCAGACGACCGCGGCCAGCCATATTCTCGAAGGTTTCGTGCCCCCCTATGAATCGACCGTGACCACCCATCTGTGGCGGGATGGCGCCGTCATGCTCGGCAAGCTCAATCTCGATGAATTCGCCATGGGCTCGTCGAATGAGACCTCCTATTTCGGCCCGGTGATCTCGCCTTGGCGGCGGGCGGGCTCGAACCAGGCGTTGGTGCCCGGTGGCTCATCGGGCGGCTCGGCGGCGGCGGTCGCGGCGCGGCTCTGCTTTGGTGCGACCGCCACCGATACCGGCGGCTCGATCCGGCAGCCCGCCGCCTTCACCGGCACGGTCGGCATCAAGCCCACCTATGGACGCTGCTCGCGCTACGGGATCGTCGCTTTCGCCTCCTCGCTCGATCAGGCCGGGCCGATCGCCCGCAATGTGCAGGACGCCGCGATTCTGCTGCGCTCGATGGCCGGCCACGATCCCAAGGACACGACGAGCGTTGATCGGCCGGTGCCTGATTTCGTTGCCGCAATCGGGCGCAGCATCAAGGGTCTGCGGATCGGCATTCCGAAGGAATACCGGCGCGACGGCATGGCGGCCGAGATCGAAAAACTCTGGGCCGATGGCATCGCTTGGCTGAAGGCGGCGGGCGCCACCATCGCCGATATTTCCCTGCCCCATACGCGCTATGCGCTGCCCGCCTACTACATCGTGGCACCGGCCGAGGCTTCCTCCAATCTCGCCCGCTATGACGGCGTCCGCTACGGGCTGCGCATTCCCGGCAAGGACATTGTGGACATGTATGAAAACACCCGCGCGGCAGGTTTCGGCAAAGAGGTGCGCCGGCGCATTCTGATCGGCACCTATGTGCTCTCGGCTGGCTATTACGACGCCTATTATGTGCGGGCGCAAAAAATCCGGACGCTGATCAAGCGCGATTTCGAGACGGCTTTTGAGGATGGCATCGACGCGATCCTGACGCCGGCGACGCCTTCGGCCGCCTTCGGCCTTGGCGAGAAGGGCTCGGCCGATCCGGTCGAGATGTATCTCAATGATATTTTCACTGTAACGGTGAATATGGCGGGCCTGCCCGGCCTTGCCGTGCCGGCTGGCCTTTCGGCCGAGGGATTGCCACTGGCTTTACAAGTGATTGGCCGCGCCTTCGATGAGGAGACGCTTTTTTCCGTCGGCCATGTCCTCGAACAGGCGGCGCCGAAGTTAGCCCCGCCGGCCAAATGGTGGGCGTGAGATGTCTTCGTCCCCACGGCATGGATCTGGATCGTGGGACGATTTTGGACCCGGTCAAAGCCTGCACAATACGGCTGGCTGATCGTTTCTTGGCCCTGGAGCATTTTCCAGCGAAGTGGGCACCGATTCGCGTTGAGAAAATGCGACAAACCAAAAAGCTAGATTCCCGATTCAATGGAAGCGGGAAACGGCTCTAGGCCAGTCCAGGCTTCATTCCCGCCTATCGCCCGAGCGATACATCCTGGGTTCGCCGAGGCGGCGCTGACGTTCCTCTGCGATAAAGTCCCACACCTCTGGCCGTAATTTGGCGATTCGGTCACAGACAACGTCCGCGTCATCGATCCAAAGGATTGGGTTGTCGCATAAATGGGGTATAGTTGAATCCTGCCCATGCGATTGCATCCGGCGCTTTTTGCGGAAAAACACTATTTAATGATAGCGCGGCGTTCCCCTCGTGAATCGCCGTGGCAGAGGAGAGGATGATGCCCAAGATCGCTAAGATCGCTTTAGTTGTGATATCGCTTGTCGCTTCAGGGGCCCCCACATCGGCTTTCGCGTTTAGCAATCGCGACGTGGCACAGGGAGAGAAGCAGACGAAGCAATTGCTGCGCCTGATGGATGTGGACCAAAACGGAAAAGTGTCGAAGCAGGAGTTTATGCAGTTCATGGAAGCCGAGTTCGACCGCTTGGACGTGGATCGGAGCGGCGAACTTACAGTTGGGGAGCTTTCGAAAACCCGCTTGTACTATTCGCCCATGTATCCTGGCGGCACCGAGCACCGTTAGCCAATAGCGTATTGAACGTCTATTGCTATGGCTTTTAATTCTAGGGTCAGGACCTAACGCGCTTATCGCTCGAACGGAATCGTTCGAGCGATAAGAAATCCCGCAAGATCAAGAAGTTGGAGCGAATTCTCGTCGCAAAAGTCTGTCAAGTTTTGCGGAATTCGCTCTAATAAAGTACCCGCCGTGACCGTCATTACGAGCCATAATTAGTCCTGGCCAAGACTGGATTTTACGAGCTCGAACAGGGATGACCAGTGCCATCGGCGATCAGCCAGGGTTCAGGAGGGCCAGTGGCCGATGGGCCAGGGCCTTGGCCCGCATGTTTCGGGTCGCGGGTCAGCCGCTGCTCTTTGGGCTGCGGCTGTGGGCCTCGGTCTGCCTGGCTCTCTACATCGCCTTTTGGCTTGAACTCGATAATGAGTTCTGGGCTGGCCTCACGGCCGCCATTACCTGCCAGCCGCAGCTTGGCGCCTCGCTGCGCAAAGGGTGGTATCGCATGGTTGGTACCTTGGTTGGCGCCATTTTGATCGTGGCGCTGACCGGGCTCTTTCCGCAACAACGTGCCCCTTTTCTCCTGGCTCTTGCGTCTTGGGCGGCCGCCTGCGCCATGGCCGCGACGCTTTTGCGCAATTTCGCATCCTATGCGGCGGCGCTGGCTGGTTACACGGCTGTGGTCATCGCGGGTGATGAGCTCGGTGCGACAGGCGGCCCGAACGTGAATGAAGTCTTCCTCCTCGCGGTCACGCGCGCGAGTGAAATCTGCATCGGCATTGTGAGCGCCGGCATCGTTCTCGCCGGGACCGACTTCGGCGGTGTCCGGCGACGCCTTGCGGGGTCATTCGCGGCGCTTTCGGCTGAAATCACGGGTCGGTTTACCGGCATGTTGGCGTTGGCCGGGCCGGAACTGGCGGAGACAACGCCGATCCGGCGGGAGCTCGTGCGGCGGGTGATTGGCCTTGACCCGATCATCGACCAGGCGAAAGGCGAATCGTCGCAAATCCGCCATCACTCGCCAATATTGCAAATGGCCGTTGACGGCTTATTCGCCGCTGTCGTCGGCTGGCGCGTGATTGCGGTGCATTTGGCCAGGGTGCCGGACGGCGAGGCCCAGCTGGAAGCCGGTGCCGTCCTGCAGTGCATTCCACAAGAGCTGCGACAGGCCGAATATGGCGTGCCGGCAGCGTGGCTCACAAACCCGGCTGATCAAAGCGAGATGTGTGACGCGGCGGCGCGAGTGCTGACCACCATGCCGGCCAATACGCCATCGCTGCGGCTGCTCACGGACCAAACGGCCAAGGTGCTGACCGGCATTTCATCCGCGCTCGACGGGCTTGCGCTCCTTCTCTTGAATCCCATTCGCCAGCTTCCCTGGCACCCTAACGTCCAGGTCCGTGTGCCTGACTGGCTGCCTTCGCTCGTGAATGCGGGTCGCGCATTTGTCACGATCGGCGCCGTCATGATCTTCTGGATTCTCACTCAATGGCCGAACGGCGCCACGGCAATCACATTTACCGCAATCGCCGTCCTTCTCTTCGCGCCACGGGTCGATCAGGCCTACCAAGCGGCCATGGAGTTTGCCGCCGGCACGGCCCTGGGCACCGTCTTTTCCGCGATTATCAAATTTGCCGTGCTTCCGGGGATTGAAACCTTCGAGGGCTTCTGCCTCGTCATCGGCCTCTTTCTGATACCCGCGGGCGCGCTGATCGCTCAACCGAGGCATACGGCGATGTTCACCTCAATGACGGTCTATTTCTGCGCGCTTGTGCAGCCCGCCAATGAGATGAGCTTCGATACCGCACAATTTTATAACAATGCCCTGGCGATCGTCACCGGTCTGGCCGTCGCCGCGTTTTCCTTCCGTATGCTACCCCCGCTCTCGCCTGTATTTCGGACCAGCCGACTCCTCGCGCTCACCTTACGCGATCTGCGCCGCCTCGCAGCGGGCCGCGTCTTATGGACATCCGGCAATTGGGAGAGCCTTCTATTCGGGAGACTGGAGGCACTGCCGGACACCGCCGAACCCTTGCAGCGTTCACAGCTTGTGACGGCCTTATCGGTCGGCAACGGGATCATCGAGCTTCGCCACATCGTCTCAAGGCTTGATTTGAGTGAAGACCTCGATGCTGCATTGGCGGCCTTGGCGCGCGGAAACGGCGGGATCGCGGTCACAAGGCTCACCAGTCTCGACGGCCGTCTTGCCGCTTTCTCAGCCGGCAGATCGGGGCCGCTGCTTGCGCTCCAGGCGCGAAGCATTATCCTGACAATTTCGGAGGCGTTGAGAGAGCATGCCGCCTATTTTGAGTCCGGAGAGCCTTTGTGAGGTTTACTGAGATCAACCTGTTCGGTGTTTACGTTGCGCCCATGTCGTTGATGATGGTTGCGGCGTGGTTCATCACGATCACGCTGCGCCGGGTGGTGAGCCGCTACGGCTTATTGGCCTATGTGTGGCATCCGGCTTTATTTGTGTTCTCAGTTTATTTGATCGTACTTTCATCGATGACGCTGATCGTCGCGCGCTAAATCGTTAGAAATCGATCTCCATGTCCGAAGCTCAGAGCGATGCAAAGAGCCCCAAGGCAGCAGCCGAACGCGACGCCGTCTGGACGCCTGGGCTGCCTGGCCGCCCGAATATTGGCGCGCGCCTTAAGACCTTTCGGGTTTTGATCACTCTGGCAACGGTCGGGCTTGCCGTGATGCTGAGCTTCGCCATGTGGGACGCCTATATGGGGGCACCCTGGACGCGGGATGGAACGGTACGTGTCTATGTCGTCACCATGGCGCCTGAGGTGGCTGGGCGAATCGTCGAACTTCCTGTCGCCGACAACCAGTTCGTGCATAAGGGCGATTTGCTGATGGTGATTGACCCGAGAGACTACAGGATTGCCGTCAGCCACGCAGAGGCGGCGCTGAAGCAGGCTGAGGCCAATGCGCGCAACGCGGAGATACAGTCACAACGCCGGCAAAAGCTGAATCTGAATGCCGCTAGCATAGAAGAGAAGCAGACTTATGCGACGACGGCGATTGCCGGCCAAGCGCAAGTCCAGCTCGCCATGGCCAACCTGGATCAGGCGCGGGTTAATCTCGAGCGTACGGAGGTCCGTTCTCCCGTTAATGGTTGGGTGACCCATCTGTTGGCGCAACTCGGTGACTATGCGAATGTCGGTCAGAATATAATTTCCCTCGTCAACGCTGACTCATTTTGGGTTGACGGCTATTTCGAGGAGATCCATCTGGGTTCGATCCGCGAAGGCGACCCTGCCGAAGTCAAACTGATGGGTTATAGTGAGATCGTTCGTGGTCATGTCGAGAGCATCGCGCGGGGCATCAATGTTCCCAACGCAGAGGCTAACCCGCAAGGGCTTGCGACGGTCAATCCAATCTTCACTTGGGTGCGCCTTGCCCAGCGCATTCCGGTGCGCATCCATATCGATGAGGTCCCGCGAGGCGTGGTCCTGGCGGCTGGGATGACGGCCACCGTTCAGATCGATCCGCGGCCCCGACCACAAGCCAAATGATCATGATTTGTCGTGAAGCGCGGCCTGATCTCGAAAATTTGAGGTCCCATTGGCACTGGAATCCTCGCAATCGGAATTTTTGAATTGATAGAGCGGGATGCGAGCGCAAAACCGCTTCCCACTTCTGCTCATCCCGCACTAGATCACGATGATTTTGGATCGAATCGATCCAAAATCATGAAACGTGCTCGATTCTTATAATTTAGAGCGGGATGCGAGCGCAAAACCGCTTCCCACTTTTGCTCATCCCGCTCTAGAGGTTGCGGTTGCCCTGCTGTATGTCGTTGTCGTCTTGATCGCAAGGATAGCTGACGAGGCAAGACAGGATGTCGCGGTTTCCTCCTGGCTAGCCGTGACCGCAAGACGGATGTGGAGCAAACGATGACCCTATATTCGCGGCGCAGAATCTTAGCGACAACCGCAGCCGGCGGTGTCGTTGCAGCGGCGGCGGCCGGCCATGCAACCGAAGCTTATTCCCCCGCCGCCATGAGCGATCCCGGCCCGCGCAACCCGCCGCAGGAAGCGATCAACCCTTATGATTGGGAGTCGCTGCCGACCGACCATGGCAATCTTGGCACACTGAGAACTTCATTCTCAGAGGTCCACAACCGCCATACCGATGCCGGCTGGGCACGTGAAGTCACGGTCCGCAATTTCCCGATCTCGAAAGCGATGGCCGGCGTCAATATGCGGCTTCCGGCCGGCGCCGTGCGCGAGCTGCACTGGCATGTGCCGGCTGAGTGGGCCTATGTGACCTATGGCGTCGGGCGAATTACCGGCGTTGATGCCAACGCTCGAAGACACATCTCGGACGTGAAAGCCGGCGATCTCTGGTTCTTTCCGGGCGGCGTGCCGCACTCGATCCAGGGACTGGGCCCGGATGGATGCGAGTTCATTCTCGTCTTCAATGACGGCAATTTCTCGGAGGACAGCACGTTTCTGATCACCGACTGGTTCAATCACACGCCGAAGGATGTGCTGGCCAAGAATTTCAACGTGCCGCCATCGACCTTCGACAATATCCCGAAGAAGGATCTCTGGATCTTCAATGCGCCTTTGCCCGGCAGCCTCGCCGACGATCTGGCGCAGAGCACGCAGCCCGACGTGCCCAACCCTTACAAATTTCCGCTGGGCGATCAACCGCCGGCCTTTACTTCCACAGGCGGTTCGGTTCGCATCGCCGATTCGAAAAACTTCGCGGCGACGACCATGGCGGCCGCTCTTGTCGAGGTCGCGCCCGGCGGTTTGCGCGAATTGCATTGGCACCCAACCTCGGATGAGTGGCAATACTACATCAGTGGTACCGCCCGCATGGGTGTCTTCCATGGCGAAGGAAGGAATAATACGGTGTTGTTCCATCCAAGCGATGTCGGCTATGTGCCGCAGTCGATTGGCCATTATATCGAGAATGTCGGGAACGACACGCTCCGGTTTCTGGAGGTTTTCACCACTCCGGAATACGCCGACATATCGCTGGCGTCCTGGATGAACAATGTGCCCCATGAACTCGTCGCGGCGCATCTGAATATCGATCTCGCGACCTTGCGCAAAATGACGCAAAAGAAGACCCCGGTGGTCCCGATTTAGAGCGAATTCCGCAAAAGATGACCGCCTTTTGCGACGAGAATTCGCGCCAACTTCTTGATCTTGCGCGATTTCTTATCGCTCGAACGATTCCGTTCGAGCGATAAGCGCGCTAGGCTGGAAGCGGATATGCTTGGAGCAGAGGGAGGTTTTGCATTTGCTCCCGGTTATCTCGAGAAATGAAGGCGCGATAGCGCAGATACGCCCGCGCGATCTCATCCGCGCACAGTTGACTGCGTGCACAAAACCGCCTTGCGCTTTTGTTCATCCGGCTCTCACCGCAAGATTGTCAATCAGCCTTGTGCGGCCGAGCTTGGCAGCGGCCAGCAGCCTGATCGGCCCCTCCTCCATGGATTGGATCGGGGCCAGGCTCTCCGCATGGCGCGCCTCGCAATAATCGATGAGGAAGCCCGCCTCCGTCAGGCTTCGCCATGCTGCGGCAAGCGCCGGCTTAAGACCAATCCCGCTTTCAATCTCGAAGGCGCATTGGCGCAAAGCGGCGTAAAGGCGCGGCGCTTTGGCGCGTTCCGCGGGCGACAAATAGACATTGCGGGATGAAAGCGCGAGGCCATCTTCTTCCCGCACTGTTGGCACGGCGACGATGTTCGTTTCGAAATCGAGGTCGCGTGCCATGCGCGTCACGACTTTCAGTTGCTGATAATCCTTCTCGCCGAAGACGGCGATATCGGCGCGCGCGAGATTGATAAGCTTGGCGACGACCGTCGCCACGCCGGAAAAATGAGTCGGACGGAATCGATCCTCAAGGCCAGCAGCCGCCGGACCTTCAAGAGTGACGCGGGTGGCAAAATCCGGTGGATAGATTTGCGCAACATCCGGCGCGAAAATCAGATTGCCCCCCGCCTCGGCGAATTGAGCGGCATCGGCTTCGAGGGGGCGCGGATAGGCCGAAAAATCCTCGCCCGCGGCAAATTGGGTCGGATTGACGAAGATCGATAAAAGAATGCGCCGCGCCGCGCCTTGAGCGGCCCGCACCAAGGCCAGATGCCCCTCATGCAGCGCCCCCATCGTCGGCACAAGGGCGATCGTTTCTCCGGCCCGCCTCCATTGGGTAAGCCGCGTCCGCAGGCTTCCAACATCGCTCAATATTTCTGGAAAGCTTTCCGTCATGCATCCGCTCAAGGGCTTGTTTGCAAGTTTGGTGAAAGAGAATCACCCATCGCCACCCTCAAGGTCACAGACAGGTTCGCGGTTTGATCGTAAGCGGCTTCAGTGGACACAGGCGGTCAAACGCGGCTTTCTTTTGTTATATGCCGGCAATAAGGGCTGCGAGCATTGAATGCTTATATTCTTTCGGGCGAGCTCATAGCGCGGTGTCCGATCCTGGTCGCCTTCTGAAAAAAATAAAATCTAGTAGCGAAGACCAAGGTCAGATAATTTTTGTCTCATGCGCGCGGGCAGCCCGCGGCCCGGCCTTCCTTGCGCAAATCATTCCATGTGCTAAGGGTCAAAATCTGATGAGCATGCCGTCCGAGTAACCGTCATTGCAAACCAACGGGTCGGGCTCCGCCAGCCTTATGACAGGCGCCGCGAAGCGACCCACGACAGACGCCGAAGCAATCTCATGGAGCTCACGCTCGCCATGAGATTGCCGGCCGGCACCATCATGAGGGCCTGACCCTAAGCCAGGCGCGCCGTCGGATTATCCCAACCTCACCCAGCCTCCCAGGTGCAAAGCTTTCATGACGACCCGGATCGACCTTCGCTTTGCCGCGCTCGCACGGCAAAAACGTGCGGCTCTCGTGACTTTCGTGATGGCGGGCGATCCCGATCTCGCGACGAGTCTCGCCTTGCTCAAGGCCCTGCCGGCGGCGGGGGCCGATGTGATCGAGCTCGGCATGCCCTTCACCGATCCGATGGCGGATGGGCCGGCGATCCAGGCGGCGGGACTGCGCGCCCTCAAGGCCGGGACGACGCTCGCCAAGACATTGGCGCTCGCCGCCGAATTCCGCGCGGCGGACGAGACGACGCCGCTCGTGCTCATGGGCTATTACAACCCCATCTATGTCTATGGGGTTGAGCGGTTCTTGCGCGATGCGAAGTCGGCTGGCGTCGATGGGCTGATCATCGTCGATCTGCCGCCGGAGGAAGATTCCGAGCTCTGCCTGCCGGCCCGCGCGGCGGGGCTCAATTTCATCCGGCTCGCGACGCCGACGACGGATGAAGCGCGGCTGCCCACTGTGCTCGCCCATACCTCCGGCTTTGTCTATTATGTCTCGATCACCGGCATCACCGGTGCCGCGGCGCCGGACGTTGGCAAGGTGGCGGCGGCGGTCGGCCGGCTCAAGGCGCAGACCGCCCTGCCGGTCGCGGTCGGCTTCGGGGTGAAGAATGCGGCAAGCGCGGCGGCGATCGCTGCCCATGCCGATGGGGTGGTGGTCGGCTCGGCTCTTGTCGAGGCCTTGCGCGCCTCGCTCGATAAGAATGGAAAGGCGACCGGGAAAAGCGTAGAAACGGTGACGGCGCTCGTCGCTGAGATCGCCAAGGGGGTGCGGCCCGCATTGGCCGCACGGGGCTAAGGATAGGCCATGAATTGGATCGCCAATGTCGTCCCGCCGAAGGTCAGATCCTTGCTGCGGCGGGAGACGCCCGAAAATCTATGGGTCAAATGCCCCGAGTCGGGCGAGATCGTTTTTCACAAGGATCTCGAGGCCAACCTCTTCGTCGTGCCGGGCTCGGGCTATCATATGCGCCTGGCGCCCAAGGCCCGGCTTGACAATCTGTTCGATGACGCGGCTTACGAAGAGCTCGCCACCCCGGAGGTGCCGCTCGACCCCCTCAAGTTCCGCGATGTGAAACGCTACACGGACCGGCTCAAGGAAAATCGGCTGAAAACCGGAAATTCGGATGCAGTGAAACTCGCTTTCGGCAAATTGCAGGGCATGGAGGTCGTTGTCGCGGTGCAGGATTTCGATTTCCTTGGCGGCTCGCTCGGCATGGCGGCGGGCGAGGCGATCATTACGGGCATGACGGCCGCCGTCGAGCGCAGGACGCCGTTTATCATATTCACCGCCTCGGGGGGCGCCCGAATGCAGGAAGGCATATTTTCGCTGATGCAGATGCCGCGCACTACGATCGCCGTGCAGCGCCTGCGCGAGGCCAAGCTGCCCTATATCGTCGTCCTGACCAATCCGACAACCGGTGGCGTCACCGCTTCTTATGCCATGCTGGGCGATATCCATATCGCCGAGCCCGGCGCCGTGATCGGGTTTGCCGGAGCGCGGGTGATCGAGCAGACGATCCGCGAGAGATTACCGGAGGGTTTTCAGCGCTCCGAATATCTCGAAGCGCATGGCATGGTCGACATGGTCGTTAAGCGGCAGGATATGCGCGCGACCCTCGCCCGGCTTTGCGCGGTGCTAACCGGGACCAGATCGGTCGAATCGGCAGCCGCCTAAATTCACATTTTATGGGACCAGGACTCATCATGGTGCTGTCATTGCAGGGAACCAAGCGACGAAGAAATCCATGTGACGCACGGCGTCTGCATGGCTTCGCGAAGCCTGTTATCGGGCCGCCGCAACCGGATCCGTTGGCTTGCAATGACGGTCCTCATTAAGGTGCCATTCGGCAACCATCGTTGAAGTCTTAACTCTCGGGCGCGAAACAAGGGTCCCAATGGAGTCGCTCGACGCGCTGCTCACCCATCTTTTCACGCTCCACCGCAAGACAATCGAATTGTCGCTCGGCCGGATCGAGGAATTGTTGGCCGCGCTGGGTTTCCCCGAACGGCGGCTGCCGCCCATCATCCATGTCGCCGGAACCAATGGCAAGGGCTCGACCATCGCCTTCATGCGCGCCATTCTGGAGGCGGCGGGCAAAAGGGTGCATGTCTATACCTCGCCGCATCTGGTGCGGTTCCATGAGCGCATCAGGCTCGGCTCGGAAGGCGGAGGCAAGCTCGTCGATGATGGCGAGCTTTTCGCTGCGCTGATCGCCTGCGAGAAAGCCAATGCGGGAAAGCCGATCACTTTCTTCGAGGTGACGACCGCTGCCGCCTTCAAGCTGTTCAGCGAGCATCCGGCTGATTATTTGCTGCTCGAGGTCGGGCTTGGTGGGCGCTTCGATGCCACCAATGTGATCACCGCGCCGAGCGCCTCTCTCATCACTTCCATCTCCATCGATCACGCGGAGTTTCTCGGGAGCACGGTCGATAAGATCGCCTTCGAGAAGGCCGGCATCTTCAAGGCTGGCGCTGTCGCGGTCATCGGTCCCCAGCAGGAAGCCGCCTTGAGCGTGTTGGAGCGCCAGGCCCAGCGGGTTGGTGCCCCCATGATCGTCGCGCATCGCGACTACGAGGCCTTTGAAGAGCATGGCCGCCTCATCTATCAGGATGAGCGCGGCCTCCTCGATTTGGCCCTTCCACGCCTTCCCGGCCGTCACCAGCATCAGAACGCGGCGATCGCGGTCGCCGCATTGCGCTATCTTGAACCGGGGCTTCCGGCCGCCGTCTTCGATGAAGGCTTGCCCCGCGCGGAATGGCCGGCGAGGCTGCAGAACCTTGCCCATGGAAATTTGGCGGCGCTCGTCCCGCCGGGGGCCGAGGTCTGGCTCGATGGGGGCCACAACCCGGATGCCGGCGTCGTGCTCGCCCAGGCGATGGCTGAATTCGAGGAACGGACACAGAGGCCACTGGTCCTGATTTGCGGCTCGCTCGCCTCGAAGGATACGGCGAGCTTCCTGCACGCTTTCAAGGGCCTTGCCCAGGAGGTCGTCGCTGTGCCGGTGAATGCGGACCAATACGCCAAAACCCCCGCTGAAGTTGCAGCGGCCGCTGCCGCGAGCGGCATTCCAGCGGCGGCTTGTAGCAGCGTCAAGGCGGCGCTTGCCTTTCTTTCCGCACGCGAATGGTCCTTCCCGCCACGCCTTCTGATTACAGGCAGTCTCTATCTCGCCGGCGAAGTCTTGGCGCTCAACGGCACGCCGCCGCAATAAAACGGGTCCGCCCACCAGATGCACGAGGCAATCGGACAAAAATGTTTCACGTGAAACATTTTTGTCCGATCGGAGCGGCGTAGCTTACAAGAGCTCATACGCGAGCGCGCTTCAGACCTGTGGGGTGGTGCAAAAAATTGGTCATGTTGACGTTTGGATGGTGCGGAGGTGCATGGTGTCAACGCTAACTAGACCAAAACGCCGGAGCTTAAGATCCTTGCACGGAGCGTGTGGCTTCATCGATAGTGGAACGGACCTCAAAAATCCCAACTTCGCGGCGATGGCGGAATCTATCAGAGTGCGAGGAATCAGGCTTGAGGATCCAAGCGAAGTTGAAGGCGGTATTACCGATGCGATCGCCCATGACGGACCGGTTTTGATCGACGCGGTGGTCAGCCGAGTGGTGCTTCCCGTTCCGCCCAGCATCACGGCCGAATGGCTAAGGGCTTTACTCTTTACATGCTGAAGGCCGTCATGGCTGGCCGCGGTGATGAGCTCATTGACCACGCCCGGACGAACCTCTGACAATAACGCGAGTTCCAAATCGACGCTAAGGCACTTTCTGTTGTCGCGAATTCAATTCACGTTCACCATCTCATTTCACATCATCTTTCCGGCCTTCATGATCCGATTGGCCCCTGCTCGATGATCGGCTATGATAGGGATGCCGCCATGGCGCACAAGGTGAATGACGAAGGCCTGACCCTGAAGGAGGCCGCGCTCCAGTCCAGCGACATCGACGAGAAGCGGTTCGACGAAGTCATCGACCCTCGGACGAGGGTTGGGTACGGGGTCGGCGGAGGTTGAAGGCCGTCGTCGGTCCGGGTCTTCATCGTGATGGTCGGCCTTACGAGAATGCTCTAGCGCGCTTTCCGCTCGAACGGAATCGTTCGAGCGATAAGAAATCGCGCATGATCAAGAAGTTGGAGCGAATTCTCGTCGCAAAAGTCTGTCAACTTTTGCGGAATTTGCTCGCATGAGCGCCCACTGAAGCAGGTACGCCCCGTTTGCTGGGGCTGCGGGCATAAAGTGAGGACGACGATCGGGAGAGCCAAATGTCACAAACAGTTGCGGACGTTTTGGTCAGCGTGCTTAAGCAGACCGGGGTTAAGCAAATATTCGGCCTGATCGGCGACTCATTGAATCCGCTTGCCGACGCGCTCCGTCGAAGCAATATCGAATGGGTTGGTGTCCGTCATGAGGAAGGAGCGGCTCTGGCCGCCGCCGGCCAAGCCAAGCTCACAGGCCAGCTCGCGGTGTGTGCTGGCACCACCGGCCCCGGCAGCACGCATCTGGTCGCCGGCCTCTATGAAGCCAGCCGCGACCATGCGCCCGTTCTGGCTCTCTCCGGTGACATGCCCAGCAAGATGCAGGGGATTGAGTTCTTCCAGACGACACAGCCAGATCTTCTTTTCCGCGACGTCTCCCTCTATACGGAAACCATCACTTCCCCACAGCAGGCGCCAGGCGTCTTTCACCAGGCAATCGCAACAGCCTATGCCGGCCGGGGCGTCGCTCATCTGACGCTTCCTCAAGACGTTATCGCGGCCAAGGCGGAAGGAGAGCTCTCCAGTGTGGCAACCCTGAAGCCGCGTCAGGAGTTTGCCGCGAGCGACGAAGATATCGCCGAAATGACCCGCCGGATCGACCATGCGGACAGCGTGGTGATCATGTGTGGAGGCGGCTGCCGCGGGGCAGCCGATCAACTGCGCGCCCTCTCGGACCGGCTCAAGGCCCCCCTGATCCATTCCGTCAAGGGCAAGGACATCATGCCATACGATGACCCCCGATGGATGGGCGGCATCGGAATGATCGGCAGCAAGGCCGTGTACAATGCAATCATGGGCTGCGATCTCTTGCTGATGGTGGGCACGGACTATCCCTACTCGAATTTCCTGCCAAGCAAAGGGACCGTCATCCAAATCGACGAGCGGCCGCAAGTGCTTGGACGGCGTGCTCCGACGGTACTCGGCGTTACCGGCTCCGCTCGCCCGACCCTCAAGCTGTTGCTCAACGAGGTCGCGTCCAAGACCAACACGCACTTCTGGGACAAGGTAACTGAGGAGCGTCAGAAGTGGGATGAGATGCTGGACAAGCAGGCCGACCTCGCGCGAAGCAAGGATCGTATCCATCCGCAGGCGGTGGCCCGGGCGGTCAGCGATCTCGCCAAGCCCGATGCGATACTCGTTTTCGACACCGGTCTCAACACGCTCTGGTCCGGCAACTGGATCCGGCAAAGTGGAGCGCAGCGGATTATCGGTTCCTTCAACAACGGGGCCGTGGGGACAGCGCTTGCTCAGGCAAACGGGATACAAGCGCTGGATCGCTCGCGCCAGGTGATTGCGCTCTGCGGCGATGGCGGATTCAATATGCTGATGGGCGAATTTCTGACCGCCGTGCATCATAAGCTGCCAATCAAGGTGATTATCTACAACAATTCCGCCTTCGGGCTGATCACCTTGGAGGCAGAAAGCGTAGGTCTGCCTCCGTTCCGGGAAGGTATCGAATTTCCAAATCCCGACTTTGCAGCTCTGGCACGTGCCTGCGGCGGTCACGGTTTTACAGCCCGACAACCGGGTGAGTTGAAGGCAGCGGTTGCCGAGGCCTTCGCCATTGACGGTCCGGCGATCGTTGACGCCGTTGTCGTTTCAAATGAGCTGCCGAACCTGCCGCATCTCGACTTGGATATGGTCGAGCATTTCGCTCTGGCGAAGATCAAGGAGGCTCTTCTCGCCGTAACCGGTCGATGATGGTCGCTTCATGCGCTGGTGATAAACGGGAGCGCGCGATTTCCAACACCGAGCGGCTGATGGACGAGCGGGGCAATACGAGAAATCATCGCCGCTGTCCTTCCTTGGTGCCTGCGCGGCCCACCTACCGTCATCTGCAAGCAAGCAACGTTCGAGGTATGGCAGAGCATTCATGGGAGACGCAGCGTGACCGGAACGGATAAGATGGACGCTTCCACTGGCTATGATCGGCTTCACAATCCGCGGTTAAACAGGGGGACGGCATTTACCGAGGCGGAGCGTCGGGCATATGGTCTTGAGGGCCTTCTGCCACCAGTCGCCATTACGATAGAAATGCAGGTTGCACGCATCCATGCGCAGCTCGCGGCTCTCGAAAACGACCTTCAAAAATATCTCGCCCTATCTGACCTGCAGGCCCGCAATGAGACGTTGTTCTATGCCGTGCTGATGTCGGATCCGGCGGCCTTCATGCCACTTGTTTATACGCCGACGGTGGGTGAGGCGTGCCAGAAGTTCGATCATATCTTCCATTCGGCGCGAGGCATGTATCTACCGATCAGCGCCCGCGGGCGCGTGCGGGAGATTCTCGGCAATTGGCCGCAAAAGGATGTGCGCTTCATCGTGGTCACCGACGGCGAGCGGATCCTCGGCCTCGGCGATCTCGGCGTTGGAGGAATGGGCATACCAATCGGCAAGCTCGCGCTTTATACGGCTTGTGCCGGGGTGCCTCCACAATATTGCCTGCCGGTCACGCTCGACGTTGGCACCAACAATAATGGACTGCTCGAGGATCCGCTTTATCTCGGTCTGCGGCATCATCGGATCCGCGACGCGGAATATATGGGCTTTATCGACGAGTTCGTTGCCGCGGTGGAGGATCTTTATCCGAAATGCTGTATTCAATGGGAGGATTTTGCAAACATCAACGCCGTTCCTATCCTATCGCGCTATCGCGACAAGATTTGCACTTACAACGACGATATTCAGGGTACCGCGGCTGTGGCGCTGGCTGGAATCTTTGCCGCGCTGCGTATCACCGGCAAGAAAATCACCGATCAACGTTTTCTCTTTCTCGGTGGCGGTTCAGCCGGGACCGGCATCGCGGAACTGATCAGTCAGGCGATGGCGCTCGAAGGGATGGACATCGCAGAGGCGAGAGCACGGAACGCGCTTTTTGATATCAATGGACTCATTGTAACTTCCCGCACGGACCTTGCGGAATTTCAGAAGCCTTTCGCTCAGGATAGGGGTCCGGTCTCCACTTTCGTTGAAGCGGTCAAGGCTCTGAGGCCGACCGGAATCATCGGAGTCAGCACCGTTCCGAAACTGTTCAACCGAGGGGTGATTCAGGCGATGGCTGAGATCAATGAGCGTCCGATCATCTTTCCTTACTCCAATCCGACATCGCGCTCCGAGTGCACGGCGGAAGAGGCCTATCGCTGGTCGAACGGCAAGGCCATTTTTGCGAGTGGTAGCCCCTTCCCGCCGGTCGAGATCGCGGGTCAAAAATTTGTGCCGGGCCAAGGAAACAACGTCTATATATTTCCGGCGATGGGCATGGCCGTTTATGCGACGGAAGCGAGCCGCGTGACAGAGCAAATGTTCATCGTTGCGGCAAAAGCTGTGGCGGAACAGGTCAGGGATGAGAATCTTTCAACGGGGCTGATCTACCCGCCGCAAAGCCGGATTTTCGAGGCTTCCCTCCATGTGGCTGCGCGGGTCGCCGAATATATTTTCGATCAGGGACTGGCGCGCGTGCCGAAGCCGGATGATCTTGCCGCGCTCATCCGCGCCCGTACCTACCATCCTGTCTATCCGGAGTGAAGCGGTTGACCGACTTCAAAAGGGAGCAGAGACCGGCCCTGCGCGACAATTCTCAGAACGGGGCGCGATCCAGAGTGCTTGGCAACGAGCCAGAGACATGAATGAGCCGACGCACCCTCTCATGCACGAGACCCCGATCGGCATCGATGCGACCGGGACGCGGCGCGAGACGGACTCGATGGGTGAAATCGAGGTGCCAGCCGATCGCTATTGGGGGGCGCAAACCCAGCGCAGTCTGGTGCATTTCGCGATCGGCGACGATCGTATGCCGAAGCCTGTTTATCACGCCTATGGCTATGTCAAAAAGGCCGCGGCGCTCGTCAACGCCGCCGCCGGGCGGCTGCCGCAATGGAAAGCGGATGCCATTGTGCGCGCCGCCGACGAGGCGATCGCTGGCAAACTGGACGAGCATTTTCCGCTCTATGTCTGGCAGACCGGGTCTGGCACCCAGTCGAATATGAACGTCAACGAGGTGCTTTCGAACAGGGCGATCAAGCTGCTCGGGGGGAAGATGGGCAGCAAGTCTCCCGTGCATCCGAACGACGACGTCAATATGGGCCAGTCGTCGAATGATACCTTCCCGACTGCGATGCACATTGCCGCGGTGCTCGAATTGGAGAAGCACTTGCTGCCGCGCGCGGAAGCGCTGGCGATCGCGATCGAGGCGAAGGCGAACGAATGGAACGAGGTGGTCAAGATCGGGCGGACGCACCTTCAGGATGCCGTGCCGCTGACAGTCGGGCAGGAGTGGTCGGGGTGGGCGCATCAAATCCGCGAGGCGCTCGCCCGTATCCGCGCCTCGGAGACGGGTCTGTTCGAGCTGGCGGCTGGAGGGACGGCGGTTGGCACCGGGCTCAATGCGCCGCCGCACTTCAGCCGTGAGATCGCGGAGAAAATTGCCGAGCTGACCGGTGCCCCTTTTTTGACCGCGCCCAACAAATTTGCCGCACTAGGCGCGCTCGACGCGATGGTAGCTGCGATGGCGGCGGTGCGTGGACTCGCGGTTGCGTTGATGAAGATCGCCAATGACATGCGCTGGCTCGCCTCCGGTCCGCGATGCGGGCTCGGCGAGCTGATCTTGCCTGAGAATGAGCCAGGCTCCTCGATCATGCCGGGCAAGGTCAACCCGACCCAGCAGGAGGCCATGGTGATGGTCTGCATTCAGGTGATCGGCGAAGACAACGCGGTCGCATTTGCCGGAAGCCAGGGAAACTTCGAGCTCAACGCGATGCGTCCGATCATCATCAACAACTTTCTCCACTCCGTCCGTATCCTCGGCGATGCTTGCGAGAAGCTGCGGCATTTCTCGGTCGAAGGCGCACGGCTCAACCGCCGGCATATCGACGACATGCTCGGCCGTTCGCTGATGCTGGTGACCGCGCTCAGCCCAATCATCGGCTACGACAAGGCCTCTGAAATCGCGCACAAAGCCAATGACGAGGGTCTGACCCTGAAGGAGGCTGCGCTTCGCTCCGGCTACATAGACGAGAGACGATTCGACGAGATCGTCGACCCGAAAAAAATGGTTGGGCAAGGTATCGCGGGAAGCTGATGATTGCCTTTCGCGTGCTGGTGCCGATTGCCCGAATTCCCGTATGTCATCATCGATGCCGGGCAATATGACGGTGTGCCGGATGCCGATGATGTAAAGCAGTGTGCAGCTGAGGCTTGTTTTTGCAGAAAGTAAAAATCAGCCTTGCGGCGGGACTGTCCGGCGTAGGCCCCGCTAATGGATGATGCCGGTAATCAGCACTCCGTCCGGCTGCTCGTTGTAGAAAATAACGTGATGCGCGTGTTCATGGCGCCGCGATCCGGGAGAAAACTCATCTGCCTTGCGGCCAATGCGCGGATTGGCGGCAAGAAGTTCAAAGCACTGAATCATGCCCTCGCGCTAGGCTTCCGCCTGTGTCAAACCGAATGTCTCAAACCCGTACAGGAACATCTTCAAAAGATCGTCATCGGCGTCTTTTGTGAGCCGATATTCACTCATGCATCAGCCCACGCCCCTTGGCGATTTCTCGCGCTTCGGCGAAGATTTCATCAACGGTGCGAGCGCTGACGCCACTGTCTTTGGAAGCGGCCAGCTTTTTCCGCAGTTCGTCCAAGGTCAGTTCCTGCTCACGGCGGTCGCGGTCACGGCGGACAAGATCGCGGACGTAATCGCTGATACTGGCGTAATCGCCCCGCCTGATCTGAGCCTCGATCCAGTCTTTCATGGGGTCGGGCAAGGAAACGGTCATTGTTGCCATGTGCCTAGCCTCCTATTCCCTTCAGGCTATCAAAAATGGGAAAAAATAACATATATCCAGAAAAAATTTTTCGTTTTTAAAGCCCGACAGCGCGGTAGGGTGGCGCGTGGACGCTCGGAAGCATGCAGGTGGGCCAATTTTGGCCATCCAGAGTGCCGTCCGTTTAGCGCAGGATGCGGTCATTCCAAGTCAACGTGGTCCCGGTTGGCTCGACACCACGGCGAATTTGACGTAGTCGTGTCCCAGGGGCCGGGTCAGAACGGGCGGGCGCAAAATCTGCGCAACTTTCAGACCGCGTCCTGCGCCGCCGCCTTCACCGCACGCCGGTGCGCGTGCAGGATGAACTCTGTATAGCCGTTCGGCTGAGCACGGCCCTTGAATATGAGATCCGCCGCCGCCTGGAAGGCATGACCATTGAATGAAGGCGCCATCGGCTTGTAGAGCGGATCCCCTTTATTCTGCCGGTCGACGACGGCGGCCATTTTCCTCAGCGCTTCCATCACCTGTTCCGGTGTCGCAATACCTTGCAGCAGCCAATTGGCGATGTGCTGGCTTGAGATGCGCAGAGTGGCACGGTCTTCCATGAGGCCGATGTCGTGAATATCCGGCACTTTGGAGCAGCCGATGCCTTGGTCGACCCAGCGCACCACATAGCCCAGAATGCCCTGGCAATTATTGTCGAGCTCGGCCTCGATATCTGATGGGGCCCAATTCGCCCGGCAGACCGGAATGGCGAGGAGATCGGAGAGCGGTGGCGGACGACGGCGGGCGAGCACCTTCCAGCGGCTCGCGACATCGACCTTGTGATAATGCACGGCGTGCAAGGTGGCCGCGGTGGGCGAGGGCACCCAGGCGGTATTGGCGCCGGCGAGCGGATGGACGATCTTCTGTGCCAGCATATCGGCCATCCGGTCGGGTGCGGCCCACATGCCCTTGCCGATTTGCGCCCGGCCGGGCAAGCCGCAGGCAATGCCGATATCGACATTGGCATTCTCATAAGCGGCGATCCATTCGGTATTTTTCATGTCATTCTTGCGCACCATGGCGCCGGCTTCCGTGGAGGTGTGAATCTCATCGCCCGTCCGGTCGAGGAAGCCGGTATTGATGAAGAACACGCGATCGGCGGCCGCTGCGATGCAGGCTTTGAGATTGACCGAGGTGCGCCGCTCCTCATCCATGATCCCCATCTTGAGCGTGAAGCGGGGAAGCCCCAGCATATCCTCGACCCCGGCAAAGAGATCATTGGCGAGGGTCACCTCGAAGGGCCCGTGCATTTTCGGCTTGACGATATAGATCGAGCCGTGCCGGCTGTTTCCCGGCCCGCTGACCCGCTTGAGATCGTGCAGGGCGATCAAACTCGTCACGGCTGCGTCGAGAATGGTTTCCGGGATCGGCGCGCCATTTTCACCGAGCACCGCATCGGTTTCCATGTGGTGGCCGACATTGCGGACGAGGAGCAGGCTTCGTCCATGCAAGATCAGGGGCTCTCCATCCCGCCCGATGTAATGGCGATCCTCCGAAAGCCGCCGCTCGATCAGCAAGCCGTTCTTTTCGAGCGTCGCGCTGAGATCCCCCTTCATAAGCCCGAGCCAGTTGTGGTAGACGCCAACCTTGTCTTCGGCATCGACACAGGCGACGCTGTCCTCGAGATCGATGATCGTGCTCAAGGCGGATTCGAGGATGACGTCGGCGACCCCGGCCTTGCTCTCCGCGCCAACAAGGCTGTTGTGATCGATTTCGATCTCGATATGAAGGCCATGATGGCGCAGAAGAAGAGTCAGGGAATCGAGCGATTTTCTCCGGTATCCGGCGAAGCGTCCGGGATGGCGCAGCCTCGTATCGAGCCCATTTTCGAGGAGAGCGACGAGCTCGCCGCCCACGACCTTATATTCGACAACCGCCTTGTGGTTGCCCTTGGCGAGCGGCACGATGTCGTCAAGAAGAAGGCGAACCCATTCGATGACCTTGGCCCCCCGTACCTTGTTGTAGCCCTTTGTGCGCGTCGCGCCATCCGTCTCGGGGATGGCGTCCGTGCCATAGAGCGCGTCGTAAAGACTGCCCCAGCGGGCGTTGGCCGCATTGAGGGCATAGCGGGCGTTCGAGGCCGGGACGACAAGCTGCGGCCCTGCGACCCGCGCGACTTCGAGCACATTTTCGGTGCGGACGGTGAAATCGGCAGGTGCCGGGACGATGTAGCCGATCTCCGCCAAGAATTTCGCATAGTCGGCCGGATTGAACGGCATCGTCGCGGTGCGGCGGTGATAATCATCGATCTTCGCCTGCAACTCGTCTCGGAACAGCAATTGGGCGCGGATGCGCGGCGCGAATTGGCCAATCAATCCGGCAAGACCCGTCCAGAACGAAGCCGCCTCGATCCCGGTACCGGGCAAGGCCTCGTCCTGGATGAAGTCCGCCAAGGCTTTCTCGACCTTGAGACTGCCGATGTGCTCATAAGCCGTCATGGTTCCTCACTGTGGGTAAGGGCCGTATACGTATTCTTGTTTTGTTGGGGAGATTAAATCCTAATGCCCAGAAATGACTCTTCCAGCTCAAAGGTAACAAATTCCAGCAGACTGGGGCTCGCAATCACGCAGCCTGTCCCAGCGCGGAAGATTCCCATCCTTTGCGTTGCGGGTCCTTAATCAGCATAGCAATGAAAAAGCCATCCGTGCCGCTTTTCAGCGGGGATAGACGCAAGCCGAAGCCGTGCCGCGAGGCAAAGCCAGCAAGGTCCGGGAGCCCAGCTTTCTCGGCCATCTCCCGGGCGGAGAGACTCGCATACTCCCTATGGGCAGCGAGAAATTCCGCGATACGGTCTTCATTTTCCTCCTTGAGAACAGAACAGGTCACATAGAGGAGCCGGCCGCCCGGCTTTAGGAAACGGTGCGCCGCTTCGATCGTTTCGATTTGCTCCGCGACGCGGAGCTTGAGGCTACCTGGCCGCATCCGCCATTTCGCATCCGGATTGCGCCGCCACACGCCGCTCCCGGTGCAGGGCACATCCACGAAAACGAGATCGCAGCGTCCTTCGAGCGCATCGAGTCCCGGCCTCCGTCCGTGCGGAGGGTGGAGCTGCACATTGCGGACGCCGGCCCGATCGAGCCTCGGATGGCTGCGCATGAGTCTCGCCCCATCGCGGTCGGCCGCATGGATCTGACCCTTGTTCTGCATCAAGGCGGCCAATGCCAAGCTCTTGCCACCGGCACCCGCGCAAAGATCGAGCACCTGCTCGCCCGGCTTCGCGAGCGAAAGGAGCGCGGCGAGCTGCGAGGCTTGATCCTGGACCTCGATGAGCCCTTTAATATAGGCGGGTTCGGCGGCAAGCGGCGGCGGTCGTCCGTCGAACGCGAGGGGCAAACGGAGGCCGACCGGAGAATAGGGGGTTAGCTCAGCGCCGAGATGGGCGAGGCGCGCTTGAACTTTTGCGCGCGTGGTCTTGAGCGTGTTGACCCGCAAATCGACCGGCGCTCGGGTCGCGAGCGCTTGCGTTTCAGCCAGGGTCTCCGCTCCGAAAGCCGAATTCAGGAAGGGTTCCAGCCACTGTGGAAAATCGCCGGCAATCCAGGGAGGTGCCCCTTCGAGGCTCGCCTTGGCGAGCCGCGCCCACTCTTCCTCGGTGAGGGGCCGCGGTGCATGCGCGACATCTGTGCAAAGCGCCGCGACCGTCTCCGCCTCAAGCCCGCGGACCCAATGTAGAACACCGAGGATGACTGCCCGCGGCGTTTCCTCCCCCATGAGGTAGGCGCTCGAAGCCCGCTTTCGTTGCGCATCATAGATCAACGAAGCGATCGCTGTACGGTCCTTGGCGCCAGCGAAACGATGCGAAAGGCCCCAAGCCTTCAAGGCATCGGCCGCCGGCCGCTTCAATGTTTCGATCTCGCCCAGAACTTCGATTGCGGCCGAGATGCGCGCCGGAGGTGTCATGTGGGATCGATCCTCATTACGCGGCGCTCAAGGGCCTGAAAGAATTTGGAAGGTAAAAACACCCCACATGCCGAGCAGAATAAGCACGCCGGCGATAAAGAACTGGCCACGTAACGGCACATAATTGGAAGTCGTGAAGACATAGGCATGCGCGAGCCGAGTTGCAACGAAAAGCCATTCAAGCACGATGAAGGTAAGACCGGCTTTTTGGGTCGAGACCGAAAGCGCGACAAGGACATAGAACAAGACCGGGATTTCAAACTGATTTTGGAAGCAATTGCTGATTTGCTGCGCGCGATCCGGCCAGCGATTCTGCTTCAATGAGATGTCCTGCCACTTGAGTATACGGCTCTTGAAAAGATGGGTCCGTTCAAAGGCCAGCCAGAGAATGAGCGCAAAACTCAGACCGACCTGAAAAAAAAGCGGCAGAAGAACAGCTTTAAGGCTCATACTTTAGACTCTACGTTGGCCGTCGGACAAGGCGGTAACTAAGCGGCGCCTTGATGCTGGCTCACTCGCTGGTCGGATAATTCGGGCTTTCCCGAGTGATCGCCACGTCGTGCACATGGCTTTCGCGCAGGCCCGCCAAAGAAATGCGGATGAATTCCGCGCGGGACTGGAATTCCGCTATATCCCGCGCGCCGACATAGCCCATGGCGGCCCGTAAGCCGCCGGCCAATTGGTGCAGAATGACAGAGGCCGGGCCTCGATAGGGCACCTGTCCCTCGACCCCTTCCGGGACAAGCTTCAATTGATCGCTGACGTCCTGCTGGAAATAGCGGTCCGCCGAACCGCGGGCCATCGCGCCGACCGATCCCATGCCGCGATAGGACTTGAACGAGCGACCCTGATAGAGATAGACCTCGCCGGGGCTCTCATCGGTTCCAGCGAGCAGCGAACCGATCATCACGCTATCGGCGCCGGCTGCGATCGCCTTGGCGACATCTCCCGAATATTTGATGCCGCCATCCGCGATGACCGGAATATTGGCGTCCTGCGCCGCCTTGGCGCAATTCAGGATGGCGGATAGCTGCGGCACGCCGACACCGGCGACGATCCGCGTCGTGCAAATGGAACCGGGGCCGATTCCGACCTTGATCGCATCGGCGCCGGCGTCGATCAGCGCCTTGGCCCCATCACTCGTCGCGACATTGCCGGCGATGACCCCGGCCTTATTGGAGGCTCGCTTGACCCGCGAGACCTGATCGAGCACGGCCTGCGAATGGCCATGCGCCGTGTCGATCACGATGCAATCGGCGCCGGCATCGATCAGCATGAGCGCTCGCTCATAACCCGCGTCGCCTACACTCGAAGCGGCGGCCACCCTGAGGCGGCCCTCGGCATCCTTGCAGGCGTCCGGATGCAGGCTCGCCTTCTCGATGTCCTTGACGGTGACAAGTCCGACGCAACGGAAATCCTCGTCGACGACGATCAATTTTTCGAGCCGATGCTGATGCAACAGGCGGCGCGCCTCATTCTCGCTGACGCCTTCCCGCACAGTGATCAGGTTTTTGGTCATCATCTCGCTCACCGGCTGTGCGGGATCATCGGCGAAGCGGACATCGCGATTGGTCAATATGCCGCAAAGCCTTGCCTTCCTGTCGCCGGGGCCGCGCTCAACCACCGGAATGCCGGAGATTCCGTGCCGGCGCATGAGGGCCAGTGCGTCGGCGAGCGTGGCATCGGGGAAAATAGTGATCGGATCGACCACCATGCCGCTTTCATAGCGCTTGACCTTGCGGACTTCCTCGGCCTGGTCAGCTGGGCTGAAATTGCGATGGATCACGCCGATACCGCCCGCCTCGGCAATCGCGATCGCAAGCCTCGCCTCGGTCACCGTATCCATCGCAGAAGAAAGTATCGGTATGTTCAAGCTGATCGTCGAGGTGAGCCTGGTCTTGAGTTCGGCCGTGCGCGGCAAGACGGCCGAATGGCCCGGCAGCAACAGGACGTCGTCAAAGGTCAGCGCTTCTTGCAGGGGTTGGTGGATCCGGGCCAAAGAGAACTCCGTGACATAAGCGTCGGCGCGAACGCAAAAGATTCATCATTGGCGCCCCGGCAGTGGCGGCACCCTATTTTTGCGCATCTTTTCCGGAGTGCGTCGGTGCCAACGGCCTTTGCATTTCGAAATCCATGAGAGTTTCGGGAATATGAAAGCCTGCGTGTCAACTCGGCCTGCGCCAAGCCGAGCGTTGCCGGGCCGCTCATAGCACGCTCCAAGTCCTGCGCAAATACGGCCTTGTGCTTGGCTTCAAGACCCCCACCTGCCGCATGGACATGGTGCGTGTCGGCCGACCTTGCCAGTCCTTCATGAACCCGTCCTGGCGAAGTATTCAATTACGCTGCAAGCCTTCACATATTGGTTAGACTGGGATTTTTCCGTCTCGGTTGAATCGGGCATGATTTTCTCTAAGACCTTCTGCGTGGCTGCTGGTTGTAACTGTGCCTTGGGAGAAGGGTTTGCCAACCTATTTGATTTCTGCGCTCACGGTCGCTTTCGCCCTGTTCATGGAAAATCTCGATTCGACGATCATTGCGACCTCTTTGCCTGCCATGGCGGCTGATCTTCAAGAAGACCCGATATCCCTCAAGCTGGCGCTCACTTCCTATCTTGTTTCCCTAGCCATTTTCATTCCGGCGAGCGGCTGGGTGGCCGACCGTTTCGGTGCCCGCACCATTTTCCGCATTGCCATCTTGATCTTCACGCTTGGCTCGATTCTCTGCGGCATGTCGTCGAGCCTGCCTATGCTGGTCGGGGCGCGCATCGTGCAGGGTCTTGGTGGTGCCCTGATGGTTCCGGTTGGACGGCTTGTTCTCTTGCGCTCGATCGACCGGTCCGATCTCGTGAATGCCTTGGCCTTTCTGACCATCCCAGCCCTGCTTGGGCCGATCATGGGGCCGCCGCTCGGCGGCTTCATTACCACCTATTTTCACTGGCGATGGATCTTCTGGATCAATGCGCCGATCGGCGTTGCCGGCATTTTGATCGCGACCCTCTATTTGGACGAGGTCCAAAGCCAAGTGGTCGGGCCACTCGACGTCACGGGCTTTCTCCTCTGCGGATTTGGACTTGCCTTTCTCCTCTTCGGATTTGGCGAGGCAGGGCGCGGGCTCCTGCCCTGGCAAGCCGTGGTGCTCCTCGGCGGCCTCGGGATGCTGGCGCTTGCCCTCTATATCCCGCATGCCCGGCGTGCGACGGCCCCCTTGATCGATCTGCGGCTCCTGTCGATCCAGACGTTTCGCGCGAGCGTGCTTGGCGGCTCGCTTTTCCGGATCGGCATCGGCTCGATTCCCTTCTTGCTGCCGCTCATGCTGCAGACGGGCTTTGGTCTGTCGGCGTTTCAATCGGGCTCGATCACCTTTATCGCTTCGGTCGGATCCATGGCCATGAAGGCCACGGCAGCCCCTCTTCTGAGACTCCTTGGCTTTCGTTTTGTGCTTGTCTTCGACGCGATCTTGAGCGCCGGGTTTCTTGGCAGCTACGGCTTTTTCACGCCAGCGACGCCAGTCCTCCTCATGATGGGGGTTCTGTTGGCCAGCGGCTTCGTGCGTTCCCTTGAATTTACGAGCCTTAATGCGATCGCCTTTGCCGAGATCGCCCCGGTGCAAATGAGCCGGGCCGTGAGCTTTTCCTCGGCGGCTCAGCAATTATCCTTGAGCCTCGGCGTGTCAGCCGGGGCTGGTGTGCTCCAGGGATTTGCCTATTTTCATCCAGGCGAAGACGTTCTCACCCTGACGAATTTCAAATGGACCTTCATCGCGATGGCTGCCATTTCGATGAGTGCCGCCATGACTTTCCTGCGCCTGCCGAGGGGCGCCGGCGCGCAGCTCATCGAACAGCCAAAGCCGCACACGAGCCAAAAGCCCGCTCAAAAGGCGGAGACGACAGAGTATTTGGGCCAGCTTTAGATCACGATGATTTTGGATCGAATCGATCCAAAATCATGAAACGTGATCGTGAAGACGGAAGGGAAGGAGGCAAGAAACGAGCCTCCGCTTTTGTTCGCGTCTCGCGTTATTGTTCTGCGGTCATCAGGTGCCCGCTATCGATGCCATAGCAGCGCGATCCCGCCTTCCGGTCGTTGATTGCCGGCCACCGTGTTTCTCGTGCTGCGGTTTGCGGCCCATGTTGCCCGATCCCCAGGATCCGGGAAGCGTCACCTCGTAGAAGAGTTTGACGAGTTCCGCCTGTCGATGAGTGGCTGTTTTATCCATGATGCTTGTGAGATGCGTCCGCACGGTCGCCGGTGAAATCTTCAGGCGGGCCGCAACCTTCTTGAGACCGCCCCCACCTTGGATGAGTTCGGCGGCAACCCGCGCTTCACCCGCTGTCAAGGCAAAGAGGTCGGCGAAGAGCTGCATGCGTTCGACGGGCGCTGGGCGGCAGTCCACAAGGACAAGGGCGGCGCATGGATACTCGTCCGTAGGCTGATGCTCAAGATGGCACAAGTCGATCGGCATGACATGCACAGCGAGCGCGGCGGCCCCCCCTTCATCTCGGATCAGGAGCGAGCCAGCGCCCAGGCGTTGATCGGATCGCCGCGAAGCCTCCCTGATGAGCGACTCCAATTTTTTTGAAGTCGCAAAATCCCCAGCCGAGATGCAGTTTCTCTCGCAGCGCAAGCCATGGCCGGCACGTAGGAATGTCTCGGCCTTGTCATTGATGAAAAAGATGCGCCGGTCAACATTGGTCAAAATGAGCCCGAAGCCGGCCCGCGCCATTAGAGTGCCGAGAATGTCTGGGAGGACGGTTTCGGCGTTCTGAAACTCGCGAACCCAGACTCCGGGTTCGCCCTGCGACGCGATTCCTTGCATCCCAAGATCCCCCGCAGAGCAAGACACGAACTCTCAGGAGCGAATTTGACCGAATTTCGCGATGGCTGCCTCATCAATATTGATGATGAACGACAAATTTTTCATCAAACAGGATAGCAGCCGAACCTCTGAACCTGGATCGGCCTCAACCGGGGGGGACCAGGCTTTCCCGAACTTTGCTGAACACGTCACGGAACATCTCTGGCGTCAGCACACCCGTATTCGTATTGTAACGTGAGCAGTGATAGCTATCAAAGAGCGTGATAGCGCGCGCCTGCGTGGTGCTCGTTGCGATCAAATCCCGCAGGACATGTTCAGCCCCATGCGCGAATGGGAAGTCTTTCAGCGCTTTGCCACAGGCGCGCAGGATGGCGTCATGCGCGATTCGACCGAGCGCCACAATGGCTCGGAGGCCCGGCCGGGCTGCGATGCTGGCTGCGAGAAAAGGTCGGCAATTGCTGAGTTCGACGGGGAGCGGCTTGTTTTGCGGCGGCACGCAACGCACCGCATTGGTGATCGCGCCTGAGATCAACCGCAAGCCGTCGTCGATCTCGCCTTCGTAGACGCCTTCGGCAAGGCCCAATTCGAGCAAGGTTTGGTAGAGGAGATCGCCCGCAAAGTCGCCGGTGAAAGGCCGCCCCGTGCGGTTGGCGCCGCGCAGTCCAGGTGCCAAACCAACGACGAGAAGAGGTGCGTCGGTCTCCCCGAAAGTGGGCACCGGCGCGTTATGCCAGTTGGGCCATGCTTCCCTCAGCGATTGACGAAAGGCGACGAGACGAGGGCAGAATCCACACTCTCGCTCAGGCTCATATGAAGCGGAAGCGCGATTGCCACTGGGGCCCGCCGAGTTTTTGTTCACGCCGGAAAATTCATCCGTGCATCAAGGCCGGTCATCAGCAAGCGCCGGATCGAAACTGCCGGCGGTCACGGGTCGGCGTTCCTGCAGCTTTTGTGGCCGCTCCATCCGGTCACCGGGATCGCGGCAGATTTTCGGCGCGAGATGAACGATGTCAATGAACTCATCGGCTTGACGGCGTAGCTCATCCGCCACCATCGCGGGCTGGGTCGCATTGGTCGACACGACCGAAACTCGAACCCCCTTGCGCTGCACGGCTTCCACAAGAGAACGGAAATCGCCATCGCCGGAGAAAAGCACGAGATGATCGATGTGATCCGCCATCTCCATCGCATCGACCGCGAGTTCAATGTCCATATTGCCTTTGACCTTGCGCCGCCCGAGGGAATCCACGAATTCCTTGGTCGGCTTGGTCACTACGGCGAAGCCGTTATAATCCAACCAATCCACCAATGGACGTATAGAGGAATACTCCTGGTCCTCTACTAAAGCGGTATAGTAAAAGGCACGAATGAGCTTTCCCCGGCTCTGAAATTCCTTGAGCAGGCGTTTGTAGTCGATATCGAAGCCGAGGGATTTAGCTGTCGCGTACAAGTTCGCGCCGTCGATAAAAAGGGCAATTCGCTCCTGGTCAGCCATAATATGTCTCATACAGTTCGCTTGTGATGTTCCTCGTCACTGATAATCTAGGAGCAATTACAATCTCTCCTGGACTTGCAGCCTTATTCTGGCGCTTCAATCCCTCATTACAACGAAAATCAGAGCAAAATTAAGTGGTCCTGACTTTCCTCGGCGTCAAGGGGCCGATCCACCGCCGATATGCTAAGCTTCCGCATCAAAGTGATTAGATTATGGCAAAGCCAAGTTTACGCTTGCTGCGGCATCGAAAGACTGATGCTTGGCTTTACGCCCGGGGGAGGGCCGGTGTAGGTGGAATTGCCAATAAAATTCGATGCATGCTCGAGGTTGCCAAAAAACGCAAGCAATATTACTTAAACCTAATCCAAAAAACCTTCCTTCACAAGGAGTGCGCAACGCATGGCCCGCGTCACGGTCGAAGACTGTATCGATAAAGTCGAAAATCGCTTCGAACTCATTTTGATCGCCAGTCACAGAGCGCGGTCGATCGCCTCCGGTGCGCCGATCATGGTGGAACGCGACAAGGACAAGAATCCGGTTGTCGCCTTGCGCGAGATCGCCGAAGCGGCCCTCGCTCCCGACGATCTCCGCGAGGATTTCATTCAATCCCTGCAAAAACATGTCGAGGTCGATGAACCAGAGGCCGAAGCCGTGCCGGCCTTGTCTTCTGCGCCCGAGAGCCTGCAACCAGACGGCTTGGGAAACGTCCAGTTTGACCGGATGACCGAGGAGGATCTTTTGCGCGGTCTTGAGGGTCTGGTGCCGCCCGCCGAAACGGAAGATGAAGGCGACTGATCGGCTGGCTTCTGGGTCGAAAATAGAATTGTGAAGGGCGAATTTGCGGAACTCTGCTAAGGTTCCAGTGAGGAAAGCTCTTGGGTCAGGACCTGATTATGGCGCCTCCAATGACAGCACGATAACCAAGTCCTGACCCTGAAATTATACAAGACGAATATTGCAGGACGGCGTAGGATCCCGATTTGGATCGTGAACGAACCCGACAGGCCTCACGATCATGATGCGGCAGTATGAACTTGTCGACCGCGTTCGGCGCTATAATCCGCAGGCAGATGAAGTCTCGCTCAACCGTGCCTATGTCTATGCGATGAAGGCCCATGGCGCGCAAAAGCGAGCCTCTGGCGACCCCTATTTCTCGCATCCGCTCGAAGTGGCCGCCATTCTCACAGACATGAAGCTCGATGACGCAACGATCGTGGCAGCCGTCCTGCACGACACGATCGAGGATACCGGTACGACCAGGGAGGAAATCGACAAGCTTTTCGGGCCTGACATCGGCCGTCTGGTCGATGGTCTGACTAAGCTCAAACGGCTCGACCTCGTCTCGAAGCGCGCGGCGCAGGCTGAGAATTTCCGCAAACTGCTGCTCGCCATCGCCGAGGACATAAGGGTCCTTCTTATCAAGCTCGCCGACCGGCTGCACAATATGCGCACCTTGCATTTCGTCGCCGCCGAGAAACGCGCCAGGATCGCCGAGGAAACCATCGATATCTATGCCCCGCTCGCCGGCCGGATGGGCATGCAGAGCTTGCGTGACGAGCTTGAGGATCTCGCCTTCCGCCATCTCATGCCGGATGCCTATGCGATGATCTCATCGAGGCTCGCTGACCTGCGCGAGAAGAACGGCAGGATCATCAAGACGATCGAGAAGGAACTGACCGCCGAGCTTGCCGCGCGCGGCATCGAGGCCAAGGTGGAAGGCCGGCAGAAGCAGCCTTATTCGGTCTGGCGCAAGATGGAGCGCAAATCGATCGCCTTCGAGCAGCTCTCCGACATCTTCGGCTTCCGCGTCATTGTCGATCATGTCGAGGATTGCTACCGCGTCATCGGCGTGGTGCATACCAAATGGGCCGTCGTTCCTGGCCGCTTCAAGGATTACATTTCGACCCCCAAGCAGAATGATTATCAATCGATTCACACGACGGTCGTGGGGCCCGGACGGCAGCGCGCGGAGCTCCAGGTTCGAACAGACCTCATGCATGACATTGCCCGCCACGGGATCGCCGCGCATTCCCTCTATAAGGATGGCCGGATCGGCAGCCGGGAGTGCCTGACGAACGAGAGCCGATCCTATCAATGGCTGCGCCGCACGGTTGCTCTGCTTTCGGAAGGCGCGACGCCGGAGGAATTCCTGGAGCACACCAAGCTCGAGCTTTTTCATGACCAAGTGTTCTGCTTCACCCCGAACGGCCGGCTGATTGCCTTGCCGCGCGGCGCAACGCCGGTCGATTTCGCCTATGCGGTTCACACCGATGTCGGCAATACGGCGGTCGGCGCCAAGATCAACGGCCGCCATGCGCCGCTCCTCTCCGAATTGCAGAATGGCGACGAGGTTGAGATCGCCTGCGCGGAGGGACAGACGCCGCCACCCTCCTGGGAAGGCCTGGTGATGACCGGCAAGGCACGTTCGGCGATCAGGCGGGCGACCCGCGACGCGGTTCGCACTCAATATGCGGCGCTTGGCCGGCAGATCGTGACCCGCGCCTTCGAGCGAGCTGGAAAGGCCTTCACCGAGGATAAGCTGAAAAGCGCCTTGCCTCGCCTTGCACGCCCGACGATTGAAGAGGCGCTGGCCGCGGTTGGACGCGGCGAAATGTTTTCCGGCGATGTCGTCCGGGCCGTCTATCCGGAATTCATGGAAGAGCACAAGCCGAGTGTTCCACGACCGCGCGGCGAAGCCGGCTGGTTCGGCATGAAGAAGGCGACGAGTCTCGTTTTCAAATTCCCCGGCAATGGCGAGGGCGATCGGAATTCGATTCCCATAAAGGGCTCGCATGGTGATCTGCCGGTGCGCTTCGCGCCGAATGGCGGAGCCCTGCCGGGCGATCGCATCGTCGGCATCCTCACGCCGGGCGAGGGGATCACCATCTATCCTATTCAGTCACCGGCGCTTACCGCATTCGACGAAGAGCCGGAGCGCTGGCTCGATGTGCGCTGGGACATCGAAGAAAGCCGCCATGAGCTCTTTCCCGCGCAAATTTGCGTCACCGCCATCAATGAGCCTGGCACCTTGGGCACCATCGCGACGGTGATCGGCGACCATGCGGCCAATATCGACAATATCATCATCAAGCCTTTGTCCGCCGATTTTCGCGAGCTCACTATCGACATCGAGGTTCAGGATCTGAAGCATCTGAACACGATCATCTCGCATCTACGGGCGCGGCCCGTCGTCCACAAGGTCGCGCGGGTGAATGGCTGATATTCAAGAATGGAAGGCGAAAAAGCGGATGGCCTGGTTGCCACACGACGCGATGATTGGGGATCGTCAAGGTCCAGGATTATCGTGATCAAACCTACTCAAGATGAAGACCATGAAGGAACACGATAACGTCGATGATGGAGAGGCGCCGCCGCAGGCGGAGCGGCTGTTTTCCGGACTGATTGGTTGCGAATATGACGCACTCGATCTCATCGTCCCGGAAGCCGCCGCGATGAGCCGGCGGGTTGGCGAGCGCGTCGCCCAATTTGCTCGTCAACGCGGCAAGGACACGGCCCCGCTCAGCGTTTTGGAGATCGGCTGCGGCACGGGTGTGACCACTTTGGCATTGGTGCGGGCCGAGCCCAATCTACAGATTCTATCGATCGACAACGAGCCGGCCATGCTGTCCCAGGCGCGTGAAAACCTTGCCCCCTTTGTCAGCACTGGACAGGTGCGTCTTGTCGAAGCGGACGCCTTGACCGCCTTGGAGGGGCAGACCGGCGAAAGCCTCGATCTGGTCGCCTCCGCTTATGCGATCCATAATTTTCGGGAAGTCTATCGCACCGCGGTTCTCGCCGAGATTTTCCGCGTGCTGCGGCCGGGCGGTCTCTTTGTCAATGGCGATCGCTACGCCCTCGATGAACCGGCCGCGCATACGAAACACACGCAGGAGGAGCTACGCGGCTATTTCAAGGTCTTCGCCAAAATCAATCGTTTTGACCTGTTGGAGCAATGGGTCGTTCATCTTTTCGGCGATGAATCGCCGGATCACATCATGCGCCTTGGAGCTTCGCTCGGAAAGATGCAGGATCTCGGCTTCGCGCCAGTCGATGTCCCCTTCCGTGAGGGCGTCAACACGCTGTTGACGGCCGGCAAGCCAGGTTCTCGAGCTTCCAGCTGCGGGTAGCGATAAAGCGCGAATGTCCTTGTCATGCCGTGCAAGCGGAACGCTCTGTTTAAAGTGTGAAGGACCGGCAATGCGGCAGGCAGAACTTTTTGCTGGTTCACGGCTGGATCATGGGGAGTCTCTGGTGCCGGGGATGATCCTTTACCGGCGCTATTTCCTTGCTGTCGGACAGCGGGCGTTGGCTCACGAAATCGCCGAGGTCGTGCGTCAGGCGCCGTGGTTCACGCCTTCGATGCCGCGTTCGGGTCGGCCCTTTTCCGTCAAGATGACCAATTGCGGCCGCTACGGCTGGGTCTCGGATCGAGAGGGCTATCGCTATACAGAAAACCATCCCTCTTGCGGCGCGCCATGGCCGCCGATCCCGCATCTGGCCCTGCAAGCGTGGCGAAATTTGTCGGATTATCCTCACCCACCCGAGGCCTGCCTCGTTAATTTCTACGATCAAGACGCCAAGATGGGGCTCCACCAAGACCGGGATGAAGCCGAGTTTGCCGCGCCGATCCTTTCCATATCGCTGGGTTGCTCCTGCGCATTCCGATATGGCGGCCTGCGGCGCGGCGATAAGACTAACAAACTTGAGCTTCACTCAGGCGATGTGCTTGTAATGGGTGGTCCGGCGCGGCTGATCTTCCATGGGGTGGATCGGGTTTTCGCGGGCTCATCGGACCTGCTGGCGGAATGTGGGCGCATCAATCTCACCTTGCGCCGCGTCACCCTGCCATAGACGGGAACCTGTCCGCGCTAGGTTAAGACCTAATTATAATAGATCGTGTCCCATGGCGTGGCGTAACTGGAGCGGAGGGGCCACGGGCTTCGTGTCGCCCTGACTTCCTTTCAGGTTCGAACGGAGAAATGGCATGGTCAGTTCTAATGGCTGTTTCGTCTGGTACGAGCTGACGACGACAGACATAGAAGCCGCCAAGGCCTTCTACGCCGATGTTATTGGCTGGGGCACGCGAGATGCCTCGGTACCCGGCTTGGCCTATAGCCTATTTACCGAGCAAGACTCCCCCGTCACCGGGCTGACGAGCCTGCCGGATGACGCGAGGAGAGCGGGCATTGCGCCGCATTGGATGGGATATGTTGGCGTCGACGACGTGGACGAAGCCGTCGCCCGGATCAAGCAACTCGGCGGATCGGTGCATGTCTCTCCAAGGGACGTCCCTAACATCAGCCGCTTTTCGGTCATCGCCGACCCGCAAATGGCAACGCTTGCATTGGTCAAGGGGCGGAAGCCCGCCCAAGGGCAATCCATCGAGCCGGGAACGCCAGGGCGCGTGGGCTGGCACGAGCTGTTCGCCGCCGACTGGGAGAAGGCGTTCGCATTCTACAGCGAGCTATTCGGCTGGCAAAGAGCGGAATCCCATGTCGGTGTGATGGGCACATATCAGCGGTTCTCCGCGGCAGGCGAGACGATCGGCGGCATGTTCACCAAACCTCCCACATTGCCGCTTCCCTTCTGGCTTTACTACTTCAACGTCGACAATGTCGAGGCGGTAGCCGGGCGCGTGGAAGCGGGTGGCGGCGAAATCCTCTATGGCCCGACCACAGTACCGGGGGGTGCTTGGATCGTCCATTGCACGGACCCTCAAGGCGCCCTATTCGCGCTGCTGGATAGGCGCCGCCGCAAACCTATCGGATATTATGTGCTGCGCGACCCATCCGATGCGCAGAACCGCCGATAATTCTGGCGAAGCTGCACCATCGCCATTTGGGTGGTCTTCGCCCAGCAAACCAGGACCACGCGATTGTCAGTCGGGAGCGCCCGATTTTGCGCCTCGACCGATCGCAAATTGACCGACGGGCCCCTCCACGTGGAATTTTATCCCCGTCATCTTTGCGAAGAGATCGATATTCGCGATTCCGATCGCGCATCCGCCGAGCCCCATGTCGGTCGCGGCCAGATAGAGCGTCTGAGTCAAGACGCCGACATCCTTGAGAATCAGCGCGTAGGCGATCGAGCTGTACTTCCACGAAACCCGGCCAAAGCGCGCTGCGATCGTGATCAAGACCTGGGGTAAAGCGGGTGCTCCCATCGCATATTGTGCTTCCGCCAACAACGCTTCGAGCTCGTTCTTGGGAACGCGTATTGGCACCAGCGCGTGACCGCCAGCATCGTAATGATAGAAACCTCGGGCAAGCCCTTGGCATATATTGATGGCCAGATAAAGTTCGAGCTCGTAGCTCGCCCCCGCCGAGGCATAGGGCCTAACGGTATGGGTATCCACTGCACCGCCATTGCCGCCCGCGCTTTTCGATATGGACAAAACACGCGCGGTCATATCGAGAAATCGCGAAAGCTCGGCGACCGTGATCGGCCGTTGGGCATCAAAGATGCGCGTCGAATGACGCTCCCGCAGGAGGTTTGCGAGCGGCGAAATTTCCTC
>DATJTB010000115.1:0-11299 GCA_035503795.1 Methylocella sp.
GGTGCGAAAACCTTCGACGATATTGGTCGGAAAATCGGTGAGGTTGAGCAGCGTGCGCTTCTTGACCTTGCCGCCCTCGCGATAGGATTCGCGCAGGAGGATGGCGGGCGGCGAATTGCGGTTGGGGACAGTCTCGATATACATGGGTCATATATAGCATATAATCATTAAAAAACAGCTATGAAACTTCATATTACATGGCTACATTTCTGTGGATAAAGCGCGAGTCTCCCTTCGCAATCATAGCCTTGCCCTTTCTTGCAGCTGGAAGTTCAGTTTAAGACAATGTCGAGCAAGAGGCGGTCGAGCGTTGTGCCTCGATTCGAAGCGGGCTCGTGATAAACTACCGTCTCGAACAAGAGATCCTGAGCGGTTTCCGCTTCCGATGCCGCTTCTCCGTTCTCCATGGTCGGCCATTCCCTTTCGACAACGGCCGAAGCATAGTTGCGGATGGCCAGGTTGAGGTCGCCGCTTTGGATTCCGGAGGCACCGACGATCTCATAAAGCGAGACCAGGGCGGCCGCTTCGTTCTTGACGGCGGCTGCGGCCCGCCGGTCCCGTTCCCAGACATCGCTCGCAAGAAAGCCAATCAGAATGCCAAGGATCGTCACGATCCCGGCAAAAAACGGCGCTACGACTCCGTTGAAGCTTTGGACCCACGGACCACTCACGCGGTTGTAGCACAATAGGATCAAGAGCGAGGCGGAAGCAGTATAAATGCCGGTCAGCGTAAGGAACTGCTCAGGAATTGGGAGCGTCAACCATACGTTGATCATTTTTTATTTTATCTTCGCGAAGGGTGAGCCAGTCTCGACCGGTCGCCATCGGAAGGCGAAACCAATTGGTGCAGAGCCTGAGGGAGAAACGAATTTTTTGAGCGGCGGCCCTCATTTCGGGGGCATGTTTCTTGAAGTCAGCTATTGGGCGGCCGGATTGAGGAGTTCGTCGCCGGTTTCGAATTGCAGTTTGGCGAGGCGGGCATAGAGGCCGTCCTTGGCTACAAGGGTCCTGTGCGTTCCTTCTTCGATCAGGCGGCCGTTGTCCAGCACGAGGATCCGGTCGGCTTCAAGAACCGTGGCGAGACGGTGAGCGATGACAAGGGTTGTGCGTTCGGCCATCACTTTTTCAAGCGCCGCCTGAACGGCGGCTTCATTTTCTGAGTCGAGCGCCGAGGTTGCCTCATCAAGGAGCAGGACTGGGGCTTCCTGCAAGATCGCGCGCGCAATCGCAATCCGCTGACGTTGGCCGCCCGAGAGGGTTACGCCGCGCTCACCGGCCACCGTTGCATAGCCATTGGGCAAGGCGCGGATGAACTCATCGGCAGCGGCTCGTTTCGCCGCATCGCGCACCGCCTCATCATTCGTATCAGGCGCGCCGAAGCGGATATTGTCGGTGATCGAAACCGCGAAGATCACAGGGTCTTGCGGCACGCTCTTAATCCTCTGGCGCAGCTCGGCCGGATCGACGCTTTTGATGTCGATCCCATCGAGCCGGATGCAGCCTGAGACCGGATCGTAGAAGCGTTCGAGAAGCTGGAATAATGTGCTCTTGCCGGCCCCTGAGGGACCGACGATAGCGACCATCTCACCTGGTGCGATTCGGAAAGAGAGATCATGAAGCGCATGATCATTAGGCCTTGTCGGATAAGCGAAGCTGACATTCTCAAAGACGATCTCGCCGCGCGCGGGAACAGGCAGGGCGATGGGCTCGGCGGGCTTGACGATTTTAGGTTGCACGGCGAGGAGGTCGGCAAGGCGGCCGGCGGCTCCACTAGCCGCAAGTATCTCGCCCCAGACCTGACTCAATTCACTGAGCGCGCCTGCTGCCAGAATGGCATAGAGTACGAATTGCGATAGGAGACCGCCTGTCATGCGGCCAGCGAGAACGTCCCGCGCGCCAAACCAAAGCACGCCCACAATACTGGCGAAGACGAGAAAGATAATGACGGTCGTAAGAATACCACGCGTCAAAACCGCATGACGGGCAGCCGCATAGGCTTCTTCGACGGCGCCACCGAAATGCCGCCGGACCGCCGTTTCGGCGCCAAATGCTTGCATGACCCGCACGGCCGCAAGGTTTTCGGCCGCATAGGCGCTGGCCTCCGCAAGCGTGTCTTGCGCTGCGCGGGAGCGCCGGCGGACCAACCGGCCGGAAGCGACGAGAGGCAGAACGATGACCGGAATGGCGATCAGCACGGTCGCGGAAAGCTTCGGACTGGAATAGATCATCAATCCAACGGCACCGACGAACAGGAAGAAATTGCGCAAGGCGACAGCCGCGGTGGCGCCGAAAGCGGCCTTCATCTGGGTCGTATCAGCGGTCAATCTCGAAAGAAGCTCGCCGGTTCGGGCCGAATCGAAAAATTCAGCATCGAGTCCGCAGAGATGAGCGAATACATCGCGTCTCAAATCGGCCACGACCCTTTCACCAAGCGTCGTGACGAAATAAAACCGCCCGCCGGACGCGAGGGCTAGGAGGCCGGCGACGCCGATGAGGGCCAGGAAATAGGTATTGATCAGCCCAGCGCTATCCGCCGAAAAACCGAAATCGATCATCTGCCTAATGGCAAGCGGCACAGCCAAGGTTGCTCCCGCCGCCACTACCACAGAGATGAGGGAGAGCGTAATGTGCGGCTTGTAGCGCAGAAGATATGAGACAAGCCGCAAGAGGGCGCGGGGAGAGGGTTTTGGCTGAGTGCCAGCGGCCGGTGCAAGTGATGGGGACTTTTTCATGCGATCCAATATAGCCAAGATCTTTCAGCCGGGAACTTAATAATTTTTGCCTGCGGGTAAATTACCGGTTCCTGCCGGCTCTGAGCGGGCGCTGCTGAGCCTGCAAGCCCGGCACCGAACAATTGAACGACAGACTAATTGAGTGAATAGGCAAATCATGAGAAGAAGGTCTCCTCTGGTGAGTTTCCACAAAGTCATGCTGCGAACGCGCGGCCTGGTTTCTTCCCCCGAACATGCTGATGCCGATGAATTCAAGCCATTTTTTTGTGATGGATCGGGGCAATTCGGATTGTGGAATCTCGAGGCGGAGGCGAGACGGCGTGTCGGGTGACAAGGTTCTGGTCACGGGAGCCTCGGGCTTCGTTGGGTCCGCCGTGGCGCGTGCGCTGCTCGCATCCGGCTACCGGGTTCGCGCTCTTCTCCGCAAAACCAGTCAGCGCGTCAATCTCGCAGGGCTCGACATTGAGGTCGTGGAAGGTGACATGCGCGATGCCGCCGCCGTCGCCGATGCCATGCAGGGCGCGCGCTATCTGTTTCATGTCGCGGCCGACTACCGTCTGTGGGCACGGCATCCGGAAGAGATTCTCGCAAATAATCGGGAAGGAACGCGTCTGCTCATGCAAAAAGCCCTGGCGGCGGGCGTCGAGCGAATCGTCTATACAAGCAGCGTCGCGACTATTGCCTGCGCGGTGGAGGGGGGCCAAGCTGACGAGACAATGCGGATAAACGAAGCTGGAGCTATTGGCGCCTATAAGCAAAGCAAGGTCGCTGCCGAGCGAATTGTCGAAACGATGATCTTACGTGATTGTCTCCCGGCGATCATCGTGCATCCGACAGCGCCGATCGGCCCTCGCGACTTGCGGCCGACGCCGACCGGGCGGGTGATTGTCGAGGCCGCCTTGGGCCGGGTACCGGCCTATGTCGATACGGGGCTCAATCTCGTCCATGTCGACGATGTCGCGAACGGCCATCTCGCCGCCTTGAAATATGGTCGACCTGGCGATCATTACATACTTGGCGGACAGAATGTGCCGCTCGCCGATTTCTTGCGGGACATCGCGCTCATGTGTGGGCGAAGGCCACCGAGGGTGCGTGTGCCGCGCCCTCTGCTCTACCCCTGCGCCCTGGTAGCGGAAGCCATGGCGCATATCACCGAGCGCGAGCCCTTCCTGACCGTCGATGCCTTGCGCATGTCCAAGCAACGGATGTTTTTCACTTCGGCCAAGGCTGAACGTGACTTGGCCTATAAGGCTAGGCCCTACGCCGAAGCGCTCAAGGATGCTTTGGCGTGGTTTCGCGACCATGGGAGGTTGCGGTGACACGAGGCCTGCCGCTGGAGCCAACGCGGACGCATCGGGATGAGAACTTTCCTGTCGCCTCGCTCCTGATTCCGCCGCGGCACCGCGCTGTGATCCTCGCTTTTTACCGTTTCGCCCGCGGCGCCGACGATGTCGCCGATCATCCCTCTCTCGTGCCTGAAGCCAAGCTTGCGGCGCTTGCTCAATTTGAGGCGACGCTCTTGGGGCATACCGACGTCGTTGAGGCAGCGATACCCCTCAGGACGGCGCTCGCAACTCGGAAACTGCCGCCACGTCACGCTCTCGATCTATTGAGCGCCTTTCGTCAAGACGTAACCAAGAGCCGTTATGCGGATTGGGCCGACCTCATGAACTATTGTGCTTATTCGGCGGCTCCCGTCGGTCGCTTCGTGCTTGATGTGCATGGCGAAAGCGAATCAAATTGGCCTGCGTCCGACGCGCTGTGCAGCGCGCTGCAGGTCATCAATCACCTCCAGGATTGTGGCGCCGACTATCGCAACCTCGATCGCATTTACATTCCACAAGATGCGCTCGCCGCCCACAATCTCTCCGTGCAGGTTTTTGGTGCCGACAAAGCCTCGCCCGCCTTGCGTGCGGTCCTGCGCGGTGTTGTGGAGCGGAACGCATCTCTTGTGGCGCATGGAGCGACGCTGCCGGGGCGGCTCCGCAATGTCCGGCTCCGCCTTGAGACAGCGGTGATCGCGCGGCTTGCCCATAAGCTCAATCGGCGGCTGCTCGAGCGTGATCCACTGAGTGAAAGAGTGCATCTTTGCGCGGTTGAGGCTGGCCTTTCATCGGCCCTCGGCATGGCCGAAGGTCTCGTGACGTTGCTGCGACCGAATCTCGTTTTTTCCTTGCGGGGTGACGAGTGACGGCCTCCTCCAGCCCGGTTGAACCGCGGGCTAACGCTGCATTGAGCGCACGTGGCAGTTCGTTTCATGCAGCAATGCGGATTTTGCCTCGTCCGCGCCGCGAGGCAATGTTCGAAATCTATGCGTTCTGTCGGGCGGTCGATGACATTGCCGATGCGGCCGGTCCGCGGCAGGCGCGCCACGAAGCCCTGGAGGATTGGCGACGCGTCATCGATTCTCTTTACCATGACACCGCCCCACTTTATCGGCCCCTTGGCGGATTGACAGCGGCGATCAAGGCTTTCGATCTCAGGCGACAAGATTTCCATGCGATCATCGACGGCATGGAAATGGATGTCGCCGCCGACATAAAGGCACCAAGCCTTGCCACGCTAGACCTTTACTGTGATCGCGTGGCAAGCGCCGTTGGCCGTCTTTCCATGCGCGTCTTCGGCATGCCGGAAACCGAAGGCTTGCGGCTTGCCCATCATCTTGGTCGTGCCTTGCAGCTCACCAATATTCTGCGCGACCTCGATGAGGATGCGGCGATCAACCGGCTCTATCTTCCACGTGAGTGGCTGGAAGCCGCTGGAATTGGTGCCGTCGAGCCGGATGCGGTTTTGAGCAATCAGGCCTTGAGTGCCGCCTGTGCACCGGCGATCGCGCGAGCCAAAGGGCATTTTGACGAGGCTGATCGCATCATGGCCACAGCGCCGCGCCAAACCGTCCGTGCGCCGCGAATCATGGCGGATGTCTACCGCTTTATGCTCGACCGTATGGAACGACGCGGCTTTGCGCCGCCGCGTCGCCGCATCCACACGCCGCGCTATCGCATCCTTTTTGCAATCTTGCGGTACGGCTTGCCGTAATGGCCATCGCCAAACCCACTGTTCACATCATCGGCGCTGGGCTTGCCGGACTCGCGGCGGCCGTACGCTTGGCCGGCGGCCCGTTTATGGTCGTCTTGTATGAAGCGGCCCGCCAGGCAGGCGGCCGGGCACGATCCTATTACGACCCGACGCTCGGAACAGCGATCGACAATGGCAATCATTTACTATTGTCCGGCAATCGCGCGGCACTAGAATATTTGGCGGCGATCGGCAGTGCGTCCCAGTTTACAACGCCGTCCGAAGCCCAATTCGATTTTTGCGATCTGGCAAGTGGGATGCGGTGGCGGTTGCGCCCGAACGCGGGCCCCATCCCCTGGTGGATCTTGGTTCCCAGCCGGCGGGTGCCCGATACCCATGCAAGCGAATATCTACGCCTCTTGAAACTTTTTCTTCCCGGCCCAGATGCTTCCCTGGGATCGCGGCTCGCCGGTCCAGGGCTACTCTACGAGCGTCTCTGGCACCCGTTCTTTCTGGCGGCCCTGAACATAGATCCGGCTGAGGGTTCGTCTCACCTCGCCCGTGCCGTCGTGCGGGAAACACTTGCCAAGGGCGGGGGGCATTGCCGACCTTTGGTCGCCCGCACCGGTCTTTCCGCCGCCCTTGTCGATCCAGCTCTCGCCTATCTTGACGAGCGTGGGGCCATGATCCGCTTCGAGCACCGGCTGCGCGCCATGGCATTTGCCGGGCGCCGTGTCCATACGCTTGAATTCGGCCATGGCCCACTGTCGCTTGGCCTCACGGATCAAATCATTCTGGCTGTGCCGGCCCATATCGCCAGCACTTTCCTGCCGGGCCTACCTGTCCCGCAACGGACCTCGGCAATCGTCAATGCCCATTTCCAACTGGCTCCGCCACCGGATTTCCCGCCGCTGATCGGCATAGTGAACGGTCTCATTGAATGGCTCTTTGCCTATCCAGACCGGCTCTCGGTAACGATCAGCGGGGCGGACCGTCTGCTCGATGTTTCACGCGAAGAGCTTGCCTCCCTCATCTGGGCAGACGTTGCAAAAGTGACACAGATTGAAAAGCCTCTTCCGCCATGGCAGATCATCAAGGAAAAGCGGGCGAGTTTTTCCGCGACGGTGGCCGTCGATGGCTGCCGCCCAGGCCCGCAAACCGCTTACGCCAATCTCGTGCTGGCAGGGGATTGGACGGCGACCGGACTGCCAGCGACGATCGAGGGCGCGATCCGCTCGGGTCACAAAGCCGCAAGTGCAATCTTATCTAAGGTAATCGTATCTTAAGCCGGGATAGGAATCTTGGGGGTATCTCAGGTCAAAAGGACGGCGAGGGTGGACGAGAAGAGAAGTTTCGCGGGGCTTGCCGCGTCAGCGAACGAACTGCAACTGGCTGACATTGAGCCAGACGTGATCAATCAGGCCATCGGCCGCGCCACACAAGCGCTTCTCGCGGTCCAGCATGAAGATGGACATTTCGCCTTCGAGCTTGAAGCTGATGTGTCGATTCCGTCGGAATATATCCTCTTCCGGCATTTTTTGGGCGAATTGCCGGACCCTGAGCTTGAAACCAAGCTCGCGACTTTCATCCGGCGCCATCAGGCAAGCCATGGGGGCTGGCCATTGTTCACCGATGGTGCATTCAACCTATCGAGCAGCGTTAAGGCCTATTTCGCGCTGAAGGCGGCAGGCGACAGCCCGCAAGCGGAACATATGCGGGTTGCCCGTGCGGCGATCCTTGACCATGGCGGCGCGGCAAAAGCCAATGTCTTCACGCGCGCGCTTCTGGCGTTGTTCGGCGCGCTGCCGTGGCGCGGCGTGCCGGTCATGCCGGTCGAGATCCTCCTGTTACCGCGCTGGTTCTTGTTCCATATGAGCAAGGTTTCGTATTGGAGTCGCGCGGTGATCACACCGCTCGTCGTGGTCAATGCGCTGAAACCGCGCGCCAAGAATCCCCGGCAAATCACGATCGACGAGCTTTTTGTCGAACCGCCGGACCGGGTCCGCTATTGGCCGGGCTCTCCGCAGCAAAAGTTTCCATGGACCACTTTGTTCGGCGGACTCGATCTAATCCTGCGGGTGGCTGAGCCTCATGCCCCCAAATGGCTCCGCAGGCGGGCGATCGATCGCGCAGTGGCCTTTGTCGAGGAACGCTTGAACGGCGAGGATGGGCTTGGCGCGATCTTCCCCGCGATGGTCTATGCCGCGATCATGTTTTTCTCGCTGGGCTACCAGCGGCAGGATCCGCGATTGGTCCAGGCGATGAACGCCATCGACCGTCTGCTCGTCATTCGCGAGGACGAGGCCTATTGCCAGCCCTGTTTCTCACCTGTTTGGGATACGGGACTTGCCGCCCATGCGCTGATGGAAACGGGCGCGGCTGGTGTCGAAGCACCGGTGCAGGCGAGTCTGCAATGGCTTAAGCCCTTACAGATTACGGATGTCGTCGGTGATTGGGCTTCGCAGAAGTCGCAATTGCGACCGGGTGGGTGGGCTTTTCAATATGCCAATGCACACTATCCCGACGTCGATGACACCGCCGTCGTGGCCATGGCGATGGACCGGGCCGATCGGACAGGAGGACAGTATCGGGGGGCCATCGAGCGGGCCCGTGAATGGATCGAGGGCCTGCAAAGCGCGAATGGCGGCTGGGGCGCTTTCGACGCGGATAATGATCATGATTACCTTAACTACATTCCCTTCGCCGATCATGGCGCGCTTCTTGATCCGCCCACAGCCGATGTATCAGCCCGTTGTCTGTCCTTCCTTGGGCAGCTCGGTGAAACATCGGCGAATAGTCCGGTCGTCGCGCGCGGCCTCGCCTATCTCTTGCGGGTCCAGGAGAAAGACGGCAGCTGGTTTGGCCGCTGGGGAATGAATTACATCTACGGAACTTGGTCGGTGCTGTCGGCGTTGAATGTGTTGCAGCATGATCTAGAGAGTATGGAAGTCCGCAAAGCTACCGCTTGGCTGAAAAGCATCCAAAACCACGACGGCGGGTGGGGGGAAGGTGGCGAGAGCTATGCGCTGGATTATGCGAGCTATAGTCCGGCACCGAGCACGCCTTCGCAGACGGCCTGGGCCGTGCTAGCGCTGATGGCAGCCGGCCTGGTTGACGATGAAGCGGTCACGAGGGGCATGCGCTTTTTGGCGCAAACCCAGGCGGAGGACGGGTTTTGGACGGAAGAGCGTTTCACGGCGACGGGGTTCCCTCGAGTCTTTTTTCTGCGGTATCACGGCTACGCAAAATATTTCCCGCTTTGGGCGATAGCACGTTATCGCAATCTCCGGAAGGGCAACAGGCATCCGGTCCTGCTGGGGATGTGAGACGCCCCAAGATCATCGCTGCCACCGGCTTGAAGACCGAAGCGCGGATCATTGCAGGACCCCACGTCCACGCCATTGCGTGCGGCGGGGATACCCGTCGGCTTGAGGACGCCCTTGAACGGCTCGCCGGGAACAGGGCCGCGGCGATCATCAGTTTCGGTGTCGCGGGCGGGCTCATGCCGGGGCTTGCGCCCGGCGTGAAGCTTATAGCCCGATCGGTCATCAGCGAAGATGGGGCAAGTTTTGCCTGTGATCCTGTCTGGTCGGAGCGGCTGATGAGCGTGTCCAGCGGTGCGTTGAGAGCTGATATTGCCGGCGTCTCCGCCCCGCTTGCCACCTACGGGGAAAAGCATGCTCTCTATCTCAGAACAGGTGCGCAGGCGGCGGATATGGAATCCCATGTCGCTGCGAGAGTCGCGGCCACCCACAATCTGCCCTTCGCTGCGTTTCGCGTGGTTGCCGATCCCGCTGAGCGGCGTTTGCCCCACGCAGCTTTGGTTGCGTTAAATCCTGACGGCTCCATTGCCTTTTGGGCAATTGCCCGCTCTCTCCTCGGCAGCCCAGCCCAGATTCCCCAATTGTTGCGTATCGGGAAGGATGCGCAAGTTGCCTTTTTCGCTCTATTCCGCAGCCGAAAGCTGCTTGCCGGAACGCTCGGCATCGGCGATTTCAGCGAGCTTGCGCTCGACGTGCCGGCTGAAGACATACTCAGCGGGACGCTGGAGGCTTAACGGGATATCGGGTGCCATCGGCCCCTTCGTTCGAACTCCTCGCAAAGCGACGCGCAAGGCGCGCCATGGACGCTTGAAGGCGTCGTCCACAGCGCTCGCCTCGAAGCCGCAATGGACCATGCAGTCGGCGCATTTTTCATACCGGCCTGTGCCGTAGGAATCCCAATCAGTCTCCTCCATCAGCTCCCTGAAGCTTGCCGCATAGCTTTCACCGAGCAAATAGCAGGGCCGCTGCCATCCAAAGACCGTGCGCGTCGGATTCCCCCAGGGCGTGCAGTGATAGCTTTGATTGCCTGCGAGGAAATCAAGGAACAGAGCGGATTGGAAGAAAGGCCAGGCCTTCCCTCCCCTGCCCAGGGCAAAAATTTGCCGGAACAGGCTTTTGGTTTTCTCCCGCGTGAGAAAATGCTGCTGGTCGGGCGCCCTTTCATAGGCATAGCCTGGCGAGACGGTGATTCCCTCGATGCCGAGCGCCGCCACGCTGTCGAAGAAACGGGCGACTCGGGACGGATCGGCATCGTTGAAAAGGGTGCAATTGACAGTGACCCGGAAGCCAAGCGCCTTGGCGTGTTTAAGGGCCTCGACGGCACGCTCAAAGACGCCAACCTGGCAAACCGACTCGTCGTGCATGCCGGCATCGCCATCGAGATGGATAGACCAGTTGAAATGGCGGTTCGGCTTGTAGCGGTCGAGGTGCTTGCCAAGGAGCAGCGCATTGGTGCAGACAGTAACGAATTTCCGCCGCGCGATCGCGCCTTCGACGATCTCAGGCAATTCCTTGTGCAATAGAGGTTCGCCCCCGGCGATCACAACAACCGGCGCGCCACATTCATCGATGGCCGCGTGGCATTCTTTCGCGGAAAGCCGCTGATTGAGGATCTCGTTTGGATAATCAATCTTACCGCAACCCGCGCATGCCAGATTGCAGCGGAACAAGGGTTCGAGCATCAGAACGAGCGGAAAGCGGTGGCGTCCCACAAGGCGTTGGCGGACGACATATGCGCCGATCTGTGCCATTTGCAGAAGGGGGATGCCCACTGAATGCTCCTTGAAATTCCAGTCGTGGCTCTCACCAGTGAAACGCCCATCAGACCTCTTTGAACTTTCTGATATCGCTTGTCAATTTTGCGGAGGAATGATGAGTTGACAATAATACTCATCATGTGCGGTCGCTTAGGTGAGCCTTCAGCGATTCGTTCTTCTTTACTCTGTGAATCCGGCACGAAAAATCAAGTTGCGATCGGGAGAGCACAACAAGATGCCCCAAAGCTTGAGTGGGCAGAGTCGCTGATCCGAATATTGAAGATATACAAAAAACTTTTTAAAGATTATGTGTCGGTAAGGTCCGGGCGGAGACGGCTTGTCGATTCCGGGTGCGGGTTTGGTCGCTTGCTGGGGGCTTTCACGAAAAGTCACTGGCACTTGGGTTCCCGCCCCAGTAAAGCAGCATTTTTGGGAAGGCCATCCGCGCGAAAAGGTATAAGGGTGCGAG
>DATJTB010000116.1:0-16433 GCA_035503795.1 Methylocella sp.
ACAAGGCCAACCCCAGCCCAGCAACGCGCCTTCCAACTCCTCGGCGTCAACCCCGAACGTAGCCAGTAACCTCCCCTCGCCCGAAATAATCCAAAGCGAGATCAATAGTTTATCGTTCCAAACAATTGGAAGTTCAGCCTAATGACGCGCACGGCGCGTCGGGACTCCGATTCGGTGCGTTCGTCAGAGCGCTGACCACGCGCCGCGCGGGTTCTGCGGCCGACACCGCACACGGGTGCCGATTTGGAATGACCCTTATCGCAGATCCGACAGGATAACGGAATTATCGGAACCGATGATCTTTGTGCGGATCAGCACGTCGCCATCGAACCAGACGTCGCGGGCGAAATCCTTATCAATCTGATCGGCAATCTTGTAGTGATGAGTCTTGTGCTGGACGCCGTGCAAGGTCAAATCCTCGTCGCCGAGGTCATCCACCTTGATCGACATGCGTCTGCCAGTGTCGGGGTCGAAAGCATCAAACTGATGGATCGCATCCCTGCCCCACAGGCTTTCGGGCGTCACCGTCTTCGGCAGATCCGTGGTCTTCCCATCGGCGTTCATCGTCAGCTTGTCCGGCAGCACGGTGACGTCGACGGCATGTTTCGTCCCGTTGTCATTGGTGCGGGATTTGAACGAAACGAGCTGGCCGTTCTTCCAGGTTTCATCACAGTTATGTTCATAGCGATAGGCTTCGATGAACATCACCTTGACCGATAGATCCGTGTGGATCTTGACTGTCGTCGTGTCTTTCTGACGCTCGATATCGATCGTATCTGTTCCAATCTTGTCCCCGCTGCGGACGATATCGAAAACCTTATGAATTTTGTTGGCAACGGGAGGGTTATCGGCGCCAGCCGGCAGAACGGGCAAAAACAGGAGCGAGAGAGAAAGAGCAATGATTCGCATGAGCGTCACCCCGAATCGTGGATTTCTTGCCACAGTAAGGAAAAAAACGCCGGTATTGCGACCAAGGTAAAAAATTCGACAATTTATTTGATTTGAAGAGACTGGCGACCATCAGAAGCCAGCATGTGCATCGCTGCATGGGTGCAGATTTTGATTTTCTCTGTAAGGGTCAAGGCCCATCTGCTGTCACGATCACGCCGAGGCGACAAAGACCGAAGCCGGCGACAACCTTTTTTTCACCTCGCTGGGCGACCAGCCCTCCTCGCGCAAGGCCCGGAGGGGCTTCGCTCGAGCGCTTTTCGACAGCTTCCGCCCGCTTGCATCACGCAGCAGCGCGTGGTGATGATAGGACGGCGGGGGAAGATCGAGCAGGACCTGCAAGAGCCGATGCAGTCCCGTCGCCAGGAAGAGATCTTCCCCCCGCACGACATCTGTCACCCCCTGCAGCGCATCATCGACAACGACCGCGATATGATAGCTCGCGGCAATATCCTTGCGCGAAACGATCGCATCCCCCCAAAGAGTCGGCTCCGCAGCGATCATTCGGCTTGGCAAGCCAGGCGCGAATTCGCGCCATTCCAGGGGCTGGTGCACAAAGGCCAGCGCTGCTTGCACGTCGATCCTGAGATTGGCCGGCTCGCCTGAAACCAGCCGCCGCCTCCGCGCAGCCGACGATAGGGCCTTGCAGATGCCGGGATAGAGCAGCGCGCCGTCCGGATCGACCGGCCATCCAGGCCGTCGCGAGACGGCTTCCAGAATGTCGCGGCGGCTGCAAAAGCACGGATAGAGAAGCCCCAAGGAAGACAGCCTCACCAAGGCCGCCGCATAATCAGAGAAGTGCTCGGACTGCCGGCGGACCGGTGTTTCAAAGACGAGACCGAGCCAGTTCAGATCTTCATGGATCGCCTGCTCGTAGGTAGGCCTGCAGCGCTCAAGGTCAATATCTTCGATCCGCAACAGGAAGCGTCCCCCGGCGGCTTTCGCCAGAGTGAAGTTCAAGAGGGCGGAATAGGCATGGCCAAGATGAAGATAGCCATTGGGCGAAGGCGCGAAGCGGAAATTGCGGCTTGAAAAGGGCAAGGCCATATCTTAACCTCAGGCGTCGGTCCATCTTGGATTGTCATTCTGAAAACCCTCAGTAGGCTTGCGCCTTCCCGCCGATGACTAGGGTGTCTTCCTGATCGGTGTAGAAGACTTAAGCCGGAACGGCACGGGCACAAACCCCTGCTCTCTTTCCGGTGCGCCGTTTCGGGAGGTTGACACTGGCCGACCGGTCAGCATTCTCCAACTCCCTCCAAATGTCGATGGATCGAAACACATGGCGGCAAGGCTTGACGGACCGCGGCTTCCGGCGAAATCGCGGGTGACGGAGCAGCTGGTCGTGTTTCTGCACGGCTATGGCGCCAACGGGCAGGATCTGATCGCGATCGGCAAGCAATGGCAAGCGCTTCTTCCGGGAGCCGCTTTCGTCGCCCCCAACGCGCCTGAACTATGCGGCCAAATTCCCGGCGGGCGGCAATGGTTCGCCCTGACCATGCGCGATCCAAATGAACGTTGGGTCGGCGTCAACAAGGCCGCCCCGGTTCTCGACCAGTTTCTCGATGAAGAACTTGGCCGCCACCACCTCGAGTCCAGCAAGCTCGCCCTTGTCGGCTTCAGCCAGGGGACGATGCTTGCCCTGCATGCCGGCCTACGACGGGTGCCGCCGCCGGCCGCCATCCTCGGCTATTCGGGCGAGCTTGTCTTACCGCCCGAACAAGATCCGGCCCTGCCCGCCTTCGATTCCAGGCGGCCACCACCGATCCTTCTCATTCATGGCGGCGCGGACGAGGTTATCCCGGCCGAAGCGCTTTTCCTTTCGGCCGCCGAATTGGCGCGCGCCGGCATTGGCTGTCAATGGCACCTCTCCAGACAGCTCGGTCACGGGATCGATGGCGAGGGACTGTTGCACGGCGGCTTGTTTCTGGCCAAATGTTTCAATCTCAAGCCGGCGCTTCGGGCCAAGGCCTGACGAGCGGACGCCAGCTTCCCTGCGCCCTTGCCGCTCACCATGAATCAGCAGGCGTGATGCCGGCCGGCGTGGGAACAAGCACGGGCTGGCGCTGCGGCTCGGCATGGGCCAGGGGGTTTCGCACGATCACCGGCCGGTAGAGGAGCTTGGTAGCCTCGACGATGAAAACCCCGTTGCAAGGCAAGGAGAGGCCGACGCCGATCTCCTCGATGAAAGAGGCCGCGCGTAGCCAGGTCCGGCGCTGAAAAGGGGGGATGTAAAGCGCTTCCGCCCAGTGAGTCGGCGAAAATAGGCATTCACGCAAAAGCTCGGCCAATTGGCCGCGCGAAAAGGGTCGGCCGTGGCCGAAGGGCGTCCGGTCGAGCCGAGCCCAGAGTCCAGAGCGGCAAGGCACCACGACCATCACACGCCCACCCGGCGTCAAGGTCCGCCAGATTTCCGAGAGGAGATCGCGCGGGTGTTCGGTCGTCTCGAGCACGTGAATCAGGAGCGCCCGGTCGATGCAGGAATTCGGCAAAGGCAGGGCATGCGTCTCGATGAGCGCGGCGGATGACAAGCCGGAAGGCGGCCAGTTTACCACGCCCTGCTCGGCTGGCATGAAGGCCAACACCCGCACGGCCTCCTCCCGGAACACTTCGAGATAAGGCGTGGCATAGCCAACCCCGAGAATCGAATAGCCCGTGCAATTGGAAAACCGCTGCCGGACAATCTTGTGGACTACTCGCCTGGCCGTCTCACCCAGAGCCGAGTTGTAGAATGAACGAAGATCTATGACATCGAGAGACATGAACGCTCCGCGCCATCGCCGGCAAAGCCAAGAAAGCCGGAAGGCTTATAGCAAGTTCTGGCAGCCAAGGCCCGCCCGTCCCAGCAGCGCTGGTCCTTGTCCGATCGGAGCATAAAACCGGACCAAAGTGACGGGAAACATTTTGGTCCTCCGCGCAAAGAGGAGGACGCTCTTGCTGGCAAAGGAAGACCCAGTCGCCTGATCGGGGACAGAATGGCGAATTGGCTGGATTTCGAGCTTGACTGTCTTCTAGAGTGGGATGAGCAAAAGTGTGAAGCGGTTTTGCGCTCGCATCCCGCTCTAAATCACGAGAATCGATCACGTTTCATAATTTTGGATCGGTTCGATCCAAAATCATGAAACGTGATCTAGGACCGGAACACCCGATACGAGAGAGGTTGCCCCGCCAAAATGGCGGGCTCGGAGGCCCTCACGCAGCAGAGGCTTCCGGCGGCTCGGACGGTTTTACGACGCAGTCCGGCGAAGCGGATTTGGCGAGCCTGATATTGTCGAGGAACTGCTGAGCGCTTTTCGCCCAGGTGAAGTTGAGCGCATGGGCCCGTGCCCTTTCGCGTGGAATATCGAGCGCGGAAAGACAAGCCGCCCGCAAGTCAAAATCGAGCACACCGGCGCCGCTCTCTCCGACCACGTCGCTTGGCCCGGGTACTGGCAGCGCCGCCACGGGCAAGCCGCACGCCATGGCCTCGATGAGAACCATGCCGAAAGTATCAGTCCGGCTTGGAAACACAAAGACATCCGCCGAGGCGTAGCGGGCGGCCAGCGCCTCGCTATTCTGGGTGCCGATGAAATGCGCCTGCGGAAACCGCGCTTCCATAGCGGCGCGCGAAGGCCCGTCACCCGCCACCATTTTGGAACCTGGCAAGTCCAGTTCCAGGAAAGCCTCGACGTTCTTTTCCGGCGCCAGCCGCCCAGCATAAAGAAAGATCGGCCGGGGCAGATCGATGGCAACCGCTTTCGAGGGCGAGAAAACGCTGTGGTCAACCCCGCGCGACCAATGCATCAAGCGTCGGAACCCGCGGCTGCCAAGCTCGTTGGCAAGCGATTGCGTGGAGACCATCACGCCACTGCCAGCATTGTGGAACCGGCGCAGCAGGGCATAAGTGAAGCTTTCCGGTATTCTTGTGCGGGTCGAGATATACTCGGGAAAACGTGTGTGATAGCTGGTGGTGAAAACCCGCTTCACATGAAGGCAATGGCGGCGCACGGCCAAGCCGATCGGCCCCTCTGTAGCAATATGAATATGATCGAAGGCAGCGCTGTCGATCCGCTTAGCGGCCGCTCGGCGGCTCGCAAGCGCCAACCGGATTTCTCCGTAAGTCGGTAAGGGAACAGTGGCAAAGCCCTGAGGAGTCAGGAATTCGATTTCAGAACCGAATTCCTGTACGGCCTTGGCGATGGACTCAAGCGAGCGTACGACCCCATTGACTTGCGGCTTCCAGGCATCCGTCGCAACGAGGATCCGCATTACGCCGCCGCCGTTGCCGTGGATCGAGGCTTCTGTGAAAGAGCGACAAGGCTGCGTTCCTCCGCCGTCGTCTGCCAGTGCAGGATTTCGAGTTGTCCGTCGTGATGCTCGGCGATGGCCGTGCAGGATTCGACGAAATCGCCACTATTGACGTAAAGGACCCCGTCGATCTCGCGGATGACCGCATGATGGATATGGCCGCAGACGACGCCATCGGCATGATGCCGGCGCGCCGCTTCCGCCAAGGCCACTTCATAGGCTCCGATGAAATTCACCGCGTTCTTCACCTTGAGTTTCGCCCAGGAGGACAGCGACCAATAAGTCAGGCCGAGCTTGCGGCGGATCCGGTTGAGCCAGAGGTTCATCCACAAAGCGAATGTATAGGCCCAGTCTCCCAGAAAGGCCAGCCAGCGGGCGTGCTTGACGACAATATCGAACTGATCGCCATGCACGACGAAGAGCCGCTTTTTATCAGCCGTCTCATGATAGGCATGCTCGACGACTTCGACTCCACCGAACACGGCGCCGATGTAGTCGCGGGCGAATTCATCATGATTGCCGGGGATGTAAATCATGCGCGTGCCCTTGCGCACCTTACGCAGAAGCTTTTGCACGACATCATTGTGGGACTGCGGCCAGTACCAGCCGTGCTTCAGCCGCCAGCCGTCGATCATGTCACCGACCAAATAGATCGTTTCGGCATCATTATGCTTCAGAAAATCCAGCAAAAGTTCAGCTTGACAGCCGCGCGTGCCGAGGTGAACGTCGGAAAGAAAGAGCGCGCGATAATAAGTCGGTTCAATGTCAGCGTCTGGTTCGTGGCTCACCGGCGTAACCTGCCCATTCCTTAAGATTGGTGAAAGCCAAATCAGATTCTTATGGCGCGCGCATGACAAGCGTGACCGCGAGCGTCAGACCTTCTAAAGGCGGCCGAAACGGACGGTGCGGAGGCCGGGTTCGATTGCCAAGAAGGTCCTGAAACATAGCCAATTTCGGGTGCTAGCGACCACCCCTAAATGGGTTGGGGAAAACCGCCCTTCCAGCATGACAGGCCTGTCTCAGGCTTGAATCTCGCTCGAAGGTTCCGGCATTCTAAACGCCTTCGTCCAAGTCATGCAAAAAAAATTTGGCAAATCTGAAAAATTGAGATCGGAAGCCGGTTTCCGACTATGACCCTGCGAAAGTCGAGTCAAGAGTGAGAGCAGCAACGCGATGGGAATCGAGGGGCGTGACAAGGCCAAGGGGTTGGAGAACGGTGCGGCCGCCTTGTCGAACCAGCTCGGCAAAACGGTGCAGCGGCTACGCAAAGCCTATAATCTTTCCCTTTCGGATCTTTCCGAGCAATCCGGAGTCGCCAAATCCATCATCAGCCAGATCGAGCGCAACGAGACCAACCCGACATTGGCGACGATCTGGCGCCTCGCACAGGCGCTCGATGTCTCGATCGAGCGCGTATTGCAAGCCAATGAGGATGGGCCCGTCCTGGAAAAACTGTCGCGCGGTGATACGCCCATCCTTTTTTCCGAAGATGGCAAGTGCCGTCTCGCCATCATCGGTTGGATCAAGACCGTGGAATGGCTGCAATGGTATGATTTTTCCGCCGATCCCGGCGGGGTCCTCGAATCAGACGCCCATCAGCGCGGCTCGGTCGAAAGCCTGTCGGTAACCTTGGGCGAACTCACCGTCGAGGTCGGCGGCGTGACGGAACACGCCAAGGCGGGCGAGACGCTGCGCTATCGTTGCGATCGCCCGCACAGGATTCGCAATCCTTCGGACAAGCCGGCCTCGGCCACGCTGATCTGCATCTTGAAGGCCGCCGCGATGGAATAGGAAACCCTTTCTCCCGCAAGCGGACGGTTTCGGAGTGCCCCGACCAGAGGTCGTCTCAGGCAGGCCGCCCCATTCCGAATAGGAAGCCTTGCCGTTCACCGTTAGCGCAAGCCCCTCTTCACCCCGACTCCCAGGGGGATGCTTGCGCAGATATTTCCTCGTCGCTCAAGACAAGATGATTGACCCTTCTCGACGGATGCGGAGTCCTACGAAGGCCCAAGGCGAGCGGCGGGCGGCTATCACTGCGCGAAAGTATTGCAGGAATCGATGGTTCCCGATTTGAGACCGGTGGTGAGCCATTGGACGCGCTGCGCCGATGAGCCATGAGTGAAGGAATCGGGAACGGTGACGCCTTGCGAGGCTTTTTGCAACCGGTCGTCGCCGATCGCCTGCGCCGTCGCGACGGCCGATTCCACATCACCGGGCTCAAGAAACTGCTGGCTGCGCTCTTGATTGGCGGCCCAGACGCCGGCGAGACAATCCGCCATGAGTTCGACGCGGACCGAGAGCTGGTTGGCCGTCGTCTCATTGCCCATCTGTGCCGCGCGCTGCTGCGCTGCCTGAACTTTTGGGAGAATGCCGAGCAGATTCTGGACATGATGCCCGACCTCATGCGCGATGACATAGGCATAGGCGAAATCGCCGCCCCCACCGAGCCTTCGTTTCATGTCCTGGAAGAAGGCCGTGTCGAGATAGACCTTTTGGTCAAGCGGGCAATAGAAGGGACCCATGGCAGCTTGCGCACCGCCGCACCCCGATGTGGTCCGGCCATTGTAGAGAACGAGCTGCGGCTTTCTATAGGCAATACCCTTCTGGCTCGGCAGGACTTGCGCCCAGACGGTCTCGTTCGACGCGAGGACGGCCGCCACGAACTGGCCCATATCGTCGGAGGGCGTGCCGGTTTGCCCTGGCTGCGTGGAAGCGCTTTGCGAGCCTGAACGCATCTTATTGACGAGTTCGGCGCCGCCGATCAGGAGCCTCGGATCAATGCCGAGCGCCCAGCCAAGGAGACCGAGGACGATCACCGTTCCAATCCCGAGGCCGCCGCGACCGCCCGGAATGCCGCCGGATTGCCCACGCCGATCCTCGACATTTTCCGAACGACCGAATTCCTGCCATTTCATGGGAGAGTCCTACTCTTAGAGCGAATTCCGCAAAAGTTCACAGACTTTTGCGACAAGAATTCGCTCCAACTTCTTGAGCTTGCGGGATTTCTTATCGCTCGAACGATTCCCTTCGAGCGATAAGTGCGCTACCTCAAAATGGGGCTTCGCGCCCGATCGCGGCCCTCATTTTATTCCGGCCGACCCGGCCATGGCTACTGCAAAATGCGGTTCGGCAAAATGTGGTTCGGCAAGAGCGAATTCCGTAAAAGTTGACAGACTTTTGCGACGAGAATTCGCTCCAACTTCTTGATCTTGCGCGATTTCTTTCCGCTCGAACGATTCCGTTCGAGCGGAAAGCGGAAAGCGCGCTAGCAGGCAACCTCTAGCCGGCCCGCTCGGCGAGCTGCCGCACCAGCGTCTTCGTTGGGAGGCATTTGAGATATTCGATGATATGCGGCTCCATGCCAAGCCGAGATCGCGGATCAGCCCCAGCGCGAGGTCCCGCAGCGGGGATCATGGCAGAGGATCACCTCCCATGAGGATGCGATCCGGAACAAGACGGCGCGTTGCCCAACCTTAGCCTTGAGGCCCCCAGCAGGGTGGCCGCAATGTCAGATGGCCCACCGAAGTTTGTCGCTCTTCAATAGACCACCTCGCTCGAATAGGGCGGATTGCTCATCACCTCGGCTGGCGTGCGATAGACAGTTCCGGGCCGAAGCGTTTTGGCCTCGAAAAAGGAAAGCTGGTCGGTGATATGGGGCGAGCCGGGCCGCGAAGCATTCCCATAGCCAAGCAGGGCTTGGGCTTTTGCGCCCTCCTTGGTGAATTCCACGATTTGCACATAACCGTCGCCGGAATAAGCGAAGAAACTGAGCTCGGTGGGATCTGGCTGAAATCGATAAACAACTCGCAAGGGGCCGAACGGATCATCGGCGCCGCTTTGCGGGGCCGGTGGCTCAAGTTTGATCGTCTGGTAATCCTGGCTGTGATCAGCGAGGATGATTTTATGAACGTCGCCCCAGGCAATATTGAGGGGGCAAGGCGGCTTGGCGCAAGCGGTCCCGGCAACCAGATTTGCCGCGGTGATCAAATCCGGAACCCAAGTTTGCGCATTGGCCAAACCGGAGGGCGTGGTCCGCGGTTCCGAGGGCGACCAGCCTGTGGTGAATAAGGGATGCGGCGAATAGAAGTTGATGGTGTTGTCATGCGGCAGAGCCGGATTCGCTTCGAGCTCGTCGTAGATGAGCGACCACCAAGTCTCGAACAAAACCGCGCCCGCGCTGGCTTGGTCCGAATTGCTGCCGTTCGCCTTCCAGGCGCTGAGGACCTTGGCCGCCGCGAGAGCTGTCGGATTGCTTGAGTCAAGGGCGGCCTTGATCAGGTCATCCAGCACACGATCGGCGAGCAGCATGTGAGTTGATTCTTTGAAGGCAAGGATGTCGGCAACTGTCAGGCTGGGTATCGACAGCAGCAAGGACGCACCATGTTGCGCCCGCAAATCCATGAACTGGGGCGCAACATAAGGCGGAAAATTATTGGCGGCGATGGTTTGAGGATAGGTTGAGGTCCAAGGTGGATTATTGCTGTTGGCAACCAAATCGGGATCGATGGCGTAGGGCAGCTCCCACCAGCCGAAGGTGCTGGTCCAGAGCAATGACGGATCGGATCCGTCGAGAATCCCCGAATATTTGCCCCAGTCTCCGTTCGGCCGGACCGGCTGCAGGCCGCCAAACGAGTAAAGCGTGTGGCCATCGCGGTCGGCATAGATGACATTGAAAAACGGCATTTGCAGCGCCGAGTTCGCGGCAATGAATTCATCAAGATTATTCGCTTGGATCATATCCCAATATTGCTTGATCATACCGGGCTGACCGAGGCCGGCGACCCGAAGAGCCAGCATCTTGGTGGTCTTTTGCGCATCGACCCGTTTGGCGACGATGGGTCCATGGATCGAAGCCAGAATGGTGATGGTTTGACTTGCAAGCGTGCCGTCCGGCTGGCGGATCTTGATGGTGTCCGTGCGCGGCACCAGCGGGAGGGGATAGCCGCCAAAATTATAGGTGAACCCGTCGGAGTTCAGCGTGATCTCATAGAGATTTGTATTCTGGATGGTGTTGTTGGTGTGCGTCCAACCGAGCTTGTCACTGTAGGCTATCCCCAGAAAGGGCGCGCCCGCCAGGGCGACGCCGCTGGCGTTCAGCGTTGGATTTTGCGGGTCGCCGATGACCAGATTGGCTTCCATCCATTGGTAAAGGCCAAGCCCGTTCACGGGCGGAATGGGAACATTGTTGCCCCAAGGCACATGTGGATTGCCCATCAAGATCGCATTGCCGGAGGCACTTCTACCCGGTGCAATGGCCCAGCCGTTCGAGCCGCCTGGGTGATTGTTTTGCGCAACCGCGGCATTTGTCGAGCAGCCGGGCGTTAGGCTGCACGCCACCAAATTCGCCGCGGCAAGGCCGCCGTTCTGCCAGGCCTCAATCAAAACGGGAAGATTGTCCTGGTTTGGCATGAAGTGAAAATGGACCGTGTTGATGATGCCGCCCGTGATGTCGGTCGGGACCAGCGGCAGAACCTGCTGGAACAGACTGTTGATCGTGTTGCTGTGACGCGTGGCATATTCATTCGCCCCATCCGTGAAGGCCTGTAGGATGTTGGCCTGCTCGGCCCCACCCGTCAGGAGCCAGGTCAGCGCCAAGCCGGGGATCCCCTCGGTGCGCACGGCAATGTCATTGGTGATGTTGGCGTTGTTCGTGCCTGGTCCGAAATATTCGGCCGACCGGCCGCGGGCGGCTGCAACATTGAGCAGGATCGTCTCGGCATGGTTTTCCATTTCGGCATAGCCAAGGCCGCGCACGACACTCAGCAGATCCGGGCCGTAAATATGGGGAATGCCGAATTTATCCCACAGGATCTGGGCTTCGCCCGCATGCGCGTAGCTTGAAGAAAAAGAAAGCAGGAAAACTGCTGCGACGCTACGAGCAAAGATGCGTGACCGATGACTTTGCTTGAAAAACATGGGACGCCCCCCAGTTGGTCCATGTAGCCAGTCTCCTGCGCAGCATACTGGCAGAGATCGTCAAGGGCGTCCATGATTGTTTCGATTTAGCTGGACTTCTGAAGGGCCCGGCATGACACCACGGCGCAGGAGTCGCGCCTCACCATCCCCTGCTCTTTCACCGTCCTAGGAAAGGCTTGTGAACAGTCTGCGGAAAAAGAGCCGGCCTGGCTTAGTGACACAGCCTGGCCCTGCTCAGCCGCCCGTGACGCTCATATGCCGGGTAACGGTGGGGGCCGAATGGTCACGATCGATCACGAAATCATGCCCCTTGGGCTTGCGGGCGATCGCCTCATCCAAAGCGGCGTGCAGCAGCTCATCGGTCGAAGAGGAACGCAAAGGCGTGCGCAGATCGGCGGCATCGGCCTGGCCAAGGCACATATAGAGGGTTCCCGTGCAGGTCACCCGGACGCGATTGCAGCTCTCGCAAAAATTATGGGTGAGCGGGGTGATGAAACCCAGCCGCCCGCCGGTTTCCTCGACATGGACATAGCGGGCCGGCCCGCCGCTGCGGTAGCCGCTTTCCCGCAGCGTGAACCTGTCCTTGAGGGCCCGCTCAACCTGGTCAATGGCCAGGAACTGCTCGCTTCGGGAGGCCCCGATCTCGCCCATCGGCATGACTTCGATCAAGGTCAGATCCATGCCGCGCCCATGTGCAAAGGCCAGCATGGGAACGATCTCTTGATCGTTCAGGCCCTTGAGCAGGACCATATTGATCTTGACCTGCAAGCCGACCGCCAGGGCTTGATCGATGCCGGAAAGGGTCCGCGCGAGATCGCCCCAGCGGGTGATGGCCTTGTATTTGGCTTCGTCGAGCGTATCGAGCGAGACATTGATGCGGCGGACGCCGGCATCAACGAGCGCCTTGGCGTGATGGGCAAGCTGCGATCCATTGGTCGTCAAGGTCAATTCGGCAAGCGCGCCGGAGTCGAGATGACGGGCAAGCCCAAGGAACAAATGCTCGATGTTGCGGCGGACCAGCGGCTCGCCGCCGGTGATTCGGATTTTGCGCACGCCACGATGGATGAAGGCCGTAGCGAGACGGTCGAGCTCCTCAAGGCTCAGCAAATCCAGCTTCGGCAGAAAGTTCATGTCCTCCGACATGCAATAGACGCAGCGCATGTCGCAGCGATCCGTCACCGAGAGGCGAAGATAAGTAATCCGGCGACCGAAGGGGTCGGTCAAAGGATCTTGCGCTTGCGGGCGTGAAAAACGGGGTACAATCGTCATTGGGAAATCTAGCGAGCCGTCCGTGTCAACGACGCATTTTAATTAATGGCTTACCGTTAAAAAGCAATTCATTCCGCATTGCGTTTTTGAACATCCCCCCATGTCCAGGAGTGGTTATGCATGAAAGCTCCATAGCGATCGGCGCAATATGCAGGGGCTTCATTCGAGCGGCCTTGAAACGGACAGAAAAGGCATTCTCTTCGGCAAAGGAACGAACACGAACACCCTTCAAGGACCCAAAAGGCTATTTTGTGATGAGCAGGATCGGCGGTTTTGCGGTCCATGCGAAGCATGGGGCTTGAGCGCATCATGATTTTAAGCTCAATCTCCTGACGGGACGATTGACGGCGGCTTGACGCGAAGAGAGCATGGAAGGCATGCAGCCCACCGAGAGGAAACGATGTCATCATTGGTGAGAGAGATGAAAGAACGATCGAGCGCTTATTCCCATTTTTTCATTCCCGCCGCCTTTCTGCTTGTAATCGCCGTGGCGTGGTCGATTTTCTGGTTCTTCGTCTCGCGGCAGACGGCGGCGGCTGTCGACCATTGGCTGGCGCAGGAAGAACGTCTTGGCCGCAACTGGAGCTGCCCGGATCGGAAGATCGGCGGCTATCCGTTCAAGATCGAGATCAGTTGCAGCGATCTTGCGTTCAGCGGCAGGATCGCAGGTGCCGTCATGACGGGAAGCGTGCGGGGTTTTCAGGCCACATCACCGCTGCTGCGCAGGGATGATCTGCTGGTTCGGCTGGAGCCGCCATTTGACGCCACGACGGAGGATGGCACCGTCGATATGAGCCTGGATTGGAAGGATCTCTACGTCCAGCTGGAAGGTCCGCCGGGTGCCTATGAGCAGCTTGTCCTTGCGGGGACTGATGTCCAGCTGCAAGGGCGTGCCGCCGATTTGCCACCCCTCGACGGCCACTTCAGCGAGCTTCGCAGCCATCTGTCCTTGGCCCAGGACCGCAATGACAATTCCTATGATTTCACTTTCGCAGTCAATGATGGTGTGCTTCCGGCCCTTGGCCAGATTCTGAACATGCAGGACTCACTCTATGTGCAGCTTGGCGGCACACTGTCGCAAGTTCCGGCTGGCAACGTCCAAACCTTTGCCGATTTTCTTGAGCAATGGCGCGCGGCGAAGGGCCATCTTGACATTGCCTCCGCCCGGCTGAGAAGCGGTGGAGTCCAATTCGAAGCCACGGGCGGCCTCGATCTCGACCCGCAGCATCGCTTGAATGGAAAGCTCGATGCGGTGTTGGCCGGTTTCGACAAGGTGTTTCGCCAGCTGAACTTGGATCCAGGCCTCTTCGCTGCAGGCAAAGGTTTGGCAGGGATTCTTGGCAAGGGCAGCGGCACGCCGGGCCGCTTGGATCTACCGGTCGGTTTTTCGGCCGGTCAAGTGTTGCTCGGGCACGTCCCCACGCCCTTCCAGATCCCGCCGCTTTATTAAGCTTGGCCGTGGATTTCACTTCGCAGGTTCAATGTCGCTGGCAAACCAACTCCGACATCGGAGCTCCGCAATTCAACTCCGCCAGTCCTTTTAGAGCGAATTCCGCAAAAGTTGACAGACTTTTGCGACGAGAATTCGCTCCATCTTCTTGATCTTGCGCGATTTCTTACCGCTCGAACGATTCCGTTCGAGCGGTAAGCGCGCTAGAACAGAATGCGCATGCGCAGTTCTGTCTTGAAGTTGTAGACTGGATATTCCTTGATGATCGGCACGCTGCCTTCTAGCGAGATTTGCAGCGTATCGGTCAATTTGGCGCCGATCAGGGCGTCAAAGGGGAGGAACAGCGGTCCAGTCTGACCAGATTTGGGCTGACCAAAATTGATGCGGATATCGTTGCTCGGATAGAACGTCAGAAACCAAGAGCCTGGCAAGTCGATGTTCAGGGTCGGGGCGATCTGCGGCTCACTAATTCTTCGTCTTGCCGGATCGCCAGCAACGCTCAATGCGTAGCGCACCACAGGGACGAAATAGCTGTCCGCCCCCCACTCGGGCAACGCATAGCGCACCCCAATCGCCGGCATGACTTGCCACTTGCCGCTGCCCAGCTCATCGGCCGCCGTCGGGGCGACAAGACGGACTCCGCCGCCAATGGCCCAGCGCTCGTTCAGATCATGTGCAACGAACGCCTGGAAAACGGCATCGCCGAGACCGAGTTCATGATCGACACTCGCAGGCTGAAAGTTGGCCGTTGTCTCTTCGACGAGGCGAGCCTCGGCCAGCAAACCAAGCCGCCAGCCTGGATCGAGAGGGACCCTGCTGGTCATCCGCAAGAGCATCTGGGATTCGTTCGTCTCACTCGTGTCGTTCGAGGACCCTTGGTCGGGAAAACGCACTTCGATCGCGTTTTGCGGACGCGTGATGTCATGGCCATCGTTCGTGCGATTGGACTCTTCGCCGCTATCTTGACTGCCGGCCTGGTCTTGGCTCTCATCCACGCCGGCAGGATCGGCTCTTGATGACGAAGACGCGCATAACAAAGCCGTGGTGAATACCATGAGAGCTCCGATGGCTCTAAAACGGAAAGCTGAGTGAAGCGACTGCCACGTCGCCTCGAACCCGATTCTTGACATCGAACTCATGAAAATATCGCGCCGGCCGCGCCCGTGATTTCGGTGTCTGTCTCCCGGCTGAGAAAGGTGTAAGCTCCCTTGGGATCGAAGCGAGGCCGGTTCAGGCTCATGAAGGCAAGACTGCTGGGATGAGGAACACGCTGCCCGTGCTATAGACAACGGAACTTAGGCGTTCGCGTCGCATCCGCCGCATTGGTTGGTCTCCAGAGATTGCGTAGTGGCTTAACCGCAGGGAAGAACCATTTTTATGGGATACATATCGCAGCCATGATACAAAGGCTTTTGAAGGGCATTTTGCGGCCTTTCGGATGATTGAGGGCCAATGTTGTGTTGCGGCCACAGCTCTGCGACGGCAGGAAAATTTGCTGGAAATGCGAAGGTAACGCGATTTTGGTTGGCGCTCTTGACGGTCCTTGGCAATGCCCTATGATGTTTGATGAGTTTCAGACTATGGGGAAAAGCAAGTGTGACCACCAACTCAGCTCAGAGGCGGTCAGCACTCCGGGCGCCAGAGAGGCTTCCCCAGCAGGCTGACATGCAATGGATCCCTGGCGGCACGTTCCGTATGGGATCGAACCGGCATTATCCTGAGGAAGCACCCGTTCGCTCTTTGACCGTCAGCGGTTTTTGGATGGACCGCTCACCGGTTACCAACCGCGCATTCCGCAAATTCATCAACACAACCGGCTACGTCACCTTCGCTGAGATCCCGCCCAATCCGGAGGATTATCCCGGCGCGCTGCCGCACATGCTCAAGGCTGGTTCTCTCGTCTTTACGCCACCTGATCACCCGGTCGATCTTCGCCACATCGCGAATTGGTGGACGTTTACCTTCGGCGCCAATTGGCGCCGCCCCTATGGCAAGGGCAGCTCAATACGCAGGCTCGATGATCATCCGGTCGTGCATATCGCCTATCGAGATGCCGTGGCCTATGCGACCTGGGCTGGCAAGGAACTTCCGACCGAAGCCGAATGGGAGTTTGCCGCGCGCGGTGGGCTCGACGGTGCCGAGTTCGCCTGGGGCGATGAGCTCACGCCGGGCGGCCGGCACATGGCAAATACCTGGCACGGTGAATTCCCTTGGCAGAACCTCGCTGCCGATGGTTATGAGCGCACGTCGCCTGTAGGTGAGTTTCCTGCCAACGGCTATGGCCTCTTCGACATGATCGGCAATGTCTGGGAGTGGACGAGCGACTGGTATACACCAAGACATGAGGCCGATACGCCAAAGGCCTGCTGCGTACCGGAAAACCCGCGTGGAGGACAGGAAGATCAGAGCTACGACCCCAGCCAGCCATGGATCAAAATTCCCCGCAAGGTTCTCAAGGGCGGCTCGCATCTCTGCGCCCTGAACTACTGCTGCCGCTACCGCCCAGCCGCGCGCCAGGCCCAGCCAGTCGATAGCTCTATGAGCCATGTTGGATTCCGGTGCGTCG